>NZ_JBXAPK010000003.1:0-452362 GCF_058803905.1 Luteimonas sp. GW821-FHT14E02 | reverse complement strand
AAAAGCGTTTTTCTTTGGTTCGTTTCTTTTGACGCTTATCAAAAGAAATGAACTCGGCCGCGCAGCGGACGAAACGCTCTTGCTCTTCACAAGCAACAACAACAGCAAAACCCAAATGGATCCCAGCTTTCGCTGGGACGACGATCAAGCGAACAGCTGGATGACCAGCCATCCGGCTGTGAAACCCCCGCCTTCGCGGGAATGACAAGCAGAAGCAACAGCAAAATAGATCCCAGCTTGCGCCGGGACAACGGACAGGGACATGGATTTCCGCCCACGCGGAAATAGCGAGCCAGTCAAACACTCACTCCCAAAAGGCAAAACATCAGCCCCAGAAAGCAGAAGCCCGCCAACCCGAAGCCGTAAGGGGAGGGAGCATACGGTCTTCTGATGGGTTGGCGGGCGAAAACGTTTACCGCTACATCTTTACCGGGGAATCCTACAGGATCAAGTCCCAGGATCAGCCGGCGTTGGGCTTTGTCGAATTCAGATCAGCGCGCGCGCTTGGCGGTCGCCTTCTTCGCCGACTTGCGAACGGCTTTCTTGGCCGGCGCCTTGGCGGCCGTGGACTTGCGCGACGCCGGACCCTGACGACGCAGTTCGGCGGTCAGCGCCTCGACGCGCTTGCTCAGATCGGTGAGATCGTCACGGCCCGGCACGCCGAGCTTGGTGAGTGCGCGCTGCACGCGATCCTCGAACACCTTTTCCAGGCGGTCCCAGGTGTCGGTGGCGCGGCCGCGGGCCTGCTCGACGCGCTGTTCGACGGCATCGCGGACCACATCGGCGCGGCCGCCGGCGATCTTGCGCGCGGTCTGCTCGAGGTTGAGGCCTTCCTTGACCAGGGTTTCGAACAGCTTGCCGCCCTCGGCCTGCGCGCGGGCGAAGGCGCCGACGCCGGCGTGCCAGATCTGCTGCGCGGATTCGCTCAGCGACTTGGACAGCTTGTCGGCCTGGGCCTGCAGGTCAGGCTTGCTGGAGGCGGTCTTCTTGCTTGCGGTTTTCTTGAACTTGGCCATGTGCCCTCCCGGGCGCTCTTATGCGTTTGCGTGCATCGTCCGCGTCTTATCTAGAGCATTCACACGACCAGCACGCAAGGCGTGCTCGGGCACCGAAACGCCCGTCGGCGGGTTATGCGGACAAACGCCGGCTGCGGCGCTGGTGCGAACGCTTGGCGATGACGCGCTCGGTGTCTTCCAGGGCGCGGCGCAGCCTGGCGGTGGTTTCGGTGCCACGCGGCGGCAATGGCGCCAACCCGCTCAGGATGGTGCGATGGGGATCGTCGAGGACCTCATCGCGCAGGCGGATGCCGTGCGCGGCCAGCGCTGGGCGCAATTCGTCGGCGCGCCGGCGCAGTTCCTCCAGCGTGTGGCGATAGGCCTGCTGGCAGACGCGGCGGCGCGAGGCGAAGCTGAAGAGGTTGGTGTGGAACAGTTCGCCGTCGTCGGAATTGGCTTCGAACACGAGCTGGTCGACGTCGGGATACTGCTGCGTGTACTTCGCCAGACCGACCTGCATGCGTGATTGCAGCAGGCTGCGGAAGGTCTGCGAGAGCACCGCCGGCAGGCCGCCCTCGGCCAGGCGGTTGTGCATGGCGTTCTTCGCGCCGTTGCCGCTGCTGTTGAAGGGCACCAGCGGATTGATGCCGATCAGCAGGTCGATGCCGCGCTCCAGCAGCACCGAGGCATGCAGGGTGCGGCGCAGGGCGCCGTCGACGTAGTGGCGCCCGCGCAGCTCCACCGGCGGATACAGGCCGGGCAGGGCGGCGCTGGCCTGTACCGCCTGCGAGATCGGCACGTCGTCCCAGCCTTCGCTGCCGAAGACCACGGGTTCGCCGTTGTCGAGTTCGACGGCGACGACGAACAGCTTGTTGGGCAGTTCGCGGAAATCGTTGCTGCGGCCGCGGCGGTTGAACACGCCGCGCATGAAGCGTTCGACTTCGGTGTTGTCGAACAGTCCGGTCGGGACCAGGCCGCCGAAGCGTTCGATGATGTCGGACCAGCGCGCGTTGCGCGGATCGAGCAGCAGGCCGCGCCACCAGTCGATGGTCAGGCGCGGCAGGCTGGCGGCGCGCTGCAGGTATTCGTAGAGCGCCGGGCGCAGGAAGGTTTCCGGGCGGAACTGGATGTCGTGGCTGTCGCCGGTGATGAAGACCCGGCACATCTCGTCGGTGGTGATGCGGTTGGCAAGCCCGGCGGCCAGGAACGCGCCGCTGCTGACGCCGACGTAGCCGTCGAGGTCATTGATGTCGAGGCCTTCGAACGCCTCGTCGAGGGCGCGCAGTGCGCCGAGTTCGTACATGCCCCCGATCGGGCCGCCGCCTGCGATGGCCAGGCCGATCCTGGCCGGCTGGCGCTTGCGGGAAGGGGCGCGTCGCTGCGCCGTATGGAGTGAAAGCATGCGGACCGTCACGTTCCGGGGATGGCGGAGTTTAGCCGATCCGCCGGGATAAACCGGCTCGCCTTGGGTACCGGTAGCATGGATGATAAGCACCATGGCCCGATCGCCCCTAGCCGCCCGAATCGCGCGCCGGCTCGCCTGGCACCAGTGGCTGCAGGATCCCAAGCGGGAGCCGCGCAACAAGTCGCCCTGGCTGCCTGAATTGCGGCGCTGGCAGGCTGAACGCCTGAAACGCAGTTTCCAGCGCTTCCTGGCCGATCCCAAGCGCCGGCCGGCCGCCGAATTCTTCCTTACCGACGTCTACGGCGACCGCGACTTCACCCGCCGCGACGCCGACATCGCGCGGGTGCTGCCGATGATGCAGCGGCTGCTGCCCAAGCGGCTGCTGGAGACGGTGGCCGATGCGATGGAGCTGGGCGTGCTGTCGCATGCGCTCGATCTGCGCATGGCCGAAGCGTTGCAGGCGCTGGCGCCGCGCCGGAAGCGGCTGGACGAGGCGCTGTACGCGGAGGCGTATCGCGAGATCGGCCTGCCGCGGTTGCGGGCGCGGCAGATCGCGCTGATCCGCAGTGTGGGCGCCGGGTTCGGGCGCGCCCTGAAGATGCCGGGTGTGTCGGCGTTGCTGGCGTTCTCGCGCGGACCGGCCAAGCTGGCGGGGCTCAGTGAATTGCAGGGGTTTCTGGAGCGCGGCTACGCCGCGTTCGAGGCGTTGGGGAATCCCGACAAGTTCGTGGCCGAGATCGAGCGTGACGAGCGGGAGGTGTCGCGGCGGTTGTTCGAGGGGGAGGATGATCCGTTTTTGTTCGGTTGATGACAGGGGCTGTTCAAATCTTCAAAGCAGTCCGCAAAAGACGCAAAAAATGCAAAAGAAGCTCTGAGATTCGTCATCCCGGCTTTAGCCGGGATGACGATTTGAGTTATTCAGAGGTTCACAACGATGACTGTCTGATCATCGGATTTTTTGCGTTCTTTGCGTAGCGTTCCTCGCGGACAAATCTGCTTTTCAGTCAAGATTTGAACGGGCGCTCAAGAGAACTTCTCATCAAGCACGCGCCGGATTTCCTTCTCTACCGTGCCCTGCAACGCCGAAAGCAGGAACCCGAGCTTGGCGGTGACATGCAGCTGCTTCGCCGTCAGCGCGATCTTGCCGTCGACGCCGCTGCGCGTGAAGTTCATGGTGTCGCCGTCCCAGCCGTATTCGAAGTCGAAGCGGTCGGCGAGCTTCTTCGCCACGTCCTCCACGGCCTTGCGCGCCTTGGCGTGGGGCATGGAATGTTTGTGTCGGATGTCGATACCGGCCATGCGTGGCTCCGTGCTGCGTAGGTGGGGCGTATTCTGCGGCGTGTGCGCGTCGGCTCCAAGCCTGGACGGCCATGGTAGATTGCCGCCGCATGGATCCCCTGAAACTGCGCTTCGTCGGCCGCGACCAGCCCGAGCTGATGCTCGGCGCCGGCATGCATGGCATCGGCCGTGCGAACGGCCGCGCCGACACCCTTGGCCTGCTGGATGAAGCGCAGGCACCGCTGGTGCGATTCTTCGTGGACCGCCGCGGCGTCTGGCTGACGGTGGCCGACGGCGTGCGTGGCGTGCACGTCAACGGGCGTGAGATCCGTCGCATGGCCATGCTGCGCGTGGGCGATGCGGTCTACGTCGACGGCATCGAGATGCGGCTGGTGGGCGCGCAGCCGCCGCAGGTGCCCGAGAAGCTGCCGAAGGATGCGGGCGATGTGGACATCGCCGACGGAACGCGCGTGCTGTTGCGCGGCGTCGGCGGGCAGTACCACGGACGCAGTTTCACGCTGGAGCGCTCGCGCCTGGTCGGGCGCACCGAGGAAGCGGACATCCGCATCGACGATCCGGCCTTCGCCGATCGTCATGCGCGCCTGGAATTGGTGGGCGACCGCATCATCCTGCGCGATCTCGGTTCGGTGGACGGCAGCGTGGTCAACGGCGAATCGGTGCGCAACGCCTGGCTGCAGCCGGGCGATCAGATCGTCTTCGACGCCCACCATCGCTTCGTGGTGGAGGCGCCGGCATTGCGGCGGGCGGAACGCGAGACCCGGCTGACGCCGGTCGATGAGCACATCTTCGAACTCGAAACCCCGGCCGATGCGGGGAAGGGCCGCTCGACGGCGTGGCGTCTGCCATGGCTGCTGCTGGCGGCGCTGGTGCTGGCGGGATTGCTGGCGCTGCTACTGTTGTTCGGCAGCGGCTAATTTTTCGCCGGTCATTCCCGCGCCGGGGCCGCGTCGTCAACACGGCTGGGACGGGCAACGACAGGGCGCGAAGCGCGCGATTTTTGCACCCATTTCCATCCGCGCCACCCCAGCAGCACGGCCAGGATCGCCGCGTACAGCAGCGGCTCGCGGATGTCGGACTTCACCAGCCACCAGAAGTGCAGCACGGCCAGCACGCCGATGACGTAGACCAGCTTGTGCAGGCGCCCCCAGTTGCGGCCCAGGCGCTTGATCCAGCCCTTGGTCGAGGTGATCGCCAGCGGCAACAGCAGCAGCCAGGCGGCGAAGCCGACGGTGATGTAGGGGCGCTTGGCGATATCCTCGAAGATCTGCGTCCAGTAGTTGCGCAGGTCCAGGAACAGATAAGCCGAGAAGTGCAGGGTGGCGTAGGCGAACGCATACAGGCCGAGCATGCGGCGGAAGCGGATCAGCACGGTCTGCCTGGTCAGCTGGCGCAGCGGCGTGATCGCCAGGGCGATCATCAGGAAGCGCAGCGCCCACAAGCCGAGGCGATGCTCGATCTCGGCGACCGGATCGGCGCCGAGGGCATCGCTTCCCGTGCTGTAGACGCTCCAGAACTGCCAGGCGAGGATCGCCAGCGGCGTCAGCGCGGCGAGATGGACGGCGGTCTTGGCGGCGATGATCTTGCTGTCCCTTCTCCCCCGGGGAGAAGGTGCCCCGGAGGGGCGGATGAGGGCGGGAGAGGTCGGCGTCATGGAACGTTCTCTAGCATGTCATTTCCCGCCCTCATCCGGCGCTTCGCGCCCCTCAGCCGCTGGAAGCGGCTTCGATCTCCCAGAGGGAGAAGGAAAGCTAAACATCAGAACCACTTCTTCAAATCCAGGCCCGCGTACATCGAGGCGACCTGCGGCGCGTAGCCGTTGAAGAGGCGGGTGGGAATCCGCTCCGCGAACAGGTTGCCGGTCTTGCCGGCGATGCGGCGCTCGGTCTTCTGGCTCCAGCGCGGGTGGTCGACGTTCGGATTGACGTTGCTGAAGAAGCCATATTCCGACGGCTGCAGGTCGTGCCAGGCGGTTTCCGGCATCTTCTCGACGAAGTTGATCTCGATGATCGACTTGATGCCCTTGAAGCCGTATTTCCATGGCACCACCAGCCGCAGCGGCGCGCCGTTCTGTTGCGGCAAGGCCTTGCCGTACAGGCCGGTGGCGAGGATCGTGAGCGGATGCATGGCCTCGTCGATGCGCAGGCCTTCGCGATACGGCCAGTTGATCGAACGGTAACGCACCTCCGGCATCTGCTTCGGATCGGCCAGCGAGGTGAAGGCGACGTACTTCGCCTTCGAGGTCGGTTCGAATCTCTTCAGCACGTCGGCCAATGGCACGCCCAGCCAGGGGATCACCATCGACCAGCCTTCCACGCAGCGCATGCGGTAGATGCGTTCTTCGGGCTTCAGGCCCTTGAGCAGGTCTTCCAGCGAAATCCTGCCGGGCTTGGCGCATTCACCGCCCACGGTTACCGACCACGGCGAGGTGCGCAACGTGCGCGGCGCGCGCGAGGGGTCGTTCTTGCCGGTGCCGAATTCGTAGAAATTGTTGTAGCTGGTGACGTCCTGGTAGCGGGTGAGTTCCTCGTCCGTGCGGAAGCCGGACTTGGCCTGTGCCGGCGTGATGGCGGCTTTCGGCGGTGCCGGCGGTTCCGCGCGCGAGCAGGCGCTGAGCGCGAGTGCCGGGGTGCCCACCAATGCGGTCAGCAACCGGCGGCGCTGGTGGTAGACAGTTTCGTCGGTCACTTCCGCGGCCGGGATGCGGAGGGCGTCGCGCAGGACGTTCTTGGGGGACATGAAAGGTGCTCCGACAGTCTCTATGCATGATAGAGGCACGACCCGGGCAAAAAGTTGCGCGGAAAACCATTGCGGCAGCCCTGCTGCGCTGCGGCATACTACCCGGCCACGCCACCAGCGGATCAACCGCAAGATTCAAGGACCCTCATCGATGTCGCGCGCCTACAATTTCGCCGCCGGTCCGGCGGCGCTGCCTGAAGCGGTCCTGAAAACGGCGCAGGAAGAACTGCTGGAATGGCGCGATGCCGGCGCCTCGATCGTGGAGCTGAGCCATCGCGGCCCGGAGTTCCTCGAAGTGGCGCGCGAGGCCGAGGCCGACCTGCGCCGTCTGCTGACGATCCCCGACGACTACGCCGTCCTGTTCCTGGCCGGTGGCGCCACCACGCAGCAGGCGCTGATCGCGCTGAACTTCGCCTCGCCCGGGCAGAAGGCCGACTACGTCGTCACTGGGCACTGGGGCAAGACCGCGCTGAAGCAGGTGACGCCCTACGTCGACATCAACATCGCCGCGAGCGGCGAAGAGGGCGGTTTCCGCACCATTCCGGCGCGCGAGACCTGGCGCTTGTCGAAGGACGCCGCCTACGTCCACATCACCGCCAACGAAACGATCCATGGCGTGGAATTCCGCCCCGCCTGGGGAGAGACGCCACCGGATGTCGGTGATGTGCCGCTGTTCGCCGACTTCAGCTCCAGCATCGCCTCCGAACCGATCGACATCACGCGCTACGGCCTGATCTACGGCGGTGCGCAGAAGAACCTCGGTCCCGTGGGCGTGAGCGTGCTGATCGTGCGACGCGACCTGCTCGAACGCGCCGGCCAGCCGCGCGCCAATATCTTCAACTACGCCTCGCACCTGCAGGCGGAGTCGATGCTCAACACGCCGCCGAGCTACAACTGGTATCTGGCCGGATTGGTCTTCAAGTGGATGCTGGCCGAGGGCGGGGTGGAGGAGTTCGCGCGCCGCAGCGAGGAGAAGTCGCGGCTGCTGTACACGACGATCGACGCGTCCGGCGGCTTCTACCGCAACGATGTCGATCCCGCGGTGCGTTCGCGCATGAACGTGCCGTTCTTCCTGCGCGATGAATCGCTCAACGACAAGTTCCTGGTCGAGGCCAAGAGCGCCGGCCTGATCTCGCTGAAAGGCCACAAGGTGCTGGGCGGCATGCGCGCCTCGATCTACAACGCGATGCCGGTCGAAGGTGTTCGCGTGCTCGCCGCTTTCATGAAGGATTTCCAAGAACGTCATGGGTGAGCCGGGGGCAAGCTTGGCGCGGCATGCCGCGCCGCCCCCGGTGAACGCCCGGCCATGGATGGCCGGGCCGGACGACCCGCATGCCATGAAAATAGCGCCATGGACGGCAGCCTAACCAGCCACCAGCATCAATTTCAGCGTCAAAAAATCCATGGCCGATAAACTAAAAAAAACCAAATCCTCCGCGAAGGCGCTAGCCAAAAAACCGGCTGCGAAAAAGTCTGCGACCAAGAAGCAGAAGGACGCAGCTGTCGTAAGCCCGCCGGAAACGGCCAAGCCCGATCTGCTCGCCGTCCGCGCCCAGATCGATGGCATCGACCATCGGATCCAGGCCCTGATCGCCGAGCGCGCGCAGTTCGCGCAACAGGTGGGCAAGGCCAAGGGCAAGCTCGCCGCCGCGGTCGAGTACTACCGTCCAGAGCGCGAGGCGCAGGTGCTGCGCCGCGTGGTGGATCGCAACGACGGGCCGTTGTCGGACGAAGTGCTGGTGCGCCTGTTCCGCGAGATCATGTCGGCCTGCCTCGCGCAGCAGGAGCCGCTCAAGATCGGCTACCTCGGGCCCGAAGGCACGTTCTCGCAGCAGGCGGTGTACAAGCACTTCGGCCATTCCGCCAAGGGGCTGCCGCTGTCGAGCGTGGAGGAGGTGTTCAACGAAGTGGCCTCCGGCGCCGCCGATTTCGGCGTGGTGCCCGTGGAGAATTCCAGCCAGGGCACGATCCAGTCCACGCTCGATCTGTTCTTGACCTCGCCGCTGAACATCTGCGGCGAAGTCGAGTTGCGCGTGCACCAGTACCTGATGTCGCGCAGCGGCCACATCGAAGACATCGAGCGCGTGTACTCGCATCGCCTGTCGCTGGCCCAGTGCGGCGGCTGGCTGCGCCGCAACCTGCCGAAGGTGCAGAAAGAGGCCGTGGTCAGCAACGCCGACGCCGCGCGCCGCGCGCGCAATGCCGACGATGCCGCCGCCATCGCCAGCGAGAACGCCGCGCACGTCTATGGTTTGAAGGTCATCGCCGGTCCGATCGAGGACCATAGCGACAACACCACGCGCTTCCTGGTGATCGGCCGCAACACCTTCCCGCCGTCCGGCAACGACCGCACCTCGCTGCTGGTGTTCATCCGCGACCAGCCCGGCGCGCTCTACAAGATCCTGGAGCCGCTGGCGCGCCGCAACATCAGCATGAACCGCATCGAGTCGCGTCCCGATCACGGCGCGCTGTGGCAGTACGCGTTCTTCATCGATGTCAGCGGCCATGCCGAGGAGTCGCCGCTGAAGGATGCGCTGTCCGAGATCGATCGTTTCGCCGGTGACGTGCGCGTGCTCGGTTCCTACCCGGTCGCGGTGCCGTGAGCGCGCAGCCACGGCAGTCCGGCACGGCGGATCCTGAGACGATGAACTTCGAGACGGCGGCCGACGATCGCGCATTTTTCGCGAGCCTGGCACGTCCCGCGATCCGCGATCTGCGCGCTTACGACCCGGGCCATGACTTGGTGGCGCTGCGCCGCGAATTCGCGCAGCGCACGCCGCAGCAGACGCTGCAGGATAGGCTGATCGAACTCGGTTCCAACGAGAATCCCTACGGCCCGAGCCCGCGCGCGCGTGAGGCGGCGCTGACGGCGATCGACGAGATGTACCGCTATCCCGATCCGCGCGGTGGCGATCTCAAGCGTGCACTGGCTGCGGCGCATGGCGTCGACCCGTCGCAAATCTCGCTCGGCAACGGCTCCCACGAATTGCTCATGCATCTCGCGCAGGTGTTCGCCGGGCCGGGTGTCGACGTGGTGCTGCCGCAGTACGGCTTCGCCGTGTTCTCGATCGCCGCGCGCGCGGCCGGTGCGAACCCGCTGATCGTGCCGGCGCTACCGGCCGACGACGCGATGCCGCACGGCCACGACCTCGATGCGCTCCTGGCCGCGGTCACACCGGATACGCGCCTGCTGTACGTCGCCAATCCGAACAACCCGACCGGCACCTGGTATGCGGCCGAGGCCTTCGAACGCTTCATCGCCGCCGTGCCGGAGCGCACCCTCGTGGTGGTGGACGAGGCCTACGCCGAGTGTGCCGACGCGCCCGACTACGCGAGCGCGCTCGCGCTGCTGGGGAAGCATCGCAACCTTATCGTGACCCGCACCTTCAGCAAGGCCTATGCCTTGGCGGGGCTGCGGGTCGGGTATGCGATCGGGCATCCGGAACTGATCGCCATCCTCGAGCGCATGCGCGAGAGTTTCAACATCAACAACGTGGCACTCGCGGCGGCGGAAGCGGCGCTCGGCGACGAGGCCTACCTGCGCGCGACACTCGCGCGCAACGCCGAACAACGCGAACGCCTCGCCGAAGCCCTGCGCGAGCGCGGCTGGCGGGTATCGCCGTCGCAGACGAACTTCCTGCTGGTCGAATTCGGCGCGGCCACGGTCGCGATCGAGGCCGCGCTGCGCGAAGCCGGCGTCGTGCTGCGTCCGATGGGCGGCTACGGCCTGCCTGGGCATCTGCGCATCAGCGTGGGCGACGAGAACGAGAATCGCGGTCTGCTGGCCGCGCTCGATCGCATCGCGGGCGCCGCGGCATGAGCGGAGGCGGGCAATCCTGGGTCGCAGCCACGGGCGCGGCCTTGCAGGGTGCGGCGACGGTGCCTGGTGACAAGTCGATCTCGCATCGCGCGGTGATGCTGGGCGCGATCGCGGACGGCGTTTCCAAAGTCGAAGGTTTCCTGGAAGGCGAGGACACGCGCGCCACCGCCGCGATCTTCGCCAGGCTCGGCGTGCGCATCGAAACGCCATCACCGTCCACGCGCATCGTGCATGGCGTGGGTGTCGATGGCCTGCAGGCGCACACGGAGGCGCTGGATTGCGGCAACGCCGGCACCGGCATGCGTCTGCTGGCGGGGCTGCTCGCGGGGCAGCGTTTCGACAGCGTGCTGATCGGCGATGCCTCGCTGTCGAAGCGGCCGATGCGGCGCGTGATCGATCCCCTGACGCAAATGGGCGCGCAATTCGACGCCGAGACCGGAGGTCTGCCACCGCTTCGCATCCGTGGAGGCAGGCGATTGCACGGAATCGACTTCGCGAGCGAGGTCGCCAGCGCGCAGGTCAAGTCCGCGGTGCTGCTGGCCGGTCTGTACGCCGAAGGCGAGACGAGCGTGCGCGAGCCGCATCCCACGCGTGATTACACCGAGCGCATGCTGTCGGCGTTCGGCGTGGAGATCGAGTACGCGCCCGGGTATGCGCGCCTGCGTGGCGGGCAGCGCCTGCGCGCGCATGATGTCTCGGTGCCGGCGGATTTCTCTTCCGCGGCATTTTTCCTGGTGGCGGCCAGCCTCATTCCCGGTTCCGAATTGCGTCTGCGCGCCGTCGGCCTCAATCCGCGTCGCACCGGGCTGTTGGCGGCGTTGCGCGCGATGGGAGCCGATATCCGCGAGGAAAATGCTGGCGTGCATGCCGGCGAGGCGGTCGCCGATCTCGTCGTGCGTCACGCGCCGTTGCGCGGAATCGAGGTGCCGGTGGAACTGGTGCCGGACATGATCGACGAGTTCCCGGCGCTGATGGTGGCCGCCGCTTGTGCCGAAGGCACGACGGTGATCCGCGGCGCCGCCGAATTGCGGGTGAAGGAATCCGATCGTCTCGCCGCGATGGCGACGGGCCTGCAGGCGCTCGGCGTCGCGGTGGAGGAAACGCCCGATGGCGCGATCATCCAGGGCGGTGCGCTGCGTGGCGGGCGGATCGACAGTCGCGGCGATCACCGCATCGCCATGTCCTTCGCAGTGGCGGGGCAGCTCGCGACCGGTGAGGTGCGGATCGACGACGTTGCCAACGTGGCGACATCGTTTCCGGGATTCGATGCGCTCGCGCGCGAGACCGGGTTCGGTCTGCGCGCGATCTGAGCGCCGCTCTGCTGTTGCTCGTCATTCCCGCGAAGGCGGGAATCCAGTGACTTTGCTGTCAGTAACCGGATAGGGGACGAAAGGCACTGGATTCCCGCCTTCGCGGGAATGACGGGGAACTACTGCGTACTCAGCCGATAGTCGACTGGCACCCGCACGCTGGAGGCGACTGTCCTGCCGTCCTTCATCGCCGGCTTGAATTTCCAGCGGCGGATTTCGCTCATCGCCGCGCGGTCGAGCGCGCGCGAACCGCTGCGCTGCGCGAGCCGCACGCTGCTGACCCGGCCCGCCGCATCGATATGGGCCACCACCATCACCGTGCCTTCCTCGCCGGCGCGGAAGGCATCACGTGGATAGTCGATGCGCGGGCGGCCGACCAGGGAGACATCGCGGTCGCGGCGCTTGAGAGTGGATTTGGCGACCTGCGGCGTCGACTTCGACGGAGCCGCTTTCGTGCCCTCCGCCACGGGCGACCTGGCGTCCTGTTCCTTCGTATCCGGCTCCACGAGCGTGCTGCCGGTATTCGGAGGGACCGCGTCGAGCCGACCCACCGCGGCGTTGCGTTGGTTGTAGAAGTACCAGGCGAACGCGATCAGCGCGATCAGCAACAGGATCCAGATCAACGGACTGACGCTTCTGTTCGGTTCCTCTTCAAGCAGCGGCGAATCGTTGGGGCGCCGGTAGGGATCCGACATGGCGGTGACTCCTTCTCTTGCAGGAGACGCGAGCACGCCGGCGCCTCCCTGGACAACATGGAGAGGGTTCCACATGGATCGTTTCGGTTCCGTTATGCGCGAGAACTGCGTTCAGCTGCTGCTATGCGAACGCGCGCGGCCGCGCGGTGCGCCTTCCGTCGTCATTCCGGCGAAAGCCGGAATCCAGCCTTTCGTTCAGCAAATGCACGACGTTCAGAAAAGCCGGAGGACCAGCCATCCGGCTGTTAAAAACCTGGCTTTCGCCGGAGCCACGATCGTTGTCGGGCGCTCTGAAACTTCATGCTCGATCCAAGCAATGAAATGCTGAATCAGCGTCCGAACTTTCCCGTGCTATTGCACGCTGTTGAAAGCGATCGGCACCTGCACCTCGCCGGGAATCGGCTGCCCGCCACGACGCGCGGGCTGGAAACGCCACTTGCGCACGGCATCGGTCGCGGCGCGATCGAGCGAGCGCGAGCCGCTGCTGCGGACCAGGTCGATGTCACCCGGCACGCCGTCAGCGCCGACGTGGATGCGCAGCAGCGCTTCGCCGGATTCTCCGCGGCGCAGGGCGTCGCGCGGATAGTGCGGCGCCGGACTGGAGACGGGGACGGGCGTCGTGTCCGCCGCGCCCGCCGTCGCGGTGCCCGGAGCGGCGGGGCGGGGAACGGGAGGTGGCAGTGACTCGCGCGGCGGCGGCGGGGCCGGCGTTTCCTCGACGATGCGGGCCTCCTCGCCGGATTCCTCTTCGTTCGCCGCGGGCGCACCGGTGCTGCCGGGCGCATCGGTATCGGGCACGGGCAGCGGCTCGAACTGGTGGCCTTCCGTGCTCTGCGTGGCGCCGTCGACGCGGTAGAAGTCGTATTCGTTGCGCTGTCTCGCCCAGATCAGCAGGAACAGCAGCAATCCGGCGAGGAAGGCGATGCCGATGCCGAGCCAGGCACGGCGGGTGGGAGCGAAGCGAGCGAGGCGGGACGTAGACATTTCCGCATTCTGGCACAGCCGCAATGCCCCAATCCGGGCTCTGACACGCGATAATCGCCGGCTCTCGTCCACTGCTCCGGTTCGTCATGCTCGATCCCGTCCTTCTGCGCCAAGATCCCGCCGCACTTGCCGAGCGCCTGCGCGCCTCGCGTGGTTTCGAGCTCGACGCCGGGTCCCTGCAGGCGCTGGAAGCCGAGCGCAAGCGCATCCAAGTGCGCACACAGGAATTGCAGAACCTGCGCAACACCCGCAGCAAGGCGATCGGCCAGGCCAAGGCCAAGGGCGAGGACGTGTCGGCGCTGATGGCCGAAGTGGCTGGTTTTGGCGATGAGCTCAAGGCCTCGGAAGTGGAGTTGGAGCGCATCCGTGCCGAACTCGATGCGATCGCGCTCGGCATTCCCAATCTGCCGGACGACTCGGTACCGGCGGGCAAGGACGAGCACGACAACGTTGAGCAGAGCCGCTGGGGCACGCCGCGCGTGTTCGATTTCGAAGTGAAGGATCACGTCGAACTCGGCACCCGCAACGGCTGGCTCGACGGCGACACCGCGGCCAAGCTCAGCGGCGCGCGTTTCACCGTGCTGCGCGGGCAACTGGCGCGGCTGCATCGCGCGCTGGCGCAGTTCATGCTCGATCTGCACACGAACGAGCACGGCTACGAAGAAACCAACGTGCCGCTGCTGGTCAATGCCGATTCGATGCGCGGCACGGGACAGTTGCCGAAGTTCGAGGAAGATTTGTTCGCCACGTTCAAGCTTCCGGACGAAACAACCGGCGCTAAGCATGTCGCGGACTTCGATGACTGGGAAAATCTGAAGAAGCAGGTGGAAAAAAACGAGATCGCCGCGCTGCATGTCCTGAACAGGATCGTGGATACGCACAAGGATCGTTATCTCATTCCGACCAGCGAAGTTCCGCTCACCAACATCGTTCGCGACGAGATCATCGAGGCCGAGCGTCTGCCGCTGCGCATGACCGCGCATTCGATGTGCTTCCGCGCCGAGGCCGGCAGCCACGGCCGTGACACGCGCGGCATGATCCGCCAGCACCAGTTCGAGAAGGTCGAGTTGGTAACGATTGCAAAGCCTGAGGACAGCGATGCCGAGCACGAGCGCATGACGCGCTGCGCCGAAGTCGTGCTGGAAAAGCTCGGCCTGCCATACCGCCGCATGCTGCTGTGCACCGGCGACATGGGCTTCGCGGCGCGCAAGACCTATGACCTCGAAGTCTGGCTGCCGTCGCAAGGCGAGGATGGGAAAGGCGCCTACCGCGAAATCTCCTCGTGCTCCAACTGCGACGACTTCCAGGCGCGCCGCATGCAGGCGCGCTGGCGCAATCCCGCCAGCGGCAAGCCGGAACTCGTGCATACGCTCAACGGTTCCGGCGTCGCCGTCGGCCGCGCCTTGATCGCGGTGATGGAGAACTACCAGCAGGCCGACGGCAGCATTGAAGTGCCAGCGGCGCTGCGACCGTACATGGGCGGTCTTGAGCGCATCGCCTGAAATTCTCTTCCCTCCGAATGGAGGAATCGAAGTCGCCCAAGCAGTTGGGGCTCGGGTGGGCTTTTCCGCGTGAAAGCTCGGCGCTCGTGCCTCGCAACTCCCTTCCAGCCCCTCCCTGCAGGCAGGGGGAGGAGACGTAGGTCAGGCTGCCGCTGCGCAACGCTCCGACACTTCGGCCAAGGCGCGACCGATGGCCTGGCTGCGGTGCTGCGGGGACATGGCGACGCCTTCGGCGCGCACGAATTCGATCTGGGTGACGCCCAGGAAGCCGAACAGGGTGCGCAGATACGGCTCGATGAAGTCGTTCGGGCCGCCGGCATGCACGCCGCCGGACCCGATCGCCACGACCACGCGCTTGTCGCCGGCCAGGCCGACCGGCCCGGATTCGGTGTAGCGGAAGGTCTTGCCGGCGACCGCGATGCGGTCGATCCACGCCTTCAGCTTCGAGGGGATGGTGAAGTTGTACATCGGCGCGCCGACGACGATCACATCGGCTTCCAGGAACTGCTGCATCGTGCGTTCCGCGTCGGCCCGTTCGCCCGCATCGGCACCGGTGAAGGATTCCCCGCTCAGATGACAGATCGGCTCGGCCTCGAGGTCGCGGTATTCGACCACGAGATCGCGGTCGCGCTTGCGCGCCTCCGCGACGACGGCGGCAGTCAGCTGGCGGGTGACGGAATTGGCGCCGAGGGCGCTGGAATCGATGTGCAGGAGCTTCATGGGACCTCCGGAAATGGACGGCGGATGCCGTGACGGAGGTCAACTTATGTTGTTGCGTGTGTGGAATAAAGGTGATTAAATATCACGGATCGTTCCGTTTTTGGAGCAAACCCCATGCAAGACCTCAATGATCTCTATTACTTCGCCATGGTCGTCGACCACGGCGGTTTCGCCGCGGCCGAGCGCACGCTGGGCATTCCGAAGTCGCGCCTGAGCCGGCGCATCAGCCAGCTCGAGAACGATCTGGGCGTGCGCCTGCTGCAGCGCTCGACGCGCCGGTTCGCGGTCACCGACGTCGGGCAGAGCGTGCATCGCCATGCCCAGTCGATGCTGGCCGAGGCCACCGCCGCGCGCGAAGTGGTCGACCGTCTCAGCGCGGAGCCGCGCGGGGTGGTACGGGTCAGCGTGCCGGTCGGGATCGCCCAGCAGCTGATCCCGCAGATGCTGCCGGAATTCCTGGCCAAGTACCCGCAGGTGCGGGTGCAGATGCACGTGAGCAATCGCCGCGTCGATGTCATCAACGAAGGCTTCGACATCGCCCTGCGCGTGCGTTCCAAGCTGGATGACGATGGCAGCCTGGTGATGCGCAGCTTCGGGCAGATCCAGGAACTGCTGGTCGCCAGCCCGAAATACCTCGATCGCGCCGGACGCCCCACGCAGCCGGAAGAACTGCACGACCACGTCACCCTCACCATGAACGAGGACGAGGTGCGGCAGCGCTGGGAACTGCAGGGCAAGGACGGCGAGATCCGCCGCGTTGAACTCAAGCCACGCGTGTCCGGCTTCGATTTCCCGATGCTGATGGCGCTGGCCAAGCAGGGACTGGGCATCACCATGCTGCCGGAAACCCTGTGCGCCGATGCCGTGCGCAACGGCGAGCTGGAAGTGGTGTTGCCGGACTGGCGCCTGCCGCAGGGCATCGCCCATGTCGTGTTCGCCTCGCGTCGCGGCCTGCTGCCGGCGGTGCGCGTCTTCATCGACTTCCTGGCCGAGAAGCTGCCGCCGCTGATCGAGGAATCGCGCCTGAACTGCGAGAACTGCAAGGGCAAGTCCTCCAGCAACAAGACGAGCGGCGCGGGTGGCAACGGTGCCTCGCGCAAGCCGACGAACGACACGCCGCATGCGACAATGCGCTGAGGGACATCGAACGGGCTAGCCCGTCCGCTCGGTCCCGACATGGACGACGCAGGCATGGACGACGCAACATGGAGAGATGGCCGAGCGGTTTAAGGCACCGGTCTTGAAAACCGGCGAAGGGTCAAACCTTCCGTGGGTTCGAATCCCACTCTCTCCGCCACTCGGCCAAAAGATCGCCATGCATCGAAGGGCGCCTGCGAAGAAAACATCCGAGACGCTGCAATCTCGACGGGTCGCGTGGCGTCATGTCGGCGGCCTGGTGGTTGCGTTGCCGTTATTGAGCCAGGCATGGCCTTTGTCGGCGCGGCCGCCCAACGCCTGGCCGGGCAGTTATACGGCCAAGGTGGAAGTGCTGGCGCTGCTGCAGTCCTTCAATGCCGATCTGCTGAGCCATGACAGCGCCACCCTGACGCTGGAACGCTGGTGCGGTGCGCACGCGATGGCGGCTTCGCCGAAAATCACGGCGCATGTCGTCTCGGGCGCGCAAGTGCCTTTGCCTGACGATCTGCGCGAGCGCTTGAAGTTGGCGCGCGGCGAGAAGGTCAAATATCGGCAGGTCGAGCTGCGCTGCGGCGACCACACCTTGTCGGTCGCGGACAACTGGTACGTGCCTTCGCGGTTGACGCGCGCCATGAATCGTCTGCTGGACACCACGACCACGCCGTTCGGCAAGGTCGTGCAGCCTCTGCACTTCAGACGTCAGACATTGTCCGCGGAAATGCTCTGGTCGCCTTTGCCCGATGGGTGGGAAATGTCGCCACCCGAGTCGGCTCCGACGCAGGAGCCGCTGATGATTCCGCCGCGCATCCTGCAGCATCGCGCCATTCTTTATAGCGGTGCCAACGTTCCCTTCAGCGCGGCGCGCGAAACGTATACGGATCAGGTGCTGCGGTTTGCGCGTCAGCCCTAGAGCGTGCGGGCCAGACTGGGTGCTCCTGGTCCAGCCATAGAAGCAACGACACCCAATGAAAAGCCGCCGATGCAGGCGGCTTTTTTCGTGTGCCCCAGTGCTATCCGATCGATAGGGACTGTCCGCCGCTGCCTGGGCTCCTGAATCGTAAAGGACAGGCGGCTGGTGCCCGTCGCGCGTACCTGTGAGCCCTGCTTGAGCGCGGCCAAACCTTGAGGGCAGGGCCCGCGCGCGCAGGTGACAAAAAAGAGCAAGTATCCAATTGGACGCAATTTTGTCTTTACGCGTAATTCACATAAAAAATGTGATCTGTGTAGAGTATGAAGTCCGGAATCGGAGAGATTGATAGGGCCGAAGTTTCAACAAATCCACGGTTATGCGGGCCAGAAGGTCGTGGACGCCTCGTCAAGGGGCGGCATATCGGGATCGCAATATCGGTTGAACCAACTCACGCGCGAAGGGCCTGACCCCCGTTCATTCAGTCTGCCTGGTACCGCGTTCGTGACGCGTCGCCAGCGGGGGAGTCGTCACCAGATCGAGAACGTACTGAGGGAGCGTCATGCCATCCGGGGCACACATTGGTTCGGCGCTAGCTGTCGCGACGCCCGTTTCCAGTCTGGCAAGCATCGTCATGGTGACGGTACGCCGACCGGGCCACGGCGAGACGCAAGGCGCCGGAAGATTGGACGCAGCAGCGACTGAGACAGCCACCACCTGCGAGGGCGCGATGCGGCATCGCGTGGATGCGGGGGCGTGATGAAGTCCTTGCTCCAGGTGAAGAGGCGGCGCATGGCGTTCAGGCTTCCGTTCTCGGATGCGATCTTCGCGTTCGCGCAGCCGACGACGATCTACTACGCGATCGTTGCTGCGCGATTCGCGCATTTCGCCATCGTCGTGCTGTCTGGTTTGTTGATCGGTCTGTTGCCGACGACAGCGGTGGTCATCGAGTTTCCTCAGCTGGTCGCACTGTCGATCTCCGCCGGTCTTATCTGCGTGTTCCTGCTCGGCATCGGCGGCGTGTACGGCCGCATTCTGTTCAGTAACCAACTGCTGATCCGGCGCTTCTTTTTCGCCTGGACGATATCGTTCGGCTTGTTGCTGGCGGTGTATCACCCGTTTCACTTCATCGAGCGGATACCGGGGAATTCCCTGCTGGCCTGGTACCTGTTGAGCCTGTCCCTGCTGGTGCTCAGCCGGTTGGTCATGCTGGGTTTCTTTCAGCGGCGAATCCGGCGCGGCCAGTTCATCCAGCACTCGGTGATCCTCGGCATGACCGAGAACGCGATGTACCTTGCCGATCATTTGCTCAACCACGTGGATGTGGGGACCGGCCTGATCGGCTTCATCGACGACCGCCATCCCATGCGCCTGCCGCAGCATCCTTTGCCGTTGCTGGGCGGGATGGACACGCTGGAACGCCTGGTGCGCGCCGGCAAGGTGGACCAGATCCTGCTGGCGCTGCCGGTGTCGGCGTATGAGCGCAACAATCACTACATAGACCGGCTGCGACAGCTGCCCGTGCAGGTACTGCTGGTGCCGGACATGGCGATGTTCCGCCTCGCGCACCGTCGCATGGTGCCGGTGGCGGGGACGCCGATGTTCGTGGTCGCCGAACCGCCGTTGCAAGGCTGGGCGCCGCTGATCAAGCGCTGCGAGGACGTCATCATTTCGAGCCTGGCGCTGTTGCTGCTCTCGCCGTTGATGCTGCTGGTGGCGATGGCGGTGAAGCTGGAATCGCGCGGGCCGGTGCTGTTCCGGCAGAAGCGCTACGGCTACAACCATCGCCTGATCGAGGTCTACAAGTTCCGCTCGATGTACCACCATCTGCGCGACGAGCATGCCTTCGTGCAGACCGGCAAGAACGATCCGCGCGTCACCCGGGTCGGGCGTTTCATCCGCAAGACCAGCCTGGACGAGCTGCCGCAACTGTTCAATGTGCTCGCCGGCAGCATGTCGATGGTGGGGCCGCGTCCGCACGCGAAGGCCACCAAGGCGGCCAATGTCCTGTTCGAGGACGCGGTGAAGGAATACGTCGCCCGACACCGGGTCAAGCCGGGCATCACCGGCCTGGCCCAGGTCAACGGCTACCGCGGCGAAACCGACACGATCGAGAAGATCCAGCGCCGGGTCGAGTACGACCTGGAATACATCGAGAACTGGTCGCTCTGGCTGGACCTGTCGATCCTGCTGCGCACATTGCCGACGGTGCTGTCAGCACAGGAGGCCTACTGACGTGCTTTGCCGCCGTGAGCGACCGGAAGCCGGCATGACTGACTGTCGGGCGACAAATTGTGAAATTGATCACATAATTACGACTGTATTGCCCATGCGTATCAAGAGACTCTGAGATGACTTCCCCTCTGGCGGCCTGCAGGTACCTGATTGGCTGGATCATTCTGATCCTCGCCCTTTCTTCGCCGGCGCTTGCCCAGGAGCCATTACCAGCCGCCGCGGCTCCCGATTACCGGATCGTGGCGGGGGATCAACTGGCGCTCAAATTCTTCTACGCGCCCGAACTCAACGAATCCGTGACTGTGCGGCCCGACGGCAAGATCAACTTGCTGCTGGTCGGCGATGTGCAGGCGGCTGGGCTCGCCCCGGCACAGCTCGCGCAGCAGTTGCGGGCCGCGTACACGGAGACGCTGCGCTATCCGGAAGTGGCTGTCGAGATCGAGAGAGGTTTCGGCATGCAACAGATATTCGTCGGGGGCGAGGTGACGCATCCCGGCGTGCAGCCGCTCACTCCGTCCCTGACCCTGATGCGGGCGTTGATCGCGGCACAGGGACTCAAGGACAGCGCAGCGTCCGGCCGCGTGCTGATCCTGCGCCGTGACGCCAACGGTGCGTCGCAGGTGACCAGGATCGACGTCGCGGCGCAGATGCGCGGCGGCAATGCGCCAGATCCGGTCTTGCAGCCCTACGACGTGGTGCTGGTGCCTCCATCACGGGTTGCCAGGTTGAACAAGTGGATCGATCTGTACATCCGCCGCAACCTGCCGGTGAGTGTCGGTTTTTCCTACGACCTCAACAACGATCGCCAGGACTGAGCGAATGGATCACGGCGCATCACAGGGCGGTGGCGGTCTCGGAGTGCAGGCATCGGATTTGCCTGCGCGGACTTTCCCGCTGCGCGAGATGCTCGAGACCGCGTTCAGGGATCGTCGGCGCATCGGGATCGCCTTCGGGATCTGTTTCGCCGCGACGCTGCTGGCGGCCTTGCTCGTCAGCAAGCAATACGCTTCCGATGCCAGCCTGCTGGTGAGGCCAGGGCACGAATATGTCTATGTGGCCGACACCGGCAGCGCGAACCCGGGCGCCGCGACACCGTTGATGTTCGATCGTGCGGAGGCGGTCAACGCCGAGACAGAAATCCTGGCGAGCCGCGATCTCATCCGGCAGGTGATCGTCCGGGTCGGGTTGGAACGCCTGTATCCCTCGCTGGGACGTCGGTACGAGGACCGGCCGCAGATGGGGCTCGACCGTGCGGTCGACGCGTTTCGCGACAAGCTCGACGTCCAGCTCATCAAGGATTCCACGGTGGTTCGGGTGAGTTTCCGCCATCGGGATCCGGCGTTGGCGCAGCTGGCATTGCGGACCCTCGTGGAGGCGTATCTGGATCGGCGGCGCGTGGTCTTCTCCGACGACCGCGCCCGGTTTCTCGATGGCGAGGTCGCCACCGTTCGCAAACGCCTGGGGGATGCCGAACGCAGTCTGGCCGACTTCAAGCAGACCCACGGAATCGCCGACTACGATCAACAGATCGCCTTGCTCTTGCAACAGGCGAATGATCTGCAGACACGCTTCAACGAAGCCGATCAACAGGCGCAGATCGCCACCGCGAAGACGAAGAAGCTGCAGGAAATCGCCAAGAAGACTCCGGCCAGCCTGGTGGAGTACAGCGAGACGCTCGGCGATCCGCAAAGTCCGCGGCAATTGCTCGATCTGCAACTGAAGGAGCAGGACCTGCGGGCGCGCTATGTCGATGGCAATCCACTGGTGAAAAAGGCACGGAAGGATGTCGCGCTGGCCGAGGATTTCATGCGGCAGCAATTGCGCAACCCGCCCAAGAACGTCCGGACCGGTCGCAACCCGGTGCGGGATGCGGCCGAACTGGACCTGATGCGTGCGATCGCGGAAGAAACCGCCTATGACGCCAGCCGGAAGGCGCTGCAAGCGCGGCTGGACCAGCTCAGGCGCCAGACCATGGAACTGGAACGGCAGCGCTCGCAGTTCGATGCCTTGAGCCGCCAGCAGAAACTGCTTGCGGACAGTTATGCCAGCTATGCCCACAGACTTGAAGATGCCCGCATCGATGGCGCCCGCGACCGGAAAGACAAGACGAGCGTCAGCGTGTTGCAGACGGCCAGCACGCCACTGCGCCCGAGGAGCTTCCGCGCGCTGATCGTGTTCGTCGGATTCTTCGTGAGCCTGGTCGTCGCCTTGATCGTTGCCTTCTTGTCAGAGGCATTCCGCACAAGCTTCCTGTCGCCAGAGAAGCTTGAACGTAGCACCGGTCATCCGGTGTTGGTGACTTTCCCAATGGTGGCTAAATCATGAGCACGCGAGTATCGGCTTTCATGCGCGCGAGCGCATCACACGCAGTCCGGATCGGTTTGTGCGTAGTGCTATCGCTTTCGAGTTTCCTGGTGGAGGCGAAAGGATTTTCGCGTGGTGTCAACGTGAGTCAGTGGCTTGAGGCTGGTTACGAGGTGGCGCTGACTCCCGGGGAGCTGAATCAGATCCGTGCGGCTGGGCTCGATCACATCCGTCTTCCGGTGAACCCGGTTGCGTTGGGTTGGACGCCGGAGGCCGGGCCGCGGATGAGGGATGTCTCGAGGCTGCATGACGCAGTCAGTGTGATTCTGGCGGCGGGTCTCGACGTCATTGTCGACATCCACCCGGATGCCGAAACGAAGGAAGCCATCGAGAACGATCCTGTCTGGGCGAACGGCTTCGTGGCGATGTGGCGGCAGCTGGCGATGGGGTTCAAGGGAACGCCGTCCGATCGAATCGCCTTCGAGCTGCTCAACGAGCCGCAGTACTACGGATTCCTGGGCGCGCGCATCTGGCAGCGGTATCAGGAACGGCTCGTGAGAACGGTCAGGAGCGTGTTGCCCAGGCACACGCTCATCATCAGCGGCCGTGGCAGTGGTTTCGAGGGGTTGGTCGAGATGAAACCCTTGGGCGATCCTCGTCTGATCTACAGTTTTCACTACTACTACCCCGGCATATTCACTCATCAGGGTGCGAGCTGGATGCTGGATGCCTGGACCACCGCCAGGCATTGGGCGGACGTGCGTTACCCGGCGAGAGTGGCGCGCTGGCATCTCCCGCATCTGCGCGATCGCTCCAACGTGAAGGCATCCAGGGATGAGTTGCGGGCCTATTTCTATGAGGATTGGAGGTACGCCCGCATCGCTGCGCATCTGCAGCCCCTGGTGGCGTGGTCGCAAAAGCACCGTGTCCGTATTTATTGCGGGGAATTCGGCGTCATTCGCGAGGATGTCGATCCGGCATCGCGTTATGCGTGGATCGGTGACGTGCGTTCCTTCGTGGAAAGTCATGGCTGGGGATGGGCGCCTTGGAATTACAGCGGCGATTTCGGCATCACCACGCTCAGCAACACACGAGCAACTGAGCGGGGAGTATTGGAGCCGGAAGCATTGCGTGCGCTTGGCCTCGAGGCGCGCGCGCAATGAGAATGCGTTGGCCCGGTGAATATGGCGGCGATGGCCGCGCCGTCTACGTGCTTGTGATGATGGCCCTGGCGGCTTATCTAACAGTACCGCAATCACTGTTGACGATTCTCGGGATTCCATACACCGCGCCAACCGGGAGCTTCATCTACAAGCTGCATCCAGGCACCTATCTGTTATCACTCGCACTGGTCTTGGCGTTGTTCCGGCTGGGGAATCCACTGACCGCATTGGCGGTCAGGCTCAAGGAGATGCCGCTTCTCACGCTTTATCTGATCGGTATCGCGGTACCGCTGGTCTACTCGTTGTTGCGATATGGATTTTCCGGGTCCGCGTTTTTCATCGATACATTGCTGATGCCGGTTGCGGTTGCTTTGCTCATGGCGCGTTTCTCTCGGGAAGAGCTGCGTAGGTGCTATTTCTGGATTTTGTCGCTCGTGCTCATCAACGCGGCGATCAGTCTGGTTGAAGCATTGTTCCAACATCATCTGGTTCCGTTCACGCTGTCGGGCGGGATTCCAGTGGTTGTGGACAAATTCCGGTCAGCTGCCCTGTACGGGCATCCGCTCGATGGCTCGATCATCACCGGGACGATGCTGCTGGCGTCGATCGATCAGCCGATGGGGTCGCTCAAGCGCCTCGTCCTGTATGGATTCCTGATTCTGGCCTTGCTGGCGTTTGGCGGGCGTACAAGTCTCATGCTGAGCGTTTCGGTTCTGCTCGTGCACGATCTGGTTGCCATCTCGCGAAAATTCTGGCGCGGGGGGTATGACTATTTGCAGACCGTCGCCGGCTTGATCGTATCCATGCTGGCGTTGCCGGCGTTCGTCGGATTGGTCTGGGCATCGAGTCTGGGCGAGCGAATCTTCTCCAGCCTGTACTACGACGACAGCGCCAGTGTGCGCGTGAGGATCTTTGGGGTACTCCGGTATCTGGATGCGTATGACCTGTTGTTCGGCATCCCGCCTACCGTCATCAGTGATATCGCGATCCGGATTGGTCTGGACCCGAATTACAACGCTATTGAGAACTTCTGGCTGTTCATGTTGCTGCAATTCGGCGTGATCGTTCTGGCCGTATTCGTGATCGGGTTCTTCTGCGGGATGCGTCTGCTCTGGCAGCGGGTTGGGGCCGGCGGGCGCTGCGCCCTCGTCGTATTCCTGCTGACGGCATCCACCACCAATTCGTTGGTGTCGAAGACCAGCGTGCTCACCCTGCTATTTGCCGTGTTGTATGGCCTGGGCGGATTCCGTGTCCAAATCCCGAGCGTGCGCATTCCCAAGCGGGTGCGCGGCGGAGCTGTCGGATATCTGGGCGTGCAGCCATGAAATCCGGAAAGGCTCTGTTCCTGATCAATGGCGAGCACTACGCCGGCGCTGAGCGTGTGCAGGACCTGTTGGGGGTGCATCTGCCTTCGCTGGGTTGGCAGGTGGATTTCGTGTGTCTGCGCCCCGGGGTTTTCGAGCGTATGCGTGATGCCAAGAGCAGCCGAGTGATCGCCTTGCGGAAACGATCGCGTCTCGATCTGGCTCGCCCGGTGCGCGAAGTCGCGAAGATGATGCAAGAAGGCGGTTATGACTTGCTTCATACGCACACGCCAGGCTCAGCCCTTGTCGGCCACTATGCCGCCAAGCGTTCGGCCAAACCGATGGTTCACCACGTCCACGGTCGGGTCGATCTCGAACAGGACAGCGTGCTTCGAAACCGCATCGGAAGCGCGCTCCAGCGCTTCAGCCTCCGGTACGCGAAACGGGTGATCGCGGTTTCGGAAAGAACCGCCGAATACCTGCGTGAATCCGGTTGCGACAGTCGCCGTATCCGTGTCGTGCCCAATGGGGTGGCGAGCATGGAGACACCGCGCGACTGGCAGGAACCGCGGTCGGAATGGGTGATTGGCATGGCCGCCTTGTTCCGTCCGATCAAGGGTGTGGAAATCGCGATCGACGCACTGGCGAAACTGCGCGCGGCGGGATTGCCGGTCAGTTTGCGTGCTGTTGGCGCTTTTGAGAGAGAAGAGTATCGGCGGGAAGTGATGGACCTCGTCGCTGCCAAGGGGATGGAAAATCACGTCGTCTGGACTGGCTTCACGCGCGACATGACCCAGGAGCTCGCACGAATGGATCTGTTCATCGTGCCCAGCATGTACGGGGAGGGGCTGCCCATGGTGCTGCTTGAAGCCATGTCGGCAGGGGTGCCGGTCGTGGCTTCATCCGTTGAGGGGATTCCGAGCGCACTCGACCATGGCGCAGCCGGCGTTCTTGTCGAGCCTGGAAATTCGATGCTGCTGGCGCGGGCGCTTTCGGCGCTGATCGAGAATCCGCATCAGGCACGTGAATTTTCCAGAATTGGCATGCAACGACAGCGTGAGCATTACTCGGAGCGATCGATGGCTGGGCAGGTCGCGGCCGTTTATCGGGAATTGCAGGAAGAGAAGCGCGCCGCATGAATCAGGAAGAGCAGTTCGATCCCGTCGACAAGGTAAGTCGCGTGCTCGATCACATGCATACCGTTGCGGATCAAGCGCACTTGCATGCGCTGGTCGAGGCGGTGGCGCGCATCGATCGGCCAAGAGTCTTGGCGTTTCTCAATCAGTACTCCTTCAATCTTTGCTGGGAGTCCGCCGAGTTCTGCGAAATGATGCTTCGCAGCGATCTTCTCATCCGCGACGGATCGGGCATCAACCTTTGCATGCGGGTGCTGGGGCGCAATCCCGGCATCAACATGGCCGGGACGGATGTAATGCCGATGATCGCCAAGGCATTCGCGGGTCGTCGCGTCGGCGTGATCGGGACCGTCGCCCCCTATAACGAGCTTGCCGCGCAATGGTTGCGCGATGCGGGGCTGGAAGTCGTTTGCGTGCTGGATGGGTTCGCCGACGATGCCAGTTATGTGAAAGCAGTTCGCGACACACGCCCGGAGTTGGTGTTCCTGGGAATGGGCATGCCCAAGCAGGAGCGGGTTGCCACCCGGATGCTGGAAGAGCTCGACTTCCCGGTGTTGTTCATGAATGCCGGCGCCATGCTCGACTTCATGGCGAAGCGATTCCCGCGGGCGCCACGCTGGATGCGCCGCCTGGGGATGGAGTGGCTGTATCGGTTGATGCGTGAACCGCGCAGATTATGGCGTCGCTACATTATCGGTGGCGCTTATTTCGCTTTCCGGATACTGCGCATCGGCATTGCTTCTGGAGGCGGGGGGCGCGATCGTAGATTGGCGTTGTCGGAAGAACTGGGTGGGGGAGGTGCATGGCCGCCCCTGTCTGCGATCGCTGATAAAAGCGCGCCTGTCTTTCTTGTCGATGACAAGGACATCCTGCTTCTCACGCAACGTCTGGATGCCTGTTTTCCCGCGTCCGGTGGTCGCATTATTCAATTCGTTTCGCCCAGTGCAGGCGCGGGCGTCAGCACCATCGTGCGCGGCTATGCGTCGGCTGCGGCCTTGTTGCGAAAACGCAAGGTTCTGGTCTTGTCACATGACACGACAGGGGCTAAGCCATTGAGCCAGATCCTCGATGCAGAGACCGGGGAAAGATCGGGGGGCAGCGTCAGTTACGCCAGCCTGTTCGACCAGGCGCGAAGCCATGAGGAAAACTATTCGGCCATCGTCGACAAAAGCATCTGGGAGCATTTGCGTGCTCGTTTTGATGAGGTCATCGTCGATGCCAAGCCATCGTTCGGGTTGATCGCTGCTCCTCTTTGTGATGGCGTGGTTGTCGTGGTGGAAGCTGGGGCCACGAAGAATGCCGCTGTGAAGGAACTGCTGCGAGATCTGGCCGCGATCAACGCAAACGTGCTTGGAACTGTCTTCAACAAGCGGCGTAGTTATCTTCCGAGAGCCGTGTATGACAGGCTCTGAAAGGAAGAGTATCGCATTGGCGATCCTGCTGCCGGCAGGTCGATCTCATGCGTGGCAGGAAAGTTTGGCCAAGCGTCTTTCGGCGGTGCCCGGTGTCCGTGTCCATGTGCACCGTGTCAAATCTGCATGCGTCAGTGATTCGACTTGGTCTCGATGGAAGCGTTCATCTGTACAGTTTGATCAGGTATCAGTACCCGGTATCGGCTCCGATCCCGGGAGCTCTGCATCGCATTGGGATGCCGTGTTGGATCTTGCGGGGGTCAGGGACCTGGAGGTTTGGCAAGGCCGAAGCCGATATGGGGTCTGGCAACCCTTGGATGCTCAGGGAGAGCATCTGGCTGGAGCGTTCCCTTCGCAGAAAGCTGTCTGTTCCGGCGCTGGCGGTGAGCTTTTTCTGGTGCGCGATCGCCGTGCCATATTGAACAGAATACGTTTCTTTGCCAACCCGTGTTACTCCGGCTCATACGAGCAATTGTATGAGTACGCGGAAGTCCTGATTGGCAAGATGTTGCGAGTGGCGACATTCGATGACGTTGGCAATTTGCCGATGGATGAATTCGCGCCGATTCCATGGAAGTCCGTCTGGAGTCGAACACTGAATCGATGGTCAGGCATCTTTTGTGCGCTGCGCCGCAAGGTGCGCGCGCAGTGGTTCAGCCAAGGATGGATGGTTGGTGTGATCGACCGGCCTGTTCATGAGCTTCTTGACGCGACATCGATGCCTGAGGTGAAGTGGATCGGGCGGCGAACGAATGTGCATTACTGGGCCGATCCGTTCGGTGTTCCAAATGGAAATCGAATTTATTGCGAGGTGATCGATAACAGCAGCGGTATCGGTCACATCGAGGCGATCGATCTGAATGCCGACGATCATGTCGTTCGTGAGACGCCAGTGCGACTGGCGACAACGGGGCATGCCTCTTATCCGTATCTGTTCGAGCATGACGGGCGTCTCTATGGAATTCCCGAGACGGCAAAACGGCGTTGTACGGAACTTTACGAAATCACTGAAGACGGAAACTGGCGCTACCTTTCCACCATGCTCGAAGGAGTCGCCGCGGCCGACGTCAGCCTGTTCTTCTGGGACGGCTTGTTCTGGTTGGCCTATACCGACTTGGCTTTCGGCGCATTCAACAACCTATGTCTGCGCTACGCCAGTGATTTGTGCGGGCCATGGCAGCAGCATCTGCAGAATCCGGTGAAGCTGGACCACCGAGGATCGCGACCGGCCGGAACTCCATTCGTTCATGAGGGAGTGTTGTATCGCCCGGGACAAGATTGTCGGTCCGCCTATGGGCAGGCGCTGGTGATCAACAAGGTCGTGCATTGCACGCCACAGCGTTACCAAGAAGAGATCGCGCGCGTGTGTCTGCCCGACGCCAAAGGGCGGAATCCACATGGGTTGCATACGTTGTCCTCGTGGGGTGGCCGCACATTGGTCGATGGTTATCGGTACGTCATCAATCATCGAGAGTTGTTGCGGAAGTTCCGGGCTCGGGTTTCCCGCGTTCAAGCATGGTTGCGAAAGGCGGACAGCCGCAATCTGCTGCGTGGAGCGGATCGATGATGCGGGAGCGCAGGATATTGATCTATCTGCCGGCGCTGGCGGTTGGTGGGGCTGAGATATCGTTGCTGCGCCTGGCGCAAGGATTGCGCTCGCGAGGTTTGCAGGTTGCATTCGTCGTTAATCGCATAGATGACGCCGCAAGGTCATTGGCAGATGGGATCGAACTTTTTGAGTTGAAGGTCGATCAGACGTTGGCCGCGATTCGTCCTCTGGGTGCATTGTTGCGCTCGCTTGGATCGTGCGTGCTGATTTCCGCCTTGACTCATTGCAACATTGCCGCCGTTATCGCCGCACGGCTGACATTGCCGCGCACGCCGGTGATCGTTACGGAGCATGCACCTGCCTCGTCGATGCGAAAAATCAATCAATCCCGCCGATACCGCGTCACATTGCGAGTGATGCGATGGGCATACCGTCTTGCTGACTCAGTGGTGGCCGTCTCACGTGGTGTTTACGACGATTTCGCTCCGATGTTAGGTGCTTCCGTAAGGAAGAAATTCAGTGTGATCTACAATCCGGTGCTGCGTGATGACTGGCCCGTCCTGGCGCAAGCTCCCGTCGAAGATCACTGGTTCCGTGACGGGGCCGTGCAGCCGATAATTCTTTCGGTCGCCAGGCTCAGCAGCGAAAAGAATTTCCCGATGCTGATTCGTGCCTTCTCAAGGTTGCGGGCGAATGAAGATGCGCGCCTTGTGATCATCGGGGAAGGGCCTGACAGGCCGGTCTTGCAAGCACTCATCGACAAGCTCGGGTTGGGTGATCGCATCCGATTGCTTGGGCAGCGCGACAATCCATTCGCTTACATGCATCGCGCCCGTTTTTTTGTGCTGACCTCGCATTTCGAGGGGTTCGGAAACGTCCTGGTCGAAGCCATGGCCTGTGGCTTGCCCGTGATCAGTACCGACTGTCCGGTTGGTCCCCGGGAGATCCTGGATTCGGGCCGATACGGCACGTTGGTCGTTCCGGATGATATCGACGGGCTGAAATTGGCGATGGAAGCGCAATTGCAGAATCCGCAGCCACTGCCTGGTGCAAAAGCGCGGGCGATGGAATTTAGCGTCGAAAGGAGCGTCGAAGCCTATATGGCATTGCTGTCAAAAGTGATGCCTCTGCCGGGAGCAGCGCGATGACCGGAGGTCGCGATACGGCGCATGTCCCGCAAGTGCGCAACCATACCATCGATGTCGCCAAAGGGTTGGTGATTCTTTTGGTGGTCTTTGCCCACAACCCGTTGTTCTTGAGCGGGGAAGAGGAGTTGAGGCGCATCATCTTCTCGTTCCCGCTGTCTTTGTTTTTCATAGTCAGCGGCTTCTTCTTGAAGCCTGATGTTTCGATCGGGACGTTCGTTCGCACGCGTGCGTCGGCACTGTTGAAGCCATTCTTTGTCGTGCTTCTGGCGTTGTTTGTGTTCAAGGTCGCCAAAAAAGCGATATTGCAAGGCGGACTTGATGGGGGGGATTACAAGCACCTTCTCGGAATCTTCTACGGGACCGGCCCTACGATCGATTGGACGCCGCTCTGGTATCTGCCCAGTCTTTTCCTCACGTTGCTGTTCGTGGTGTCTCTTCTGAAAATAGTGCGGTCGCGTGCACGGATCGCTGTGGCGGCGATGGTGCTGCTGTTTGTCGGTGTTCAAACCATTCATCATTTTTGGAACCAAGGCGTATGCATCAACGCCGGCGGCCCCTCGCCAGGGATGCTTCCCGGGTTGCCCTGGAGCTTCGACCTGATTCCGATCACGTCTTCCTACGTCCTGGTCGGGTATCTGTTCGGAGAAAAAGCAAGATCGTTTCAGTTCAATGGCTTGTGGTTCACTGTGGCGCTGGCGGTTTTCTTCGCGTCGCACGCTTTCTTTGATGCCACCACAGATCTCAATTGCCGTATCTATGACGATATCTTCCTGTCGACGATCGAGGCATATGCCGGTAGCTATCTGGTGCTGGGGGTGTCGGCACTGATCGCGCGCTTCTCGATGTGCCGAGACGTGGTGGCGTACATCGGGTCAGGCACGATTTTCATCCTGCTGTTCCATCTCTACATACAGCATCTGGCCGTCCAGCTTCTTTCGAGGTATCTGCATAACGACGTCGCGGCGGCGGTCTTGGGGTATCTGGCCGGATGCCTGCTGCCGCTGGTGATATACGAAATCGCCAAGCGTAATTCCGTGCTGGGCATGCTTCTGTTGCCTGGTGGTGGTGGTCGTGGATCGAAGCGGCGCGCGGCAGGCTCATTGGGCTCTGAACGTCCATGATGGTCCTGGTATGCGGCGGAGCGGGATATATCGGCTCGCATACCGTGGTCGAGCTTGCTGCGGGCGGACATGATGTCGTCGTGCTTGACAATCATGTCAATTCATCACCACTGGCGTTGCGTGGTGTCGAGCGCATCCTCGGGAGAGGGGTGAAGTCCGTTTGTGCGGATGTTTGTGACGCCGCGGCGATGGCGCGAATATTTTCGAATGACCATTTCGATGCGGTCATTCATTTCGCGGCATTGAAGTCGGTGCGGGAATCTTGCGAAAAACCATTGCGGTATTTCGAAAACAATATTTCCGGCACGATCGTGCTGTTGCAGGAAATGGCGCGGGCGGGTGTCGAGAAGCTTGTGTTCAGTTCGTCAGCGACCGTCTACGGTGCTCCGAAGACGTGTCCGATTCCGGAATCCGCAGATCTGCAAGTCGCCAATCCGTATGGACGGACCAAGCTGGTGGCCGAAGACATGATCCGTGACTTCTGTGCCGCGAATTCATCCTTTAAGGCAGCGACGCTGCGTTATTTCAATCCAGTGGGTGCCCACCATAGCGGTCTGATCGGTGAGGATCCGAACGGCCCTCCGAACAATCTGATGCCTTACATCTGCCAGGTGGCAGTCGGGAAGCGACCGCACCTCGACATCTTTGGCAATGACTACCCGACGCGGGACGGCACCGGGGTTCGCGACTACATTCATGTCGTCGATCTTGCGCGCGCGCATGTGCGGGCAATCGATTACCTTGAGAAAGGTGGGAATAGCTTCACCGTCAACCTCGGCGCCGGGCGCGGCTACAGCGTGCTGGAAGTCGTCGCCGCTTTCGAGCGTGCGAGTGGCCGCTCCATTCCGGTAGCCATGCGGGCGCGAAGACCTGGTGATGTCGCCGAATGCTTCGCTTCACCTGCGCTTGCAAAACGTCTGTTGGAATGGCAGGCGGAGCATGATCTGGACAGCATGTGCGAGGATGCGTGGCGTTGGCAGTCGATGCATCCCAATGGGTATTGCGGGTAGAGATCGGGCCGTCCGCTTGTGCTCACGGCTATGTCAGTCAATTCTTTTCTGTAACGACAGGCTTCTCATCGATGTTCATGCGAGATCGATGATTTGACCTGGCCGTTCCGGATCAAGCTTGAAATCGACAGGACGGACTGATTTCCGCAGTGAATGAAGCAACCCGCTTCGTCGCCATGATGCCTGCAATATCGCCTTGGCATAGAACGACAGTCCGCTGAGATTCCGGCTTCGGGGGGCGTGGCCGAAATGGTTGCGAAGGATGGCATTGCCGAGATTGACCATGTGCCTGCGACGAATCTCGGGAGTGTCGTACTCCACGGTCATGGAGATATTGAGGCAGTCGTGATTTTCGATGCGATGCGGGGCATTGAGGGGCCAGAATAGGCCCTGTCCAGGCTCGAGATCGAATACTTTGGCGTCCTTGTCGAAGCGTGGATCGTAGTGCAACCCAACCTCGAGTTGCGTGAGTGCGATGTTCTCGAGTCCTTCGGGAGTGATGAATGGCGGCCGTGGCGGATAGAGATAGATCCGCTTCCTGCCATGCAACTGCAACAGGCCTTGGCCAGGCAGGTCGGCGTGGTAATAGACTTGGGCGCCGGGCGAGGACACCAGAATTCCCATGCGGTGCCCGAAACTGGCATAAGGTGGCTCCAATGCATGGGCTTCCGAAAAAAGCCGAGGCAGTACATCGGCAAGCTCGGTAAGGACCGCCTGACTGTTGCGTAGATTCAGCCATAGGCGGCCATGAGTGATCGCTTCGAGTACCTGATCGCCAGTCAGTTGGCCAAAATCACCTTCACGCCAGATGCGTTTGCTGTCTTTCCCCTGTTCGCCCGTTGCGATAATGGAGTAGTGCTGTCGCGGGTAGCGTTCAATCGCTGCGCCTAATGCTTGCCGGCTCAAGCGTGGATCGAGATGCAGGTTGTGCTGGAACAACAATGGCGCTTCCTGCCAGAGTGAAGTGGAGTCTGGCCCCAATGTCGTCAACGGAGAATCAGGTATCGAGGAGTTCATATGTCGGAATAGCCGTCAGGAAGAGGGAGGGCAATGATTCGTGCTCAACGCGCGCCAACAGTCACATGCCCTTCCTGAGGGGCCATCTATCTTTGACAAAACGTTTCAGGTTGCGTGCGAGCCTTGTAAAGGCAACGTGCATCTCACCTCTCCGGGACAAGGGAATGGCGATTTCATGGAGCGGCAGCCGATCGGGCTGGAATCCGCGTTTGTAGGCGTAATCGCCGATGGTGAAGTCGAAATGGCGCACGCCTTGTGCATGCAACGCCGCCATCGTGCGTTCGATCACCAGCCGGCCGGGCGAGCAGTTCCGCCATTCGCCGCCAGCGTTGCCGATCCGGATCATTGCGTAGTAATCACCGGTGCGCACACCGAGTAGGGCGCCGATGACTTCGTCGCCGACCTTCAGCGCGCTTAGTACAGTGTCGCCAGTCGCCAGGCCATCCGCGATCAGGCGGAGATAGAAATTGCGATAGTCGGGTTCATCGAGTTTATAAGTCCAGCCCTTGCCGATGATCGCGCCGCGCTGATAGGCCTCGAGTGCGTCCATGACGTGCATTGCCTCGGAAGGTTCGGTCACGAGATGGAATCCGGCGTTCGGATGCCGGGTGAAGACACGCCAGGAGCGTTCCAACTCCTTGCGGTGGGTCTTCTCGCGACTGTAGCGCCAGGCATCGAAATCCTGATCGATCGTGACGAGGTTTCCGAACATGGGCGACGGGCGCGCCCCCTTCAGCCGTAGCAATGGATTGGGATGGCCGCGCACGACGGCCGGCATCTTGTCTATGCGGAACACGTCCGCGTGCGGCAAGGCGCGGCGCAGTGCGGAGAACATGGCGCGCACATGTTCGGCATCATCGGAGTATCCGGGAGCCAGAAGAGGCGCGGTGTAGTCAGTCACGCCAAGGTCGGCGAATTCGATCCGATGCAGTCCGTCGACGCGATACGACAACAAGGGCAGGGCCAGCAGGACGCGGCCATCGTCACGTCGCGAAATACTGGCGAACAAGGGATGCCGACCAGGCTGTGATCCAAGGGTGGCATACCAGGCTTCGAGCCATTGCGGGGTCTGGAACGGGCCGACCACGGCACCGGAGGCGATCCAGTCGCGCCAACGCGCGATCGCCACATCAGGCGCGGTATCGATCGTGGCGACATAGGGATTGGACACTTCCGAATGCGCGCTGCGCATCCCCCGCCACGATTTCGATGAGCCTGCGCTTGCCAAGGTGTGCGGCATGGTCGTGACCTTTGCTATGAGCTATGAGCCTTCAAGTTCCGAAGAAACCAGGCGATCCATCGGCATCGCTGATCCGGTCCCCTTGATGCATGTGGTGGTTTGATGCCGTTGTCAGGACGCTCGCAGCTTGCTCAGATGCCCCCGGTATCCCAGCGCAAGTACACCCAGGTATATCAAGCCGCCCAGAAAGACGATCGCGAGCAGTGGCCCCCAGTTGGACATGGAAGGCAGTGCGTATAGAACGATCGACATGACCAGAGTGGCCAGGGCGATGCGGAGCAGATGCTTGTGCGGGAAAGGCATCTTCAATTTTCTGATGGCGATGACAAAGGCGAGCAGAGCGCCGATCGACACTGCCACGAGCGCTCCCCAGGCCGCGCCCACCAATCCGAGAACACGCAGTCCGATAGCGGCGCCGATCAGGAAAAGCAGGGTTTCCAGAGCATCGAGCGCCAGCGTCCAATTGGTTTTTTGGGCTAGCAGGAAAGCCTGGTTGGCGAAATGGCTGCGCAGGTTCTTGATCAGGCCCGCCAGCGTCGCCAAAGGCAGGATATCGAGCGTCACCGCCACATAAGGTTCGGACACCACGACCTGCGTCAGCGCGGGCGTCAACAGGATCAGTCCCGCGGCCGTCGGTAACAGGACGCTGCACAACAGTGCTCCGTTCAAGGCCAGCTGATGCATTGCCCGATCACGCGCACCGCTGGCTTCCAGCCGCAAGGCGAGGGGAAACGCGGCCGCCGTGACCAGCATCGCGGCGAACGAGCAGGCGCGCTGTCCCAGCGTCCAGCCCACCGAGAACATGCCCACTGCGGCGATGCCCAGTTCGTGCTCCACCACGAAGCGGCTGCCGTTGCCAGGCACCCATGCGAGCAGACCGCTGGCGGCCAGCGGCAATCCGTAGCGATAGGCGTGATGCAATGTGGCCGGGTCGGCAGCCCGCAGGCGCAGACGCATGCGCAGATTGGGAAATGCCAGGAGCAGGGAAATCGCCTGGGCAACGGTATACGAAGCCAGGACATGCACCGGCTGCACCGTTGCCAGATTGGCCCAGATCACGCCGATCAGCAGACCGCCCACCGGTCCGACGGTCTGCAAGATGGTATAGGTGCCGACCGTGCCATCGGCCCGGGCGCGTTCGGCCAGATGCGTGCAGTACGAACGGGTGAAAGAGAAGGCGAACAGGACGCACAGCAATTCGCGGCTGGGCCACTCGTGCATGACGTAGCGCATCAGCATCAGCAATGCCGCGGCCTGCAGCATCGCGTTGGCGAGGAAGAGCCGTGTTTCGATGACGTCCATTCGCTGCCGCAAGGCGGCGTCGGCGCTGGGCAGGAATCGCAGCAGAAAGTAGGACCAGAACGACAGCAGCAACAGATAGACCGCTTCCTGCGCCGCCATGGCCAGTGTGAACAGGCCGAACGCGTCGGGATCGAGCCAGTGTGTCCACAACACGATGGCCGCGAGCTGTGCCAGCGGCCCCAGCAGCTGGGCGGGGAGGTACAGGATGGTCTGACGGATCAGCACGTCGTCACGCCGGCTTCGATGGCGTGGGACGGGACCAGCACGACGAAATGACTGCCCAGGTTGGAGCGAGCAGGTTTCCAGTTCTTTCCATTACTGACAGCGCGGCCCAATAAGTGACGATTATCACATTTTACGCCTGTGGATAGGCGTCGGCGCCAACGGTCAGAGTGGTGTCCTCAGCCGAATCCCCCGAGCCGCCGTTTTGCACGAAAAGCCGTCGGCGGGCCGTGAAACGGAGGCGCGGCGGTGCCGAGTTCGACGAAGGTTTCGTGAATGGCCGCCTTGGTCGGGCGGGTCGGGCAGGGAGCGTTATGGGGCTTCGCCCTTCGCGACGGAGAGCAGCAGGCGCACGAACGTCAGCGTCTGCGCGCTGATCCTGCCGCAGCCGACGCAGCCCCTGTCGTCGTATTCGTCGGAAACCCGCTGCAGCGCACCCCGCAATTCTTCAGCGATCTTTTGCTCACCGGAGAGCAGGGCGCGCAGGGGATGTTCCGGCGAGCCGTCGCCGGTCAGTTCGACATCGCCGGCGTAGTGGCAGTCCAGCGATACCGAGCCGTCCGAGAAATGGGTCGCGACGTAGGTCACCTCGCGGCGCGCCAAGACGCTTTTGTCGTACTTCAATGGTATTCCCCCCTGTAGCAGGCCCAGTGTAAGCAATCCCTGGAAGCGCGACACCCATCCGTATCGCGCGCCTGTGAGAAACGCCGGTATCAGGGGAGACGGGGAGACTCTCGAAGCGGTTCCATCCCGCCGGGATGGGCTCAGAGCACCGGAAAGCGGAACGGCGTGCGCCGCGAAATCCGATAGACGGCGGCGGGCGGGACGTTGAACAGGGTTCCGCCGATGCGGGTTGCCTTCAAGCCGAGGCGGTCCAGCACCGCACGCGACACCGGGCAGCGCGGCCCATAGGTGAACTGGTAGAACGCGGCCCCCGGTCGGGCATAGCCGAAGGCGCCGGCGAGGATCGCGATCACCTTGCGCGCGGGCATGGAGAGCAGCGGCAACCCGCTGACGATGGCGCCGACCGGCGCGTCTTCGAAAATCCTGTCCTGGGCGAGACGGAGACGGGCGGCATCCATCCGCAGAACGCGCGCGCCACGGAACCGGTGCTCGAGCAGATGCGCGAAATCGGGCGCCGATTCGATCAGGGTGAGGGCGCTCTCGTCGACGCCGCGGGCCAGCAACGCGCGCGTGAATGCACCGGTGCCCGCGCCGAGTTCGAGAACGGCGCCGGATCGCGGCTGAACTTCACTCGTGATGAGTTCCGCGAGCGCGTTGCCTGATGGCGCCACCGCGGCGATCTGCAACGGACTGGCGATCCAGGCGCGGAAGAAGGGAAGGAAGTCGGCGGTGGACATCGGATGCGGTTCCCGTGGTTTTCAGAAGGTGGGCGATACGCCAGTGAGGCGTTCCGAAAGCGTCCAGAGCTTTCGTGCGAGCTCGATATCCCGTGCCGCGGCGACGGGCTGGACGAAAGTGGGATGCCCCTTCTTCTCGTTGCGCCCGTCCGGGCCGATGAACTGGCTACCTTCGACATCAGGCGCGGTCGCCGCGTAAAGCAGGTTCAGCGCACCCATTTCGGCGCTTTGCGCCAGCAGGCGGTTGCCGACGCGCATGAAGAGATGAAGCAGGCCGGTCGGTCCGCTGCGTTGCAGGTTGGTCGCTGAATAACCGGGATGCGCAAGGATGCTGCGGATCGGCAGTCCGGCCGATCGCAGCCTGCGATCGAGTTCCAGGCCGAACAGGACATTGGCGAATTTCGATTGTGCGTAGAACGCCACGCGTCCGTAATGCTTGGCGCCGTCGAGATCGTCGAAATGAATCGCGCCACGCTTGTGCAGATCGGACGACACCGTGACCACACGCGGATCACGACCCGCTTTCAATCGTTCGAGCAGCAGTCCGGTCAGCGCGAAGTGGGCGAGGTGATTGACACCGAACTGCAACTCGAACCCCTGCCGCGTGAGCGAGCGCGGCGGCATCATGATGCCCGCGTTGTTCACGAGCGCATCGAGGGGCGTGCGTTCGGCGAGCAGGCTGTGCGCGAAGGCCTTGACCTGATCCAGATCGGCAAGATCGAGCAGACGCACGTCCAGCCGAGCGCCACGCACCTGGGATCGAATGCGTTCGGCGGCCTGCCGGCCCTTGGCCTCGTCGCGGACCGCCATCAGGACGCGCGCGCCGCGCCGGGCGAGTTCGAGACTGGTGACATAACCGAGGCCGCTGTTGGCGCCGGTGACGAGGATGGTGCGTCCGGATTGGTCCAGGATGTTTTCGGCGGTCCAGGGCGTCATCATGGTCTCGATCTGGAGTTCGGGGGCGTCGGGGCGCCCACTGGATCTTCGGGAGGAATCTAAACAGTGTTAAATTGCATCATGGCAGATAATTTGAACGATGTATAGATCGAGATGGTGGCAATGAAACCTTCCTCGTCCGGCTGCTCTGGCGGCTCCCGCGACAGCTATCACCACGGCGCGCTGCGCGACGCTCTGATCGTGGCGGCGGACCAGATCCTGGAAGAGCGTGGCCCCGAAGGGTTTTCGCTGCGGGAGGCCGCGCGCAGGGCGGGCGTGTCCGCGGGAGCGCCGGCGCATCACTTCGGCAGCACGGCCGGGCTGCTGACCGAGGTCGCCATTCTGGGGTTCGATGGCCTGCGCCATGCACTGCACGAAGCGGGCGAGATGGCATCGATGCCCGGTGCCCGGCTGCGCGCGCAAGGCGTCGCCTACGTGCGCTTCGCGCTCGCGCATCGGGGACGTTTCCAGTTGATGTTCCGTCACGACTTGCTGCAGCCAGACAACGAACGTCTGGAATCGATCGGAAGCGCCGCGCTGGCCGAACTCGAAACCAGCATGCGGATCTATCTCGGCGCCGACAAAAGCGCGAACCCGAAGGTGTTGCGTGCGATGGTGCTCAATGCCTGGTCGACCGTGCATGGATTCGCGCATCTCGCGCTCGACGGCAAGTTTTCCTCATTCGCACACCCGCAGTCGTTGAGCGATTTCGTGTCGGAGACGCTGGACGAGATGCTCGGGATCGCCTGGCCCGACGCATGAAATGGCATGCGCGAACTGGCATGCATGTCGAGATGCTGGATACGATGCATCGTCGCCTTGTTGCGGACGTGATCGACACGCGCGCACGACATGGCGTCTATCCAGACGCATCGGCGATGTGGTGAGATTGGCCGCATGCATACGCCGAATCTGCCACCCGCTGCCGCGCTGCGCCGTTTGCTCGGTTTCGGCATCGTGGTGTTCGGCTTGTTCGCGGCGCTGCAGATGGGATGGCAGCACCTGCAAACCGAATATCCGGCCCCAGTCTTCAATGCGCTGCTCGCCGGATTGATGACGGCGGCGGCGACCGCGCTCGGCGCGCTGCCGGTGGCATTTCCGCAACGCGTCTCCGAGCGCGTGCAGGACAGCCTGTTCGGTTTCGGCGCGGGCGTGATGCTGGCGGTATGCGCGTTCTCGCTGATCGTGCCGGGCATCGACGCGGCGAAGGCGCAGGGCATCGGCGCGTGGAGTTCGAGTTTCGTCGTGGGCGGCGGCATCCTGCTCGGCGCGGCGGCATTGCTGGCTGTGGAGCGCTTCCTGCCGCACGAGCATTTCATCAAGGGCCGGGAGTGGCAGTCGAGCACGACGCTGCGGCGCGCCTGGCTGTTCGTCTTCGCGATCCTGTTGCACAACCTGCCCGAGGGATTGGCGATTGGTGTGGCCTATGCCGGCATCGGCGAGGCGCGTGCCGGCGCGTTGGCGACGGGCATCGCGATCCAGGACATTCCCGAAGGCCTGGTCGTCGCCGCGGCGCTGGTGGCGGCCGGTTATCGGCGCAGGACATCGGTGTTGATCGGCATGGCATCCGGATTGATCGAACCGGTCGGCGCCGTGCTCGGCGCCATCGTGATCCGGTATTCCATGCCGTTGTTGCCGTGGGGATTGGCGTTCGCGGCGGGCGCGATGTTATTCGTGATTAGTCATGAGATCATTCCAGAATCTCATCGCAAGGGACACGAAGCCTTCGCCACCGGCGGTTTGATCCTGGGCTTCGTGCTGATGATGATTCTGGATGCGTCATTTCGCTGACTCCGTCTTCACCTTCGAGCATGAAAATGCGTGTTAGCCTGATTTGCAGGAATTTTGGGGGCAGGGGAGCAGCATGACCATCCGCGTGTTTCTGGTCGACGACCATGCCTTGGTGCGAACCGGCATGCGCATGATCCTGTCCGGCGAAGCCGACATCGAAGTGATCGGCGAAGCCGCCAGCGGCGAGGAGGCCTTGCCGCTGATCCGCAAGCTGAAACCGGACGTGGTGCTGTGCGATCTGCATCTGCCGGGCGTGAGCGGGATGGAAGTGACCGAGCGCATCGTCAAGGGCGATCACGGCACGCGCGTGGTGGTGGTGTCGGTGCTGGAGGACGGGCCGATTCCGAAGCGCGTGATCGAAGCGGGCGCGTCCGGCTACGTGGGCAAGGGCGGTGATTCCGCGGAACTGGTCCGTGCGGTGCGCGACGTGGCGCGCGGCAAGCGCTATCTCGCCAATAGTGTTGCGCAGAAACTGGCGTTGTCCGGCCTTGGCGGCGATGGCACGCCATTCGATGCCTTGTCTCCGCGCGAACTGGAAGTGGCGATGCTGCTGCTGCAAGGGCTGCGACAGGAGGACATCGCCAAGAAGCTCAGCCTGAGCGCGAAGACGGTCAACACGCACAAGGCGCGGCTGTTCGAGAAGCTGGCGATCCAGGACAACATCGCGCTCGCGCGACTGGCCGGACAGTACGGGCTCAACGATCCCGCGCAGGCGTTTTAGGCGCTTGCATCAGACGTCTGTCGTTATCGATCTGATCTGACTGTCGCGCCGCTGCTTTGCCACGGCCGAAAAAAAACCGGCCCGATGTGATCGGGCCGGCTTGATGGTGCTTGGAGGTTTACGCGCTGCGCGAGGTCGGCGGTTGATCGTCGTCGTTGGCGCCGTTGCGCACGGCTTCCGCGGGCGTCTCCAGGGTCGTCGGTTCGACCACCGGGGCGGGCAGGGGGCTCACGTCGAAGAGACCGGCCATGCGAGGTTCCGTGGCGGCGCGATCCGTCGTGGGCTGATCCTCATGCGCGGGTGCCGGTGAGGATGTGCTGTCGAACGATGTCGTTGTTTCATTGACGACTTGTTCCACAGCTGGGGCTTCGGCAACGGGCGCTTTCACGATCGGTGCATCGACAGTGGGGGCTTCAACGCTCGGCGCTTCCGCGATCGGTGCTTCTGCAGCCGATGTTTCCGCGACTGGTGCTTCTGGGACAGGTATTTCTACGGCCGGTGCCGTCGTCGCTTCCGTCGATGCCGCTGAAGAAGTTGCGGGCGCGATTTCGACCGGTTCCACGTGAGCGGAAGTCCAGGACGGGGTCGACGCGATGGACTCGCGAACGGGCGTCGTATCTTCCACGGGCGCTACCGAGGCGGGCGTGTGACCAGCTTCGATGGGCTCGGACATGGCGATGACCGGAGTGGTCGGCTCCGAAGGCGCGTTCGCCGGAGCGGCCTCCCATCGAGGCGCCTGCGCGACGTCGGCATCGATCGTTTGCTTGATCGGCGCGGGCGTCTGTTCGGCGGACGCGCGAGGTGCAGGAGCATCCGGTTCGTCGTCGAAATCGAACTCGGGCTGTGAACGGTCCATGCCGATTTCGAGTTCTTCGCCGGCGCCGATATCGTCCGCAATCTCGTCCGCTGCGGCACCCGTGCCGGCCGCGGCTTCACCACCGCGACGACGACGACGGCCACCACGACGACCGCGGCGGCGACGGCCACCGGCTTCGCCACTTTCTGTTTTTTCCTGCTGCGCTTCGGCACTGGAAGCTGGCTGCGCGGCATCGGTGGCGACGGCAGTCGCGGGTGGAGTCGCCAGGGCTTGCTCGGCGGCGATGGCGGTGGCCGCGATCACCGCCGGCTCTGCGGCATGCGCCTTGACGGGCTTTTCGACGCTCTCGGCGGGGGCTTGCGCCGCAGCGGCGACGGGAGCGTCCTTGCGGAGCTCGTCGTTTTGCTTCTGCGCGTTTTGCTTCTGGGCGTTCTGCTGTTGCGGCGCCTGCGGTTGCTTCTGCTGCTGCGGGCGCGGCTGTTGCTGCGGCTTGTTCTGCTGCGGTTGCTTCTGCTGTCCCTTGCCTTGCTGGCCCTGCGAGGCCGGCTGGCCGGAAGGCTGCACGTTTTGCTGGCGCGCTTCGCCACCGCCACGCGCTTCGTCGCGGCGGTTGCGATCGCCACGATCGCGGTCGCGATCACGGCCCTGCTGCTTGCCAGCGCGCTGATCACGGCGCTGCTGTTGATTGCCGCGGTCATTGCGATCGCCGCGCGTTTGCGCATCCGTCCGTGCCGGCGCGGGCGCAGGCGCGGGCTCGGATCCGAACAGGCCCTTCAGCCATCCGATCAGGCCACCACTGGTCGGCGCGACCTGCGGAACGGCCGCGACCGGAGCCGGTGCGGGCACCGGTGCCGGCGGCGCCGGACGCGGCTCGCGCAGAGGCGCGGGCTGCGTGGGCTTGACGTTCTTCACCACGGGCGCGGCCGGAACGTTGAGGTTGGCCTTGGTCAGTGCGATGGTCGCGAGCCGGCGCGGCGTGCCGCGCTGGTAGCTGGGCTTGGCGGTTTCCTCGGTCAGTTCGTTCTCGCGCAGGCGCGTGACTTCGTAGTGCGGCGTGTGCAGCTGCTCGTCGGCGACGATGACGATCGGCGCGTCGTGGCGCTGTTCGATCTCGGCGAGCGCGCGGCGCTTCTCGTTGAGCAGGTAGTTGGCGATCTCCACCGGCGCCTGCACCAGCACCTGGCCGGTGTTGTCCTTCATCGCATGCTCTTCGGCGAGACGGACGATCGACAGCGACAGCGATTCGATGCTGCGCATGCGGCCGTGGCCTTCGCAGCGCGGGCAGACGATCTGGCTGGATTCGCCCAGCGACGGACGCAGACGCTGGCGCGACATTTCCATCAGGCCGAACTTGGAGATGCGGCCGAGCTGCACGCGCGCGCGATCGAAGCGCAGGGCGTTCTGCAGACGGTTCTCGACCTCGCGCTGGTGCTTGTTCGAGGTCATGTCGATGAAGTCGATCACCACCAGGCCGCCGAGGTCGCGCAGGCGCATCTGGCGGGCCACTTCGTCGGCCGCCTCGAGGTTGGTGTTGAACGCGGTCTCTTCGATATCGCCGCCCTTGGTGGCGCGCGCCGAGTTGACGTCGATGGCGGTCAGCGCTTCGGTCTGGTCGATCACCAGCGCGCCGCCGGAGGGCAGGCGCACGGTGCGCTCGTAGGCGCTCTCGATCTGGGATTCGATCTGGAAGCGGTTGAACAGCGGCGTGTCGTCGGTGTAGTGCTTGAGCTTGCGCAGGTTGTGCGGCATCACCTGCTCGACGAATTCCTTGGCCTCGGCGTACATCTCCGGGGTGTCGACCAGGATTTCGCCGATGTCCGAGCGCATGTAGTCGCGCAGGGCGCGGATGATCAGGCGCGATTCCTGGTAGATCAGGAACGGCGACGGCTTGGACAGGGCAGCGTCGGCGACGGCCTTCCAGATCGACAGAAGATAGTCGAGATCCCACTGCAACTCTTCGGCATCGCGACCGACGCCGGCGGTGCGGATGATCACGCCCATGTCGTCGGGGATGGTGAGCTTGTCCATCGCCTCCTTGAGGGCGGCGCGGTCGTCGCCTTCGATGCGGCGCGAGACGCCGCCGGCGGTGGGCGAATTCGGCATCAGCACCATGTAGCGGCCGGCCAGCGAGATGAACGTGGTCAGGGCAGCGCCCTTGTTGCCGCGTTCCTCCTTGTCGACCTGGACCACGATTTCCTGGCCCTCGCGCAGCAGTTCGCGGATGCCGGCCTTGTGATGGTCGACGCCGGACTGGAAGTAGTCGCGGGAGATTTCCTTCAGCGGCAGGAAGCCGTGGCGCTCGCCGCCGTATTCGACGAAGGCGGCTTCGAGGGAGGGTTCGAGCCGGGTGATGCGGCCCTTGTAGATGTTGGATTTCTTCTGTTCTTTGGACGGTTGTTCGATGTCGATGTCGTAAAGCGTCTGTCCATCGACGATAGCCACGCGCAGTTCTTCAGCCTGCGTGGCATTGATCAGCATGCGTTTCATTGTTGCGTTCCTCGCGCGCTTCCTCCTGCCCGGGGGCAGGGCACGCGGCAACGCCTTGGCGTGACGCCTGGATCGGCCTATTGGAACCGGCCTGACCGCCGGCCGCGCAAGCGCAGCGGCGATCGGTTTGCCATCCAGCGCTACAACACCACGGCGGGCCGCGGGAGCGCTTGTTACATAAAGTGTTACAGGGCCGGCGGCTTCGGCTCATGCCGTTCAAGGCAGAGCTTGCGCCACGCGGGACATGTTCAGCGCGAATGGGATGACCATCCGACGAAGCGCGGAGCCGCTGGGCCGTCGCTGTTAACATCAATGCCCCGGGGGCAGTGATGTCGCGCGGACCTATCCGCGGGGAGGCGGGCTTTCGGCCCTCGCCGGCGTGCCTGTGGGCACACGGCGGTAACTCCCTGCGAAATCAGAACCTTACCTCGCCTCGCGAGTGTAGCAGACGAAAAGCATCGATGGCCCATTCAGCTTCTTCCGCTTCATCACCCGGTGGTGTTCGCCTGGTCCGCGTGGCCGACGACCGCGACGGGCAGCGCCTCGACAACTTCCTCCTGGGGCAGCTCAAGGGCGCGCCCAAATCCTTGATCTACAAGCTGGTCCGCAGCGGCCAGGTGCGGGTGAACGGCGGCCGCGCCAAAGCCGATACGCGGCTGCAGGGCGGGGACGAGGTGCGAATCCCGCCGGTGCGCCTGGGCGAGGCGGCGGACAAGGGCACGCCGGCCCGGGGGCTGCTGGAGGCGATGGAGGCCAGCATCGTCTTCGAGGATGCGCGGCTGCTGGCGATCAGCAAGCCATCCGGGGTCGCCAGCCACGGCGGCAGCGGGATTAGTTTTGGCGCGATCGAGACCTTGCGCGCGCTGCGGCCCAATCAGTCATTGGAATTGGTGCATCGTTTGGACCGGGATACCTCCGGCCTGCTGGTGATCGCCAAGAAGCGTTCGGCGCTGGCCGAACTGCAGGCGCTGATGCGCGAAGAGGGCGGCATCGCCAAGCGCTATCTGGCCCTGCTGGTCGGACGCATGCCGGATGGCGTGATGAGTGTCGATGCGCCCCTGCACATCGGCCTGCGCCAGGGCGGCGAGCGGCACGTGCAGGTCAACGCGGCCGGCAAGCCCTCGCTCAGCCATTTCAAGGTGCTGGAGCGCCGCGGCGGACATTCTTATTGCGAGGTGCGGATCGAGACCGGACGCACGCACCAGATCCGCGTGCATGCCAGGCACATCGGTCATCCCGTCGCCGGCGACGACAAGTACGGCGATGCGGCGGTCAACGCGCGCTTGCGCGAGCAGGTCAGGCTGAAACGCATGTTCCTGCATGCCGCCTCGCTGGAGTTCGCGCTCGATGGCGGCAAGGCGTCGTATGTGCTGAACGCGCCGCTGGCACCGGAGCTGGTCGAAGTGCTGGATCGCCTATAGCTATCGGGCCGGCGGATAGAACGATTTCGCCTGCTCCGATGTCGCGTCGGGATGGGTCTTCCAATATTCTTCCAGATCGAAATCCACCGGGATGCGTACACTGCCGCTCCTTGGGATCCCATCAATGAAGTCGGGATTGTATTGCCAGTGCTGAGCCGCCTCCAAGGCAGCCCGGTCGAGCTGACGATTCTTGGAGGAGCGATTAACAGTTGCCTCCAAGAATTTTCCGTATTCGTCGACCTTGACGATGATGACCACGGTTCCTTCGATGCCGTCACGAAGCGCGTCTGGCGGATAGACGGGTGGGTTGGAGTTCTTCGACTGGATGTCCACGGAAGCCCATGCTTCGCTTCCCAATCCTCCGGGTGGAGGTGGCAAGCGATTTTGCGCATGGACGTAGCTGCACGTGAAGCATCCCGCGATTCCAATGACGACCATTGCCTGCCAGGCGCGCTTGAATCGCATCATCGGATGACTCGGTGTCGGGGATTGTCCATTCCTATCCATGGGATTCTCTTCGAAGCTTGTGCTGGAGCGGAAGGCTGGCTTCACGTGACTCGATGGATCAGGAAGCCAGCACCTCGGCCTTCGCCGCGCAAATGAAGTCGTTCTCGCTCAATCCGCCGACATCGTGGGTGGAGTAGCGCACGACGCAGCGGTTGTAGTGGACGCCGAGATCCGGGTGATGGTCCTCGCGGTTGGCCACGTGCGCCAGCGCGTTCACGAACGACATCGTGTGGTAGTAGTCGTCGAACTTGAAGGTCTTGACGATGGCCGCGCCGTCCTCGACGAGTTCCCAGCCCGGCAGTTGCGTTAACAATGCGTTGGCGCGGGCGGCGTCCAGCTTGTGCGCGGCGCCTTTGCGCGGGACGCAATGGGTTTGGGCGAGTTGGGCAATCTCGGAGGTGAGGTCGGTCATGAGCGGTTCCGGCGAGCCTGACTGTGTGCAGGATGAACGACCGGCGCAAACGGCGACGGGAGACCGGTGTTCGGGTGAGCGTAATCTCTACTGCCCGCTAGAATACGACGATGATTAATATTTCCGAAACCGCCCAGGCACATTTCCGCAAGCTGATCGAGCGCGAGGCCATTCCTGGCCTCGGTGTAAGGCTGGCGGCGATGCATGCCGGCACGCCGAAGGCGGACGTGCGGCTCGAGTTCGCCGAACAGCGTGATCTGCAGGGCGACGAGTGGGCGATCGACTGCGAAGGCTTCACGCTGTGGCTGGATGCGCCCAGCGTGCCGTTCCTCGACGGCGCGGAGATCGATTACGCCACGCAGGCGACGGGCGGGCAGTTGCAGATTCGCGCGCCGAAGATCAAAGGCGAAGCGCCGGCCGAATCGGCCTCGCTGGTCGAACGCGTGCGTTGGACGGTCGAGCACGAGATCAATCCGCAACTGGCGCAGCATCGCGGTAACGTGGCGGTGCAGGAAGTCACAGCCGATGGCGTGGTGGTATTGCGCTTCGGCGGCGGCTGCCACGGCTGCGGCATGGCCGACGTGACGCTGAAGCAGGGGATCGAGAAGACGCTGCTGACCCGGGTGCCGGGCGTGACCGCGGTTCGCGACGCCACCGATCACGACACCGGGCAGGCGCCTTACATCGCCCGGAACGGTACGGCGTGAGTAGGCCCACGGGCGCTGCCTGATACGAGCGGGGACGACACGAGTGTTTTCCTCCGCCGAACTGATCCAAGCGTTGCGCAGCCGTCTGCGCGACGATTCCATGCCACCGGGGGAATTCCCGCCGGGATGGGCGGCGTGGTTCGCGTCGATGCGCGAACGCGTCGGCGCGATCACCGGCGCCACGGTGGAAGCCGTCCTCGCCATTTTCCTCGCGCGCGAGCCGGCGCTGCCACCACGCGCGAGTGGCGAGCTCAACCGCTGGCAGGCCTTCACCACGTTGTGGCGCCAGCAATGGCATCCCGCCAGCGAGGACGACCGCGGAGTGCGCATCACCGCGATCGTGATCACGCTGCTGGTGCATTTGTTCTTCGCGGCGTGTCTGATCTATCTCGCCTACGTTCGTTTCATGGCGTTGCCGACGGAGGCGGCGCGTGAAGGCGAGGAAGTGATCCAGGTCGAGTACATCGGCACCGGCACGCCGGAGGAGCAGGGCGGTGGTTCGCCGCAGGGCGAACCCAATCAGGAGCCGGCGCCGAGCGCGGCGCAGGCCGAACCCAAGCCGACGCCGACGCAGCAGGCGCCGCAACAGGCCAGCGCGTCTCCGCCGCCCGCCGCCACGACGCCGACACCACCGACTCCCGAGACGCCCGCGGCGGCGGTGCAGCAACCGCTGCAGGTCACCGAAACGCCGACACCCGACCAGACCTTCGTCCTGCCGCCGGCACCGCCGGTGGACGTGCCGCAGGCCACCATCCGCACGCCCGAACTCGGGATGCCGTCGCGCGATGTGCAAGTGGTCGAAGTGCCGGCGCCGATCCAGCCGATCACGCCGCGCGACGTGCCGGCGCCGCAGATCGCGACGCCGCAACTCCAGCAACGCCCGGTGGATGTGAGCGTGCGCGAGGTGCCGGCGCCGCTGACGCCGGTGCAGGTGCGTGACGTGCCGATGCGTCCGACACCGACACCGCAGATCGCCACGCCCACGCGCAGCGTGACCACGCGCGACGTGCCGACGCCTCCCACGCGGCCCGCGGAAACGCAGACCGGCAGTGCGAGCACATCTCAGCCCCAGCCAAAACCCGCGACGGGCACCACGCCTTCGGCGACGCCGCCGCGCCCGCCAGGCGGGACAACCACCGCCAGCGGCGGTCCCAAAACACCTGCGCCGAGCGCCGGCAGCGGTCCCAAACCTTCGCCGAAGCCCGGCGCGTTGCCGTCGCCAAAACGTGGCGACGATTGGGGGCTTTCCGATCGCAATCGCCCGGGCGGCCAGGCGGGACAGCCGGGTGGCTTGTTCAATGCCGACGGCAGTCCGAGGATTCCCGGCGACGGCAGGGTTGGCGGCGGCTTGCCGCCAGGCACGGTCACGGAAGACTTCGAGAAGATCGACCGCCATGGCACCTGGCTCAAGCGTCCGCCGTTCGATTACGAGCCGACCAGCCTCGACAAGTTCTGGGTGCCGAGCGAAACGCTGCTGCAGGAGTGGGTGAGGCGCAGCATCAAGCAGGTGATGATCCCGATTCCGGGCACGTCGAAATCGATCAGTTGTTCGGTCGTGCTGCTGGCGCTCGGCGGCGCGTGCAGCATTACCGATCCCAACATGCAGGACGTGGAAGCCGAGGCGCGGCCGCCGCCGGATGTTCCGTTCAAGCCCGAGCTGCAGGAAGACCAGAACAGCTTGAAGAAATGACGCAGCAGGCGCGCCGCTTCGTGCGCGCCCGCAGCGATGTGATGCGCGTCGATGTGATGCGCGTCGATGTGATGCGCATCGCGATGCGATCCGGTGTGCCGGAGTCCCGCATCTTCCTTTAGAATGCGCGGGCGTCCCCAGCTCGTGGCCAGGCAAGCGCACTTTCAGCCGCTTACCTCCCACGAGTCGACATGACCACGCCACGAATTTCGCGTCGTTCCCTGCGCTTTTCCCTGCTTGCTTTCGGTCTGCTGCTTTCGCTGCAGGCCGCCGCCGAATCGACCACCGTTGAATCCGCCGTCGATGATGACGCCGCGGACAAACGCCCCGATGCCAAGACGCTCGACGCCGTCCAGGTGCGCGGCGAGGCCGAGGGCTACACCGTCGAGCGCACCAGCGCCGGCACCAGGACCAACACGCCGCTCAACGAAGTGCCGCAGGCGATCAGCGTGATCACCGCGACGCAGATGCACGATCAGAACGCGCAAAACCTGCAGGAAGTGCTGCGCTACAGCGCCGGTGTGCGCACCGATCAGTACGGCCTGGACAATCGCGGCGACTGGTTCGCGCTGCGCGGCGGCAGTTCCGGCACCACGCTGCTCGATGGCATGCGCCTGCCGCTAACCGGCTACTACGGCGTGATCCGTGAGGAGCCCTACGCCTTCGAGCGCATCGAGGTGATGCACGGGCCGTCCTCGGTGATGGCGGGACAGACCGCGCCGGGTGGCGTGGTCAATCTCGTCCACAAAAAGCCGAAGGCGGAGACCTCACGCGAGATCGCGGTGCAGGTGGGCAGTGACGAACGTCGCCAGATCGCGGCCGATCTGACCGGTCCGCTGAATGCCGACGGCACGCTGCTGTACCGCCTTGTTGCACTCGCGCGCGACAACGAGACGCAGGTCGAATACGCGGACGATCATCGCCGCTACCTCTCGCCCTCGCTGACGTGGATTCCGGACGACGCGAATACGCTGACCGTCTATCTCGAATACCAGAAGGACCGCAATCGCAACACCAACGGGTTCTTCCCGGTCGTCGGCACGCTGTACCCCTCGCGCAGCGGGCGCATTCCGGTGGATCGCTTCGTCAGCGAGCCGTCGTGGGATCGCAACGGCGGCGAGCGCATGCGTTTCGGCTATGCGTTCGAGCATCGCTTCAACGAGAACTGGAGCCTGCGCCACGATTTGCGCCACGACCGGTTGCGCGGCGGGTTCCGCACCATCTATGCGGACTTCTTCTCGACGCAGAATCCCGGTGGCGTCTACCTGGACGAGGAACAGCGCCTGCTGTCGCGGCTCACCTACGGAAGCGACGACCATTCGCGCATCACCAACAGCGATCTGTTGCTGGAAGGCAGGCTGGGAAGCGGACGCGTCAGGCACACGCTGCTGGTCGGCGTGGATGCGATGGCGTTCAATGCGGATCAGCGCATCTCGCCGGACAACTACTGTCCGGAGCCGTTCGATGTCTACGCGCCGGTTTACGGGACGTGTCCGGAGCCGCAGTTCACCGCCGAAGATGCCTGGACGCATACCCGCACCCGTCAGGTGGGCATGATCGTGCAGGACCAGATCAAGCTCGACGAGCGCTGGGTCTTCGTCGGCGGCCTCAGGCGTGACTGGCTGGAGACCAACGATTCCTCCGAACAGGCGTGGACCAAGAATCTCGGTGTGGTGTATCTGGCGAAGGGCGGATGGTCGCCTTACTTCAATTACGCGGAGTCGTTCCAGCCCGTGGCCGGTCGGCCGAAAGGTGGCGGCACGTTCGATCCCAGCCGCGGCAAGCAGGCGGAAGCGGGCGTGAAGTGGATGCCGGACGGATATCACTTCACGGCGACGGCGGCGGTCTACAAGCTGGAAGAGAAGGGACGGCTGGTGTCCGATCCCTTCAACCCCGGCTACTCTGTCCAGGCCGGTCCGATCGACGCCAAGGGCATCGAACTGGAAGCCAACGGCAGCATCGGCAACTGGGACCTGATCGCCAGCTACACGCACACCAAGGCGACCAGGGAAGACGGCACCCGTTACGAGAGTTATCCGGAGAATTCGGCCGCGCTGTGGGCGGTGCATCGCTTCGCCGCGCTGCCGGGCCTGCGCATCGGCGGCGGCGTGCGCTACGTCGGCAAGACCTGGGACGGCGCGGACGGTCCTTACGTGACGCCGTCGAACACCTTGTTCGACGCGATGGCGTCCTACGACATGGGGGCATGGAGATTCTCGTTGAACGCGGTGAACCTCACCGACAAGACGTATCTGGCGACGTGTCTCTCGCGCGGCGATTGCTGGTATGGGACCAAGCGTCGCGTGGTGGCGGAAGTGGCGTATCGCTGGTGAGGCGAACGATGGGCCGGCGCGCGCATGGGAACAGCATCGCCGTCCGGTCCGATCGCGGCAGTCAGGCGTTGAAAACCGCGTCAGGGAGCGGCCCCGAGTCCGTTTCCTGACGCGCGATGCCCAGCGGGGCCGGAACCACGTCACGGAGCGCCATCCACGACGAGATCCGGATTCGAATCAACTCATTCGGAGCATGTCGATTTCAGGCAGGCTGGTTCGTCGTAGGGAAGAGGACTCCCCTCGTCACCAGGAATCGTCATGACCACCAATGCCAATACCGTCCGTCTCCACCGTGTCCTGAACGCCCCGCCCGAGCGGGTCTATCGCTCCTTTCTCGACGCCGATGCCCTCGCCAAATGGTTGCCGCCGAACGGCTTCACCTGCAAGGTCCACGAGCTGGACGCGAAGGTCGGTGGCACGCACCGGATGAGCTTCACCAATTTCTCCACCGGCAACGGCCACAGTTTCGGCGGCACGTATCTGGAACTCGTGCCGGGTGAACGCATCCGTTACACCGACAGCTTCGAAGATCCCAATCTGCCTGGCGCGATGACCACCACCATCACGTTCCGCAAAGTGATCTGCGGTACGGAGATCAACATCGTGCAGGAGAACCTGCCCGAGGCCATCCCGGTCGAGTTCTGCTACCTGGGCTGGCAGGAATCGCTGGTGTTGCTGGGCAAGCTGGTCGAGCCGGAAATCCCCGACCAGTGATGGAAGCGGGCATCTGACCGTGAAGAGCGCGCCGGCCACCCCTGTGGGAGTCCGGAGCCCGGTCAAAAAAAGGCCCCACGATGTGGGGCCCGATGTTTGGACTGGGATTTCTGCGGCTGACGGGGCCATGCGGTCCCGTCCCGCGCCAAGACGCTTTATCAGTGCGTGTCGTGCAGATCGCGCAAATGGCGCGCACGCGAGCTGAAGTAGGCGGCAAGGTCGGCGATCTGCTGATCGGTCAGATCCTTGGCCTGTTGCGTCATGAGCGCGTGCTCGCGGTCGCCATCGCGGTACATCTCGAGCGAATGGGCGATGTAGTCGGCGTACTGGCCACCCAGCTTGGGGTAGGTGGGGTCGATCGGCTTGTTGCCTTCCTCGCCATGGCAATCCACGCAGGACTGGCCGGTGGCCTTGCCCTTGGTGTGCGCGAGCTTCTCGCCGGCATCGGTGTGGCCGGCCGGCAGCCCGGCGGACGAGGAGGTGTGGCCTTCGGCGCGGTCGGCCGAGGAATGCTCGGCGGGCGTGTCGCCTCCGGAGCATGCGGCAAGGACCAGCGAGGCGGCGAGGGCGATGGCGAGACGGGACTTGGACACGAACGTCATGGCGCGGTTCACTGCTTGAGCGAGGAAAGAAACGCCGCGATGTCGGCGATGTCCTGATCCGAGAAGCTCTCGGCCTGGGCCTGCATGGTGGGGTGCTTGCGGGCGCCCTTCTTGTATTCGGTCAGGGCGTTGGTCAGGTACTGCTCCGACTGCCCGCCGATGAAGGGCACGTGGTAGTTCGGATACGCGTTCTTGTAGCCGGTCACGCCGTGGCAGCCCTGACAGGTGTAGGTCAGCTGCTTGCCGCGCTCGGCGGAGCCGACCGGCTTCGCGGCGGCGGCCGGGGCCGGCGCTGCGGGCTGCGCCGCGGGAGCGGGCTGGGCAGGCTGTTCGGGAGCGGGAGCGTTCTGGGCGATGGCCGCGAAAGAAAGCGCGGCAAAGGCAAGGCTGGCGGCGATCGTCAACGGTCGCGTCATGTCGGGTATCCGCAAATCCTGGATGGCTGAGTGGAACTGGCTGACAGGGTGGCCGATAGGCGGCGACTCCGCGCAACCCGTCAACGCACAATCTCGACAGTATAGCCTGTCATGACGCGGTCGTAGAGGCGGGGGCGGGTCAGGGGCCGATCGGGACATTGGAACCGAGAGTGGCGGGCTGCATTCGGGCGCCTGTCTGGTGCCGCATGACGATGAGGAGGCTGGATGCCGTCGGCGTCATGGAAGCTGGCGGGATCACTTGCCCGTCACGGCCGCGAAGGATCGCTCGATGGGCCGTGCGACACGGTTGAGCGGGCGGGCGATCGGTCGACGAGAGATGACGGAACCATGTTCGACGCCTCGACCGATCTTCATCTCTCGCCGCATGCAACGTCGCGATGTCGATGACCGGCACGGCACGCACGTAAACACACGAGCGAAAACTAAGGATGAGAGAACGTCGGAGAGACATTCCCATCGCGACCGGGAACCAGGCAGGAACGCGACCGCAGCCACGCTCTGTTACATGCGTTGCGCGGGCTTCATGGCATTCATCCGAACATGCAGCAGGGGTGTGATATATCGAGGCATCCGGAATAGACGACGGACGCTGCTTCTTCAATGCCATTCGTTCAGTTCGCGGGGTGAACAAAACACCCGGCGCGCTGTCCACGGATTGGCATCTTCGAAGCGTAGACCGGTCGAACAGGGGCATGCCCTGGGTCTTCCAGAATGAGCAGCACACCAGCCACGGCGCGGACACCCTCCCGGCAGTCACCATGACCTCTGGCGGATGTGGCGTCGGGGTGGGTGATATACCTTGCTACAACACCGTAGGGGTTACCTGAGAACATGGCAATGGAACTGATGAGTCGCGGCTTGCAGCGCACCCTGCTGGCCGTCTGTTTGGGGGCGGGGCTGGTCCTGTTGGGTGGCTGCAAGGGCAGCTCCGAGGGCGATGCCCAGGCCAAGGCGCCGGGCGCCGAGAAGGCCGACGAGGCCGTTCCCGTGGAGGTGGCCAAGGCTAGCCGTCGCTCGATCGCGGCCAGCTACACGGGCACCGCGCCGCTGGAGGCGCGTGCCGAATCCCAGGTGGTGGCCAAGACCTCCGGCGTGGCGCTGGCGGTCCTGGTCGAGGAAGGCCAGCACGTCAAGGAAGGCCAGGTGCTGGTGCGCCTGGACCCCGACCGCGCCCGCCTGCAGGCGGCGCAGAGCGCGGCGCAGATGCGCAAGCTGGAAGCCAACTACAAGCGCTCGCAGGCGCTGGTGGGGCAGCAGCTGATCAGCGCCAACGACATGGATCAGCTGAAATACGATCTGGAGAACGCGCGCGCGGTCAACAACCTCGCCAACCTCGAACTGTCCTATTCCAATGTATTGGCACCGATCTCCGGCGTGATCGCCTCGCGCTCGATCAAGACCGGCAACTTCGTGCAGATCAACTCGCCGATCATCCGCATCATCGACGACTCGCGCCTGGAGGCCACGCTCAACGTCCCCGAACGCGAGTTCGCCACGTTGAAGGCCGGACAGCCGGTGCTGATGCAGGTCGACGCCCAGCCGGGCAAGACCTTCCAGGGCACGGTCGACCGCGTCGCGCCGGTGGTGGATTCCGGCAGCGGCACGTTCCGCGTGGTTTGCGCGTTCGAAGGCGCCGGCACGTTGCAGCCGGGCATGTTCGGCCGCATCCGCATCGATTACGACCAGCGCGCCGACGCGCTGGTGATTCCGCGCCTGGCGCTGCTCGATGACCAGGGCGATCCCGCCGTCTTCGTGGTCCGCAACGGCAAGGCCGTGCGCGCACCGATCAAGGTCGGCTACACCGATGGTGAATGGACCGAAGTGCGCGGCGGCCTGCAACTGGGCGATGCCGTGGTGACGGCCGGCAAGGTGGCGCTGCGCGAAGGCAGCAGCGTGCAGGTGATCAACGGCGTGCCGGCGGCGAAGGCCGTCGCCGTCTCGGCTCCGGGCAAGGACGGCAAGCAATGAGCGAGGGCGCGCGCGAAGGCGTCGACGGCGAAGGCTCCCACGCATCCGAGGATGCGGGCTCGGGCCTCGTCGAATTCTCCACGCGTCGCCGCGTCACCGTGGCGATGTTCTGGATCACCATGCTGCTGTTCGGCGTGATCGCGCTGTCGACGCTGAAGGTGAACCTGCTGCCGGACCTGAGCTATCCCACGCTCACCGTCCGCACCGAATACACCGGCGCCGCGCCGGCGGAAATCGAAACGCTGATCACCGAGCCGGTCGAGGAAGCCGTCGGCGTGGTCAAGAACCTGCGCAAGATGAAGTCGATCTCGCGCACCGGCCAGAGTGACGTCGTGCTCGAGTTCGCCTGGGGCACGGACATGGACAAGGCCAGCCTGGACGTCCGCGACAAGATGGAGGTGTTGCAGCTGCCGCTGGAAGCGAAGGAACCGGTGCTGCTGCGCTTCAATCCCTCGACCGAGCCGATCCTGCGCATTGCGCTGTCGGGCAAGGTCGCGCCGGCGACCGACGCCGATGCGGTCCGCCGGCTCACCGAGCTGCGCCGCTACGCCGACGACGATCTGAAGAAGAAGCTGGAGCCGGTGGACGGCGTGGCCGCGGTCAAGGTTGGCGGCGGCCTGGAAGACGAGATCCAGGTCGACATCGATCAGCAGAAGCTCGCGCAGCTGCATCTGCCGATCGAGACCGTGATCGACCGCCTGAAGCAGGAGAACGTCAACGTCTCCGGCGGACGCCTGGAACAAGGCTCGCAGCGCTTCCTCGTGCGTACCGTCAACCAGTTCGCCACCGTCGACGAAATCGCCAACATGCTCGTCACCACGCAGGCGGCCGGCGGTGGCAATGCGGCCAACGCGATGGAGGAGATGGCGCGAGTCGCCGCCGCCAGCGGCGATCCGGCATCGATGGCCGCGGCGGCGGAGGCGCAGAACGCCTCGTCCTCGAGCACCACCAGCGTCGCCGGCGGCATGCCGGTGCGCCTGCGCGATGTCGCCACCGTGCGGCAGGGCTACAAGGAGCGCGAAGCGATCATTCGTCTGGCCGGACGCGAAACGGTCGAGCTGGCGATCTACAAGGAAGGCGACGCCAACACCGTCGCCACCGCCGACGCCATCCAGAAGCGGCTGGAAGAGATCAAGTCGCAGATTCCGCCGGACGTCGAGCTGACCACCATCGATGACCAGTCGCTGTTCATCCGTCACGCGATCAGCGACGTGAAGATGGATGCGGTGATCGGCGGCTGCCTCGCCATCCTCATCATCTTCCTGTTCCTGCGCGACGGCTGGAGCACGTTTGTGGTGGCGCTGTCGCTGCCGGTGTCGATCGTCACCACGTTCTTCTTCATGGGACAGTTGGGCTTGAGTCTCAACGTCATGTCGCTGGGCGGTCTGGCGCTGGCCACGGGCCTGGTGGTGGACGATTCGATCGTGGTGCTGGAAAGCATCGCCAAGGCGCGCGAGCGCGGCCTCGGCGTGTTGCAGGCCGCGGTCGCGGGCACGCGCGAAGTCAGCATGGCAGTGATGGCTTCCACGCTGACCACGGTGGCGGTGTTCCTGCCGCTGGTGTTCGTGGAAGGCATCTCCGGGCAATTGTTCCGCGATCAGGCGCTGACCGTGGCGATCGCCATTGCGATCTCGCTGTGCGTGGCGATGACGCTGATCCCGATGCTGAGCGCACTGAAGACGCGTGCGCCGATGGCGTTCCCGGAAGAGTCGCCGCATCAGCAATGGCATCCGGATTCGAAATGGCAGAAGCCGGTCGCGGCCACGGGCCGTGCCGCCGGCATCGGTGCTCGCGGCGCGTTTTTCGGCATCGCCTGGGTGTTCGTGCGCATCTGGCGCGGTCTGACCGCTGTCGTCGGGCCGGTCATGCGCGCGCTGAGCGATCTCGCCATGGCGCCCTACAACGGTGCCGAACGCGGCTATCTGAAACTCTTGCCGGGCGCATTGCGGCGTCCGTGGCTGGTGCTCGGCTTCGCCGCCGCGGCATTTGCACTGACGCTGGTGACGGTGCCGATGCTCGGCGCCGACCTCATCCCGCAGCTGGCGCAGGATCGCTTCGAGATGACGGTGAAGCTGCCACCCGGCACGCCGCTGCGCGAGACCGATCGGCTGGTGCGCGAATTGCAGGCCGCGCATGGCAAGGACGAAGGCATCCGCACGCTGTATGGCGTCAGCGGCAGCGGCACGCGGCTGGATGCCAACCCGACCGAAAGCGGCGAGAACATCGGCAAGCTCACCGTGGTGATGGCCGATGGCGGCAGCGAGGAAATCGAGGCGCGCGAGACCGAACGCCTGCGCGCCACCATGCAGGGCTATCCCGCGGCGCAGGTCGATTTCAGCCGGCCGGAACTGTTCTCCTTCTCCACGCCGCTGGAAATCGAACTGCGCGGACAGGACCTGCAGGGCATCGAGGACGCCGGCCGGCGCATGGCCGCATTGCTGCGCGCCAACCCGCACTACGCCGACGTCAAATCGACGGTGGAGCAGGGCTTCCCGGAAATCCAGATCCGCTTCGACCAGGAGCGCGCCGGCGCGCTCGGCCTGACCACGCGGCAGATCGCCGACATCGTGGTGAAGAAGGTGCGCGGCGACGTCGCCACGCGCTACAGCTTCCGCGATCGCAAGATCGACGTGCTGGTGCGCGCGCAGGTCAGTGATCGCGCCTCGGTCGACAACATCCGCCGCCTGATCGTCAATCCCGGCAGCGCGTATCCGGTCACCTTGAACGCGGTCGCCGACGTGGTCGAGACTACCGGGCCGAGCGAGATCCATCGCGCCGACCAGGTGCGCGTGGCCGTCGTGTCCGCCAACCTTCGCGACATCGATCTGGGCACGGCGATCCAGGAAGTCCAGAAGCTGGTCCGCGACAACCCGCTCGGCGCCGGCGTCGGCATGCACATCGGCGGACAGGGCGAAGAGCTGTCGGAATCGATCCGCTCGCTGCTGATCGCGTTCGGGCTGGCAATCTTCCTCGTGTACCTGGTGATGGCCTCGCAGTTCGAATCGCTGCTGCATCCCTTCGTCATCCTCTTCACCATTCCGCTGGCGCTGGTCGGCGCGGTGCTGGCGCTGCTGCTGACGCGCTCGCCGGTGTCGGTGGTGGTGTTCATCGGCCTGATCCTGCTGGTCGGCCTGGTGGTGAAGAACGCGATCATCCTCATCGACAAGGTCAACCAGCTGCGCGAGCAGGGCGTGGCCAAGCGGGATGCGCTGGTGGAAGGCGCCCGCTCGCGTCTGCGGCCGATCATCATGACCACGCTGTGCACGCTGTTCGGCTTCCTGCCGCTGGCGCTGGCCTTCGGCGAGGGCGCCGAGGTGCGCTCGCCGATGGCGATCACCGTGATCGGCGGCCTGCTGGTATCGACACTGCTGACGCTGGTGGTGATTCCGGTGGTGTACGACTTGCTGGATCGTCGTCCCGACGAGGATTACGTGGCGCGTGCCAAGCGCATTCGCATGAACGAAGAGCAGGCGCATGCGGCGATTGCGGCGGATGGGGAAGCAGGATGAGCGTGAACCGGGAAGATCACGGCGCGGCGCTTTTCCCTTCTCCCTCCGGGAGAAGGTGCCCCGCAGGGGCGGATGAGGGCGGGACAATTCCACCTCACGGAGACGTTCTCGGGCAAGTCATTCTCCCGCCCTCATCCGGCGCTTCGCGCCACCTTCTCCCGGAGGGAGAAGGGACAGGCCGGGGCATGCGCGCATGAGCATCGCCGAATTCAGCATCAAGCGCCCCGTCACCACGATCATGTTCTTTGTGTCGATGGTGGTGGTCGGCCTGATCGCCGCCTTCCGTCTGCCGCTGGAGGAGATGCCGGAAGCGAACTTCCCGGTGATCTTCGTGCAGCTGCCGTACACGGGCTCCACGCCGGAGGAAGTCGAGCGCATGATTCTGCGCCCGGTCGAGGAAGCATTGTCGACCATGCCGGGCATCAAGAGCACGCAGGGCAGCGCGCGCGCCGACGGCGCCAACATCATGGTGATGTTCAGCGACTGGCAGCGCGACGTCGCCGTCGCCGCCTCGGAAGCGCGGCAGCGCATCGATGCGATCCGCGACGATCTGCCCGAGGAACTGCAGCGCTACATCGTCGGCAACTGGGACAACAGCGACCGGCCCGTGGTCGGCGTGCGACTGGCCAGCGGCAGCCAGAATCTGTCCGACGCCTACGACCTGCTGGATCGCCAATTCAAGCGCCGCATCGAGCGCATCCCCGGCGTGGCGCGCGTCGAGATCAGCGGCGCGCCGCCGAACGAAGTCGAGATCGCCATCAATCCCGATCGCATGGAAGCGCACGGCATCGTGCTCAACGATCTGACGCAGCGATTGCAGACGGTGAACTTCTCCGTGTCCGCGGGCGAGATCGACGACAGCGGCCGGCGCCTGCGCGTGCAGCCGGTCGGCACGCTGACCGAGTTGCAACAGCTGCGAGATCTGATCATCAACGAAAAGGGCGTGCGCCTGGGCGACATCGCCGACGTGCGCCTGAAGCCGCAGCGCATGAATTACGGGCGCCGCCTCGACGGACATCCCGCGGTCGGCATCGACGTCTACAAGGAACGCAACGCCAACCTGGTCGAGGTGTCGCGGCGCGTGCTGGAGCAGGTCGACGAGATCCGTCAGGAACCGGCCATGCGCGGAATCCAGACCAAGATCCTCGACAACCAGGGCAAATCCGTCACCAGCTCGCTGACCGAACTGGCCGAGGCGGGCGGCATCGGCCTGCTGCTGTCGGTGATCGTGCTCTACATCTTCCTGCGCCACTGGCCGTCGACGCTGATGGTGACGCTGGCGATCCCGATCTGCTTCGTGATGACGCTCGGCTTCATGTACTTCGCCGGTGTCACCTTGAACGTGCTGTCGATGATGGGCCTGCTGCTCGCGGTCGGCATGCTGGTGGACAACGCCGTCGTGGTGGTGGAGAGCATCTACCAGGAACGCGAGAAATTGCCGGGACAACCGCGCCTGGCCTCGATCCTGGGCACGCGGCACGTGGCGATCGCGCTGTCGGCGGGCACGCTGTGCCACTGCATCGTGTTCGTGCCCACGCTGTTCGGCGAGCGCAATGTGCTCGCGGTGTATCTGTCGCAGATCGCGGTGACGATCTCGGTCTCGCTGCTGGCGTCATGGCTGGTGGCGATCAGCCTGATCCCGATGATTTCCGCGCGGCTGAAGACGCCGCCGGCGGTCAACCAGGCCAGCGGCCTGATCCATCGCCTGCAAGGGCGTTACGCGCGTGTGCTGCGCTGGACGCTGGAGCATCGCGGCTGGAGCCTGCTCGGCATCGCGCTGATTGTCGCGATCAGCGTCGGGCCGATCATGTGGACGAAAAAGAACATGTTCGGTGGCGACCAGGGCAACGAGACCTGGGTGAACTACCAGTGGAAGGGCGGCTACACCAAGGAGCAGATGTCCGACGAGATCCTGCGCGTCGAACATTTTCTGGAGACCAACCGCAAGCGCTTCCACATCAGCCAGGTGTATTCCTGGTACAGCGAGGAAGGGCAGGCCAGTACCCGCGTCACCTTCGATGAGAACTACAAGGGCGACTTCAAGCCCTTCATCGACCAGATCAGCAAGGAAGTGCCGAAGTCGGCGCGCGCCACGGTCGTCGTCGGCAACCAGGACGATGGCGGCGGCGGTCCACAAAGCCAGCGTATCGAGGTGCATCTGGTCGGTGATTCGACCAAGACCCTGGCCGAACTGGCTGTCGATCTGGTGCCGATCCTGGAACGCCGCAAGGAACTGCGCGACGTCCGCGTGAACGCCGGTGATCAGGACAGCGAACTGTCCGTGCAGGTCGATCGCGATCGCGCGGCCGCGTTCGGCTTCAGCGCCGAGCAGGTATCGACCTTCGTCGGGCTGGCGCTGCGCGGCGCCAAGCTGCCGGATTTCCGCCGTGGCGACACCGAGGTGCCGGTATGGGTGCGTTTCGCCGGCGCCGAGAAATTCCGGGTGGAGGATCTTGCCGCGTTCACCGTGCGTGCGCCTGACGGCCGCAGCGTGCCGCTGCTGTCGATGGTGAACACTGACGTCAAGCCGTCCTCGACGGAGATCCAGCGCCTCAACCGCCAGACCACGTTGACATTGACGGCGCAACTGCCCGACAAGGTCACCATGCCGGAAGCGCGCAAGGCGATGGAAGACACGCTCAAGAGCGTCGCGCTCCCGGCTGGCTACAGCTACACCTTCCAGAGCGCGAACTTCTTCGACGAAAGCGAGATGACGCAGCAGATGTTCTTCAACGTGCTCATCGCCATGGTCATGATCTACATCGTGATGGCGGCGGTGTTCGAATCGCTGCTGTTCCCGTCGGCGATCATGAGCGGCGTGGTGTTTTCGGTGTTCGGCGTGTTCTGGCTGTTCTGGATCACCGGCACCGAGTTCAACATCATGGCCTTCATCGGCATCCTGGTGCTGATGGGCGTGGTGGTGAACAACGGCATCGTGATGGTGGAGCACATCAACAACCATCGCCGGCGAGGCATGATGCGCACTGAAGCGCTGGTGGCGGGCAGCAAGGAGCGGTTGCGGCCGATCCTGATGACGATGGGCACCGCGATCCTGGCGATGGTTCCGATCGCGTTGGCGAAAGGCAAGAGCGACGAGATTTCCTATTTCCCGATGGCGCGTGCGATCGCGGGCGGGCTGGCGTTCTCCACGATGGTGAGCCTGCTGTTCCTGCCGACCATCTACGCGATGCTGGACGATCTCAGCAACGGCGTCACGCGCGTCTTCAAGCGGGCGCGTGGCGGCGCGCCGGTAGCCGCGGTGGCGGCGATCAAGGCGGAGTAGGGATCAGGACAGGTGTAGCTGTGCGGATGCCTGCGTCGTCGCGGTGTGCGGTGACGCTTCCGCGTCGAGATCGCCGGTGCCGGCCACCGGCTCGCAGGCGCGCGAGAGCGAGTGCTCCAACAACGGGTCGAGGCGGCGCAGGTGTGCGGCGAAGACTTCGCTGCGTGCCCATTCCGTCTTCCCTTGCACCGAATCGAACGCGGTGATGACGACGACCGCCTCGCCGTCGTGCGAGCGGTAGATGCGGTTGCCGCGCCAGCCGTAGCGGGCGGCTTCGTGGCGCAGGCGCTGCGTCTCGGCGATCTGCAATCTCAGGAATTCCTCGCGCCGTCCCGGCTTCGGCAGGAACGTGTCGATCAGTACCGCCGGGCCGCTGGGGATTTCGTCGGTTTCGCCATCGTCTTCGATCATGTCGTGGTCTCCAGGAATAATTCGCCGTCGCGGATGCGCAGTCTGGCCAGCCGGGTCTCGCCGTTCTCGCTCGAGCGCAGGAACAGCGGCGTCCCCAGCGCGAGGATGCCCATCAGGACTTCGAGCCAGGGCTGATCTCCGATCGGCGCTCTTTGCCTGCCGGACATCAGGCAATCGAACGGCGCCCTGTCCAATGTGATCGCGACGTCGCGGATGAGGTTGGGATGGATCATGGAGCGGCTCCTTTGTTTCGATATCGGACGGGGACGCCGCCGATGTCATGCGGCATCCGCGTAAGGCGTGGCATGGCGTGCGTGACGCAACGCCAGCGACCACCAGCACAAACGCGCCAGCAGCGTGCGCATTGCGGCTTGCGATGCTTCCGGGTCGTGCAGCGCACCGTTGCCGTCGAACAGTCGCCAGGCGTTGGCGAAGCAGACGCCATCGCGCATGGTGACGGCGTGCAGTTCGGCGAAGACCTGCCGCAACTGTTCGACCGCGCGCAAACCGCCCGACATGCCGCCATAGCTGACGAATGCCACCGGCTTCGCCTGCCACGGCTGTCCGACGGTGTCGATCAGCGCTTTCAACGGTGCCGGATAGCCGTGGTTGTATTCGGGCGTGACGATCACGAACGCATCGGCCGCTTGCAGCCGCACGGCGATCGCATGCGCCTGGTCCTCGCGCGCGGGGTCGATGATGTCGACGGCGAATCCGCCGTAGTCTTCGATCCTCGCCTCGACCCAGCGCGCCACGGTGTCGCAGAAGCGACCTTCGCGCGTGCTGCCGAGGATGAGGGCGAGGCGGATCTTGTCTTGCGGCATCGATGTCTCCGGCGGGGCGGTGTAGGAGGGAGTGGTCCGGGTTGCGGATGGTTCGCGGGAAGCGTAAAACCTCAACTTAACTTCAGGTCAAGGGGCCGCCATGAACGGATCGCCGCCGCCGCTGCCGAAAGGCATGCACATCGAACTGAGCGTGGGGGAGTTGGCCGAACGCAGCGGAGTCGCGGTTTCCGCGCTGCATTTCTACGAGACCAAGGGCTTGATCCAGAGCTGGCGCAGCGCCGGAAACCAGCGTCGTTACAAGCGTGAAACGCTGCGTCGCGTGGCGGTGATCAAGGCCGCACAGCGGCTGGGGATTCCGCTGGGCACGATCCGGGAGGCCCTGGACAGCCTGCCGCAGAACCGCGTGCCGACTGCGTCGGACTGGCGAAAGCTATCGGCGCGATGGAAGGCCGATCTGGACGATCGCATCGCGCGCCTGACGCATTTGCGCGATCAGCTCGACGGCTGCATCGGTTGCGGTTGTCTGACGCTCAAGGAATGTCCGCTGCGCAATCCGCTCGACAAACTGTCGAAGGAAGGGCCGGGGCCGCGGCTGCTGGATCCCGAGGATTGAGCATGTAATCCGCAACGCATTCGAACCGACGTCGCTTCGCTGCTGCCTCATTCCTTGCCGGTACTCGAGAGGACCATGAAATGAATCAGATCGCGATCCTGCATCCCGTCATCGCCATGGCGGCGCTGACTTTCGTCGTGCTGCTGCTGATCCCGTATCAGCGCTTCAAGGCCGTGATCCTCAAGCAGGTCGTCACCGACGATTTCAAGTTGGGGGAATCCCCAAGCGTTCCACCTGCGGTCTGCATCCCTAACCGGAACTACATGAACCTGCTGGAGATTCCCGCGCTGTTTTACGTGGCGTGCGTGATCATCTTCGTGACACAAACCACCACGCCTGTTGCGACGGGGTTGGCATGGGCCTATGTCGCCTTGCGATCAGTGCACAGCCTGATACACCTGACGTACAACAAGGTCGTGCATCGCCTCGTGTTCTTTGCCTTGAGCAACGTCGTTCTGGTAGTGCTCTGGCTGCTGCTGGCCATCGATCTGGGGAAATGAACTGCTTCCCGAGGTTTCGCCGGTTATTCTCAGTGGAACAGCTTGCCGAAGATCCGCGCACCGGCGAGCCAGAAACCAATGCCGCTGCCGAGATTGGTGAGCATGAAGTTCAGCACCACGCGCGAGACGCGGTTGCGATACCAGCCGCGCACTGTCTGCGCGTCGTCGCGCAGGGCGAGGAAGTCACCATAGGCCGGCTTGCGGAAATGCGCTTCGATCAGCGCGCTGAGCATGCCCGGCGGAATGCCCGGCCGGAACGGTTTCAGCGGCGCTGTCAGCGCCGCGACCAGGATGCCGAGCGGATGGCCGCGCGCCGCGATGCAGCCGATGGCCGCGCCACCCGACATGAACAGCACCCATTGCAGCAACAGGTCGGCGCCGACGTTGAAGCCGCCGCGCCAGAAGCCCCAGGCGATGCCGCCGAGCACCAGCGCCGTGATGATCAGCGTGATCCACGGAATCTTGCGTTTCTTGCGCACGAATTCGAGTTCGGTGCACAGCGCCGCCGGATCGCGCACATCCTCGCGCAGATAGCGCGCCAGTCCCTGCAGATGTCCCGCGCCGACCACGGCCAGCACGTTGCGTGATTCGCCCGCGCTCTGGCGCAGGCGCGCGGCCATGTACTGGTCGCGCTCGTCGATCAGCGTCGAGTACAGGGCCGGGCTTTCCTTGGCGAATTCGCCGAAGCTCGATTCGAGCATGTCGCCCTGTTTGAGCTTCTCGATTTCCTGCTCACCGACTTCCTCGTCGACAAACAGTCCGGCTACCAGGCCACTGCCGAGCTTGATGCGTCCCCAGAAGCCGAGCTTGGCGGAGATGCGCTTGAAGGTGATGCCGACGTCACGGTCGATCAGGTGCATGGGCAAGCCGCGTTCGCGCGCGTCGAAGGCGGCGGCTTTCAGTTCGGCGCCCGGTTCGATGCCGAGCTGTTCGGCCAGGCGGCGCTGATAGGCGGCCAGGCCGAGATTGGCGGCGAACAGGGCCGCCTTGCCTTCGCGGATCACCTTGACCAGATCGAGCTTGGCCAGCGCATCCGGATCGCTCAGCGCCTGCAGGCGTTGCGCATCGAGTTCCACGGCGACTGCGTCGAAGGGCACGCTTTCCGGCTCCCCATCGGCAGACACGCCATTCGGATCGCCTCCGGCGATCGCCGCACGCACGGCGGCAACGCTTTCCTTCGAAACATGCGCGGTGCCGAGCAGGGTGTAGCGGACGCCGTCGCGTTCGACGATGGCATGCGGCTGGTCCTGCCAACTGGCCTGGGGAGCGGGGGCGGGGGCGATTGGAGCGGTGGTTTGCAAATGCAGCGTCCTTCGATGAATCGGCGAGTGCGTAGGAGTGGCGAGACCGGGGCCGAGTTCCTGTCGCCATCCGTCGCGGGGCGGAAGTTCGCCGTCTTGCAGCGTGCTCCTTCGTCCGCGTATGAAAACCGACGGCGCCTCTCGGCGCCGTCGCGGCATGGTAGCGGAATTTTCCGGGATGGTCCGTGCCCGCTCGCGCGGCGGGCGGACATGCGGGCGGGGGAATTCAGCAAATCCCGGCGGTGTCGAAATCCCGGTCGAGTTCGTCGCGCGCGTCCGCGGGCGTGGAGCGGTGTGGTTCCGCGGTTCTCATCAGTACCGGTGTCGTCTGGGTCACGAAAGCGACCGCCTGCGCGACCACGGTTTCCTCGCGCAGCAGCCGGCGATGGCCGAATTCCGTGGTGGTCATCAGCCGCGCCTGCGGCCATGCGGCGGCGAGGTCCTGGCTGCCCGTGTAGGGCACTTCGGCGTCGTCGCGGTCGTGGATGATCAGCAGCGGTGGTACCGGACGCGCGCTGGGTAGCGCGGCGACGTCGAATTCGGCCCAGGCGCGGCCGAAACGGCGTTCGACCTGGCGGGAGAAGTCCGCCATCACGCGCGGGCTGGCGCCGATCATGCGCCCGAATGGCACGATCGAGGCCTCGGGATGCACGAAGGGCGCGAGGAAGACCATCCGCGATGGCGGCCGCCAGCCTTCGCGGATCGCCAGGGCGACGGCGGCGCAACCGCCGGAATGCGCGATCAGGCCGGCGATGGGGCCGAAGCGGCTCACCAGCGCGCTGGCGGTTTCGCGGATGGCCTGCGCGACCTCGATGAAGCTCGACCTGCGGTCGCCGGGGTGGCTGGTTTGTGATGCGCCATGTCCGGGGCCGTCGATGGCGACGGCGCGATATCCCGCGGCAACCACCGCCATCGCCAGCGATTGCATCTGCCCGGAATGGCCACCCCAGCCGTGCAGCAGCAGGACGGTGGGGCCTTCCCCCCAGGTCCAGCCCGCGACGTCGCGACCGCGGACCTGGAAGTGCAGGGGCTCGCCACTTTGCAGGAAGGTCCTGGCTTCCGGCCGCAGCGGTGCGTGGATCGGCGTGAACCAGAGGCGATCGACCGCGCGCACCGCCAGTGACGGCGCCAGGACGCTCAACGTCCGCATGCCCGCGCGCATCAGCCGCAGGCGGAGATTGGGGCGGCTTGGCTGGGAGATCGTCGCGCGCTGGCGGGTGGGGGCTGTGGCTTCGACGGGGGACGACGCATTCGCCGATTTGGGTACATTGGAAATATTACGAACGGTCGTGCTATTTTTATCGACAGCAACTTGCATGGCGGAACTCCTTGGCGTGGGGTCAGGAGAGCAGGTCGGGAGAGCGGTACGCGTCGATGAGGCGGTCGAGACCGCGCTTGCCCCTGTCGACGGCGGGGGCGGCGCCGGTCAGCCCGGCGTCGTGATGGACGGCGAGGGCCAGTCCGAAGAGCTCGAAAGCCATTTGCGTGGGATCTGTGTCGGCGCGCAGCTCGCCGCTGTCGACGGCCATTTGCACGGCCCGGGCGAGTTGCGCCCGCCACAGGTTGTCGTGCTGCAGCAGGCGGTCACGCAAGGGGCCGGGGCGGTCGTCGTATTCGATCGCCGCCGCCGCGAACACGCAGCCGCCGCGATGGTTGACGTGCCGGACCCAATCGAACCAGTGGAGCAGGATGGCGCGCAGGCGCTGCAAGCCGCGCGGCGCCTTCAGCGCCGGCATCAGGACATGGGTGGTGAAGCGTTCCACCGCCACGTCGAGGACGGCCAGCTGCAGATCCTCGCGTGAACCGAAGTGGGCGAAGACGCCGCTCTTGGACATGCCCACCGCCTGGGCGAGGGGGCCGATCGACAGTCCTTCCAGGCCCGAATCACAGGCGATGTCGTAGGCGCGATCGATGATCGTTTCGCGGGTGGTGGCGCCTTTCTGGGTGGCGGCAAGGACAGGCATACGAAGAGATTAGCACGATCGTTCGTTCTTGCGTGGCCGTTTGTCGGTTGAATATTTCTACTATTAAAGATTAAAAATTGTATTTATCTATTTGATTAGAAATTAAAATATTGAGAATGCGGTTGATATTTTAAGTAATGCAAGAAATTCATTCAGCGCCTGATACTCACGCCTAAGCCCGTCATCCCGGCGAAAGCCGGGATCCAGTCTTTCGTTGCCAACACGATTTTCTTCAAGAAAAAAGCTGGATCCCGGCTTTCGCCGGGATGACGGCGTTTTGCTGACCGCTCTAAGTCAATCCGGGAACGTTCGGATCGGGAGTCTGGTCCTGATCGCCATTCCCGAGCGGCCGTAGCATCTGCACTGTGTCCAGCCAGCGCCCGTGCTTGCGCCCAATGCCACGGAACACGCCGGTGACGCTGAACCCCAGGCGCTCGTGCAGCACCACCGAGGCGACATTGCTGCCGTCGCCGATCACCGCGACCATCTGCCGGAACCCGAGCGCCGTGCAATCGTCGATCAGTCGCTGCAATAGCGCGCGGCCGACGCCGCGGCCATGGAGGTCGTGGGCGACATAGACGGTGTCCTCGACGGTCCAGCGGTAGCCGATGCGCGTGCGGTAGCTGCTGGCGTAGGCATAGCCGGCGAAAACAGACCCATTGGAGCCGTCGTCGATCTCGGCGACGAGGTAGGGATAGCCCTGGTCGACGATCGCGCGCCAGCGGCGGCGCATCTCGGTCTCGTCGGGTTCGTCGTATTCGTAGGTGGCGACGTTTTCGCGCACCTCGCGGGCGTACAGGGCGGTGATCGCTGGCAAATCGTCTTCGACCGCCGAGCGCAGCCGCAGCTGGTCGGAGAAAGCTGCCGTCGTCGACATGCGGGTCGTCGGCATGTTGTTAGTCACGGTACCGCTTGAGCAGATCGTCGTAGGCGTCGATGCGGCGGTCGCGCAGGAACGGCCAGATGCGACGCACATGCTCGCTGCGGCCGAGATCGACTTCGCACAGCAGGATGGTCGGATCGGTGCCGGCCTCGGCGAGGAATTCGCCTTGCGGCCCGAGCACGTGGCTGTTCCCCCAGAACTGGATGCCGGAAGCACCAACGTGCTTGTCAGAAGCGATGGGCGACGGCTCATGCCCCACGCGATTGCAGGACAGCACCGGCAGGCCGTTGGCGACGGCGTGGCCGCGATGGCTCAGCACCCAGGCGTCGCGCTGGCGGTCCTTCTCGTCCTGCGCATCGTCGGGGTCCCAGCCGATGGCGGTGGGATACAGCAGCAGTTCCGCGCCGGCCAGCGCCATCAATCGCGCGCCTTCCGGATACCACTGATCCCAGCACACCAGCACGCCGAGACGGCCGACCGAGGTGTCGATCGGGGTGAAACCGAGATCACCGGGCGTGAAGTAGAACTTCTCGTAGAAGCCCGGATCGTCCGGGATGTGCATCTTGCGGTACTTGCCGGCCATGCTGCCGTCGGCGTCGAAGACCACCGCCGTGTTGTGGTACAGGCCCGCCGCGCGGCGCTCGAACAGGGAGCTGACCAGCACGATGCGGTGCTGCTTCGCCAGCTTGCTCAGCCGTTCGGTGCTGGGGCCGGGGATCGGTTCGGCGCGGTCGAATTCCTGCACCGACTCGTGCTGGCAGAAGTAGGCACCGTTGTGCAGTTCCTGCAGCAGCACCAGCTTCGCGCCCTGCGCGGCGGCTTCGGCCACGCGCTGCTCGATGACGGCGAGATTGGCCTCGGCATCGCCGTGGTTGCGCTCCTGGATCAGGGCGACGGGCAGGGTGGTCTTCTTCATGGCGAGTCGGGGGTACGAATACGGGTGATTGTAGTGGTGGGAAGCTATGGCTCGTCATTCCGGCGAAAGCCGGAATCCAGTTTTGGCTCGTTCGGGCAAGGGCTGGAGACGGTACGAAACGTTGGATTCCGGCTTTCGCCGGAATGACGGACAGATTCCTGTTGTTCACACCAGGCCAGCTGGCAACTGCATGGTGATGCAATGCAGGCTTCCGTTCTGCCAGATCAGCGGACGGCAGGGGACCTGCACGATTTCGCGATCCGGGAACGCCTGGCGCAGTACGTCGGCGGCCGCGGCATCGGTGCGGCTTGTCTCGGTCGTGTTGCCGTAGGCGGGCATCAGCACTGCTCCATCGATGATGAGGAAGTTGGCGTAACTAGCCGCCAGGCGCCGGGTTTTTCCTTCGGCGTCCTCGTCGATGACCGGTTGTGCCCACGGCAGCGGGAACAGGCGGTAGGGTTTGCCATCGACAGTGCGCAGCGCGGCGATCTCGGCGGCCATGGCCTGCAATTCGGCGTAATGCGAATCGGTCGGGTCGTCGCAGGCCTGGAACACGATCGCATCCGGCGCGGCGAAGCGGGCGAGGGTGTCGATGTGGGCGTCGGTGTCGTCGCCTTCCAGGTAGCCGTGGTCGAGCCAGAGCACGCGATCCTGCGCCAGCCAGTCGGACAGCTTGCGGGTCAGCGCTTCGCGTGAGGCTTCGGGATGGCGTTCGTGCAGGCATTGCCAGGTGCTCAGCAGTGTGCCGGCACCGTCGGTATCGATCGCGCCGCCTTCCAAAGCAAAATCAATATTTTGCCGAGAACTGTTGAGAAAGGTTCCAGCTTCGGTAAGCCGCTGTATCAGCAGATCATCCCGGCTGGCCTCGAACTTGCCGCCCCAGCCCGTGAAGCGGAAATCGAGCAGGCGGAAGCCGCCGCCCTCGCGCAACGTGATCGGGCCGGAATCGCGCAGCCAGGTGTCGTCGTACTCGACCGGCAGGAAAGTAACGCGGGCCATGTCGATCCGCGCCGAGGACAGCCGCGCCCGCGCGTAGGCCTCGATGTCGTCATCGGCGACGCAGATCAGCACGTCCTGGAAGCGGGTGATCGCCGCGACCAGCGCGATGTAGGTCTCCTCGACCTCGCCCAGGCGTTCGGCCCAGTCGGTGCCCGCGTGCGGCCACGCGATCAGCACCGCGGATTGAGGTTCCCACTCCGCGGGGAAGCGCAGTTTCGATGAGGTCATGGGGATTCCGGTGGCCGTTCGTGCGCCGGGCCACGCCAGTGCGGCCGGATGCGTCGACTCTTCAAGTGAGGGCCGCAATTCTATGAAAAGTCAGGGCGCGAGTGCGCTGCCGGCGCGAATGTGTTGTCTTTCGTGCAGGCACGGCGCCATTGCCGTGCCGCGTAAGCGGCACGGTGTTGCGTGCTGGTTTGCGATCAGCGGATCGCGGGCTTGGGGCCGGTCTCGTTCGGCGACGCTTGGTTGGCGACCGCATCGATGACGTGGCTGTTCTCGAAGTAGACCGTGAAGGTCGGGTACTTCCAGCGCTGGATCGTCGGCCACTGCCGCTTCTGGCCGCCGCGCGGCTCGAGCTTCTCGCTCGGCGCGCCAAAGCGGGACTGGACCGCGGCCATGCTGGTGCCGCGGGCGGGCAGCTGCAGCTGCTGCTCCTGTTTGACGCGATTCACGAGTAGCACGTCCGCGGACGCGGCCCCCGCGAGCGCGAGCAGCAGCGGAGCGGAAAGCAAGGCAAACGACGGCAAGCGCAACGACATGACCGGACTCCCCTGGTCGAGACGGATGGATTCGCGTCTGCCTTGTAGCAGATCGGCGCGACGGCGACACATGCCGCGAGGCGAGGGTGTGCGCGTTGTCACGCGCCGTGTCGTTCCTCGATCCGGTGGCAGGGGAGATGGGACAAGAAATTTCGGGGGGCAAACAAAAAGGCCGCGTTTCCGCGGCCTTTTCGCATCTCGCGTTTTCCCTCGGCAGAGCCGGGGAGAAATCCTCAGCGCTGACGCGCCTTGAAACGCGGGTTGGACTTGCAGATCACGAAGACCTTGCCACGGCGACGGACGACTTTGCAGTCGCGGTGACGGGCCTTCGCCGATTTCAGGGAGGACAGGACCTTCATGACAGAGCCTCAGAAACGGTGTTGGAAATCAGGGTTGGGACAAATCAAGCCCGCTATTCTAGCCGGTAATCTCTACGCGATTCAAGCGCTTGCATGGGCAAGTCGCGCGGCCCGGCTACAATGGTCCAAACCACCGGGGCGAAACGATGACCGCAGACACTATTGGATTGCCGCCGCCGCCCGTGCTGACCATCGACGGCCCGTCCGGTTCGGGCAAGGGCACCATCAGCCGCGCGGTCGCCCAGCGATTGGGGTGGCATTACCTGGATTCGGGCGCCCTGTACCGGGCGGTGGGAGTGGCGGCGGGCTGGGCCGATCTCGACCTTGACGACGCCGGTGCCCTGGTCCGCTGCACCTTCGACACCGAAATCGGCTTCCGCGACGACCCCGACGGCGAACTGCGGGTGCTGATCAACGGCCACGACGCCACCGACGAGCTGCGGACCGAGACCGCCGGCGCCGCCGCCTCGGCCATCGCCGCCATCCCGGAGGTCCGCGCCGCCCTGAAGGACCGCCAGCGCGCCTTCCGCCGTCCGCCGGGCCTGGTGGCCGACGGGCGCGACATGGGCACCGTCATCTTCCCCGATGCGCCGTTCAAGGTCTTTCTCACCGCCAGTGCAGAGGAAAGGGCGGAAAGACGCTATAAACAGTTGAAAGACAAGGGGGTTTCGGTTACATTGGACGGTCTGCTGCGCGAGATTCTCGCCCGCGATGCCCGCGATGCCAGTCGCGCGGTGGCGCCATTGCGACCGGCCGAAGACGCCGTCCGCATCGACACCACCGGTCTCGGCATCCAGGCCGTTATCGAGCAAGTGCTGGGACTGGTCAAGGTGTGATGGAAGTGTGATCGTGGCCACGTCGTCTCTCTCGTTCCGATGAAGGGAAGCGTGGGCGACGAACTTCAGCACTGGGGATTCACGCGCGGCAGAAACGAGCCCCGCATGGCGCGAGCCGTGCGGATTTTCCTTTCAACCCACAACACTCACGGCCATACGCAATCCCGCGACGGCCAATCAACGGGTGGATCGGAGTGGTGAATGCGGATTCTTCCGCAGCAGCCTTTACCGATCTGTGTCATCAACCGAGATATTTTCAAATGACCGAATCATTCGCAGAACTGTTCGAACAGAGCCAGACCAACCTGGCCAAGCTCAAGCCCGGCGCCATCGTCACCGGTACCGTTGTCCAGGTCCGTACCGACGTGGTCGTCATCAACGCCGGCCTGAAGTCCGAAGGCATCGTGCCGATCGAGCAGTTCCGTAACGACGCCGGCGAGATCGACGTCGCCGAGGGCGACATCGTCAAGGTGGCGCTGGACTCCCTGGAAAACGGCTTCGGCGAGACCGTGCTGTCGCGCGAGAAGGCAAAGCGCGCCATGGTCTGGGACGAGCTCAAGGAAGCCCTGGACAAGAACGAAACCATCACCGGCCGCATCAGCGGCAAGGTCAAGGGCGGTTTCACCGTCGACATCCGCGACGTGCGCGCGTTCCTGCCGGGTTCGCTGGTGGACGTGCGTCCGGTGCGCGATCCGGTGTACCTGGAAGGCAAGGAACTCGAGTTCAAGATCATCAAGCTCGACCAGAAGCGCAACAACGTCGTGGTCTCGCGCCGCGCCGTGGTCGAAACCGAGCATTCGGAAGAGCGCGAGCAGCTGCTCGAGAAGCTGGTCGAAGGCGCCAAGCTCAAGGGCGTGGTCAAGAACCTCACCGATTACGGTGCGTTCGTCGACCTCGGCGGCATCGACGGCCTGCTGCACATCACCGACATGGCGTGGAAGCGCGTGCGCCATCCGTCCGAAGTGGTGGAAGTCGGCCAGGAACTCGACGTCCGCGTGCTCAAGTACGACCGCGAGCGCAACCGCGTCAGCCTCGGCCTGAAGCAGCTGGGCGAGGATCCGTGGGACAACATCGCCCGTCGCTACCCGGCCAACACCCGCGTGTTCGGCAAGGTCAGCAACGTCACCGATTACGGCGCGTTCGTCGAGATCGAGCCCGGCGTGGAAGGCCTGGTGCACGTCTCCGAGATGGACTGGACCAACAAGAACGTCAACCCGTCCAAGGTGGTGCAGGTCGGTGACGAGGTCCAGGTCATGGTGCTGGACGTGGATGAAGAGCGTCGCCGCATTTCGCTCGGCATCAAGCAGGTCACCAGCAATCCGTGGGAGACCTTCGCCGCGATCCACAAGAAGGGCGACAAGGTGTCCGGTCAGATCAAGTCGATCACCGACTTCGGCATCTTCATCGGCCTGGACGGCGGCATCGACGGCCTGATCCACCTCTCCGACATGAGCTGGAACTCCACCGGCGAAGACGTGGCCCGCAACCTCAAGAAGGGCGACACGCTGGAGGCCGTCGTGCTGGCGGTCGATCCGGAACGCGAGCGCATCAGCCTGGGCGTGAAGCAGCTGGAGCAGGATCCGTTCGGCCAGTTCATGGCGAACTATCCGCGCGGCTCCAAGGTCACCGGCACGGTCAAGGAAGTCGACGCCAAGGGCGCGACGATCGAGCTCGCCGATGGCGTGGAAGGTTACGTCGCTGCGCGCGATGTGTCCGAGGAGCGCGTCGAGGACGCCAGCCACTTCTTGAAGGTCGGCGACAAGATCGAAGCCAAGTTCACCGGCATGGATCGCAAGGGCCGCACGCTGCAGTTGTCGATTCGCGCCAAGGACGAGGCCGACACGGCCGAGACCCTGGCCGAGTACAACAAGGCCACGTCGGATGCCTCCAGCGGCACCACCAAGCTCGGCGCGCTGTTGCGTGAGCAGCTCGGAAACAAGTCCGAGTAAGCACGAGCTAGTGAAAGAAACATGGCGGCCCGGCTTCGGCCGGGCCGCCATTGGCCCATGTCACAGCGGTACCCCTGTCCATGACCAAATCGGAATTGATCGAAATCCTCAGTCAGCGTCAGGGCCATCTGAAGGTGGACGACGTGGACATGGCGGTGAAGTCGCTCCTCGAAATGATGGGCGGCGCGCTGGCCCATGGCGAGCGCATCGAGATCCGGGGTTTCGGCAGTTTTTCCCTGCATTACCGGCCACCCCGCACCGGCCGCAATCCCAAGACCGGCGACGCCGTCGCGCTGCCCGGCAAGCACGTCCCGCACTTCAAGCCCGGCAAGGAATTGCGCGAGCGCGTCAGCACGGCCACGCCGCTTCCCTCGGAAGAGGACTGATCCGTCCAAGCGCATCCGAAGGATGGCGCTTGCTTTGTCTCTCATTCGGCTAAGCTAGTCGTATATGCGACTGGTTCGTCTTCTCATCGCTCTGTTGTGCATCGCGGCCGGCGTCGCGATCGGCACGCTCAATTCGCAGGCGATCACCCTCGAGTTGGGTTTCCTCACGCTGCGCAGCACGCTCGGCGTCGTCTCGCTGGCGGCGATGCTGCTGGGCGCCATCATCGGCGGTCTGTTGCTGGCCGCGTCCGTGATCCTGCCGCTGCGGCAGCAGTTGCGGCGCGAGCGACGCGCGCGTCCCGCTCTTACCGGCACTCCTACCGGCACCGGTGACACCTGACATGGCCTTCATCACCGAATACTTCTGGTTGTTCCTCCTGTTGCCGGTCGCGGCGCTGAGCGGCTGGGTGATCGGCCGTCGTGGCGGCGAGCGCCACAGCGACTCCCAGGTCAGCCGTCTGTCGACCACTTACTTCCGCGGCCTGAACTATCTGCTCAACGAACAGCCGGACAAGGCGATCGAGCTGTTCCTGCACATCGCCGAACTCGACAAGGACACCTTCGAGACGCAGGTGGCGCTCGGCCATCTGTTCCGCCGCCGCGGCGAGGTGGATCGCGCCATCCGCCTGCACCAGGGGCTGGTGCAGCGGTCGGACCTCAACGACCAGCAGAAAGTGCAGGCGCTGCTGGCGCTGGGCGAGGATTACATGCGCTCGGGCCTGCTCGATCGTGCCGAAACCGTGTTCACCGATCTGGCCAAGATCGACCAGCGCGCGCCGCAGGCGCTCAAGCATCTGATCGGCATCTACCAGTCCGAGCGCGACTGGCCGAAGGCGATCGAGAACGCATCGCGCTACGAGACCGTCACCGGCGAGCCGATGGGCAAGCTGATCGGGCAGTTCGAATGCGAGCTGGCCGACCGCTTGCGCGCCAGTGGCGATGCCGATGGCGCGCGCGCCGCGGTGGCGCGCGCGTATGCGGCCGATTCGAATTCGGTCCGCGCGGGCATGCTGGAGGGCCGCATCGAACTCGATGCCGGCAACGATGCCGCCGCCATCCGCGCGTTCGAGCGCGCGGCGCGGCATGACTCCGATTACCTGCCGGAGATCCTGCCGGCATTGCTGCCGGCCTACGACCGCGTCGGCGATCAACCCGGCGCGCGCCGCTTTCTCTCGGAGATGAGCGAGCACTATCGCGGCATTTCCCCGGTGCTGGCGCTGACCAAGCTGGTCGAAGCCGAGGACGGCGTGGCGGCTGCGCGCAATTATCTGGCGCAGCAGTTGAAGGATCGCCCCTCGGTGCGCGGCGAAGCGGCGCTGATCGACCTCACGCTCGCCGAAGGCGACGACGAGGTGCGCACCTTGACCGACCTCAAGCACATCACCGATCAGTTGCTGGTGCGCAATCCGAGCTACCGCTGCAACCGTTGCGGCTTCGGCGCGCGCAGCCATCACTGGCAATGCCCCAGTTGCAAGGAATGGGGCACGATCAAGCCGTTGCTCAACTACGCCGTCGTGTGAGCTTGGGTCAGATTTTTCTGAGCGGGATCTCACCGAACTGGTGGTTGGTCGCCTGCTTCGGCATCGCCTGCATCGGAACATGGCTGGCCTTGCGGTACGCGCGCTGGCGCAATCTCGTCGACGAACCCGGCGAACGCCGCAGTCACACGACCGCCACGCCGCGCGGCGGCGGCATCGGCATCGTCGTGGCGCTGCTGTTCGCGCAGGGACTGCTCGCCTGGCAGGTGCCGGAATCGCGCGCGTTCCTGTTGCCGACGGCGATCGGGTTGACGCTGGTCGCCGCAATCGGATGGGTGGACGACCATCGGCCCTTGTCGCCATGGCTCCGCCTGGGCGTCCATGCCGTGGCGGCAGTATTGCTGTCCTGGGCCGTGTACGACATCTCTGGCGATGCGCTGGCGGCATGCCTCGCCTTCGGGCTGGCGTTGGCGCTGATCAACATCTGGAACTTCATGGACGGCATCGACGGCATCGCGGCCTTGCAGGCGGTGGTGGTCGCCATCGCCTATGCCTGGCTCACCGGTGATGTAGTCGCGCGCTGGCTGGCATTGGCGCTGGCCGCAAGTGCCGCGGGCTTCCTGCCGTTCAATCTGCCGATGGGCGGGCAGGGCAAGGCCCGCATCTTTCTGGGCGATGTCGGCAGCGGTGCGCTTGGCTATGCATTGGCCATGCCGATGGCGCTGATGCTGGTGCGCGATCCAAGGCCCGCGACCTGGGTGCTGATGCTGATTCCGCCCTCGGCCTTTCTTCTCGACGCTGCGTTGACACTCTCTTCACGCATGCTGCGCGGCGAGCGCTGGTGGACACCGCATGTCGAGCATGCCTACCAGCGTTGGGTCCGGCGGGTTGGCAGCCATCGGACAGTGACGCTTACCTATGCGGCCTGGGCCGCGGCGGGAGGCGTATTGGTTTCAGTCATTCGCGAGACAGGTATTGCACTTATCATCGCCGTCAGCTTTGCGTGGTTCTCTGGGGGAGGGATCGCGTGGACGCGCCTGCGAAGGCGCTGACGCTCAGCAGCACAGCCAGGGATTTGAGAACGCATGAGTGGATGGAAAAGCCGAGTTAGTGCCACCGCGCCTCGGGCTGCCGTCGTGCTGCACGATCTCTTCATGGTCTGGCTTTGCTGGGCCGGGCTGAATCAGTTCCGTTATTCGATCCAGTCGGTCTCGATCGACCTGCCGGCGTTCTCCACGGAAAACCTGCTGATCCTGGTCGCCCAGGGCATGGTGTTCTGGAAGGTCGGCCTGTATCGCGGTGTCTGGCGCTTCGCCAGCCTGCCGGACCTGCTCAATATCCTGAAGGCCAGCATCGCCGGACTGGTGGCGATCGTGCTGGCCCTGTTCCTCTACAACCGCCTCAACCAGACGCCGCGCTCGGTGCTGGTGCTGTACCCGATCGTGCTGACCGCGCTACTGGGCATGCCGCGGCTGCTGTACCGCAGTTGGAAGGACCACAGCATGACCCGCACCGACAAGGCCGCGCTGCGGGTGCTGATCCTTGGCGCCGGCCAGGCCGGCGAGACCTTGGTCCGCGACCTGCGCCGCACCGGCGCCTACCAGCCGGTCGGTTTCCTCGACGATGCCGCCAAGCTGCGTGGCAGCGAGCTGCAGGGCCTGCCAGTGCTGGGACGGGTGGAGGAGGTCGACAAGATCGCCCCCGAGACCGGCGTGAACCTGCTGGTGATCGCCATGCCCTCGCTCGACGCCGCCTCGATGCGGCGGATCGTGGCCGCCTGCGAGCGCACCGGACTGCCGTTCCGCACCGTGCCGCGCCTGGACGACCTGCTGGAAGGGCGTTCGCTGCCCGGCGAGCTGAAGGAAGTCGCGATCGAGGACTTGCTCGGCCGTCAGCCGGTCACGCCCGACTGGAAGGCGATCCGCGGCTGGCTGGGTGGCCGCAGCGTGCTGGTCACCGGCGCCGGCGGCTCGATCGGTTCCGAACTGTGCCGCCAGTGCGCCAAGCATGGCGCGCGCCAGATCACGCTGCTGGAGATGGACGAACTGGCGCTGGCCACCACCGAGTCGGAACTGCGCCGCGATTTCCCCCAGATCGAATTCGTTCCGGTGCTGGGCGATTGCGGCGATGCCGCGGTGATGCAGCACGCGCTCGGCCTGTCGCATCCGGAGGCGGTGTTCCACGCCGCCGCCTACAAGCAGGTGCCGGTGCTCGAAGCGCAGCTGCGCGAGGCGGTGCGCAACAACGTGCTGGCCACCGAGACCGTCGCCGAGCAGAGCCTCAAGGCCGGCGTCGGTACCTTCGTGCTGATCTCCACCGACAAGGCGGTCGATCCGGTCAACGTGCTCGGCGCCAGCAAGCGTCTGGCGGAGATGTTGTGCCAGGCGATGTCAGTCGCGCAGAGCACGCGTTTCATCACCGTGCGCTTCGGCAACGTGCTGGATTCGGCCGGCAGCGTGGTGCCGCTGTTCCGCGAGCAGATCCGCAACGGCGGCCCGGTCACCGTGACCGATCCGGAAGTGACGCGCTACTTCATGACGATCCCGGAATCCTGCCAGCTGATCCTGCAGGCCTCGGCGATCGGTTCGCGGCAGGCGATCTACACACTCGACATGGGCGAGCCGGTGTCGATCCGTCTGCTGGCCGAGCAGATGATTCGCCTGGCCGGCAAGCAGCCCGATCGCGACATCGCCATCGTCTACACCGGATTGCGTGCCGGCGAAAAGCTGCACGAGACGCTGTTCCACGCCGACGAGCGCTATCGCCCGACCGCGCATCCGAAGATCCTGCAGGCCGAGGCGCGTGAAGTCTCCGTCGAGGACCTGCGTGTCGCGCGCGTGCAGATGCGCGATGCGGTGAATCGCTACGATCTCGACACCCTGGCCATGCTGCTGCGCGCGGCAGTGCCCGAATTCGCGCCGGCCAACGCGCCCGAGGCGCCGCAGAAGCTGGCCACCGTGGTCGCGTTCCCGGCGCGCGCTTCCAGGAAGACCTGACGGCGCGCCTGGACGCCTCCGGCGCGTGATGCGACGGCATCGCGCGAACCGGCATACACTGCCTACTCTTGCCTCCTGCGTTCCCGCATCCGGCGCAACCAATTGCTGATATGCCAACGAATACGAAGAAGCAACGCATCCGTAAAGCCGTTTTCCCAGTCGCGGGCCTTGGAACCCGCTTCCTTCCCGCTACCAAGACCGTTCCCAAGGAAATGCTGCCGATCGTCGATCGGCCGCTGATCCAGTACGCGGTCGACGAGGCCATCGAGGCCGGCTGTGACACCCTGATCTTCGTCACCAACCGCTACAAGCACGCGGTCGCCGACTATTTCGACAAAGCCTACGAGCTGGAGCAGAAGCTGGAGAAATCCGGCAAGCACGAGCAGCTCGATCTGGTACGCAACGTGCTGCCGGAAGGCGTGCGCGCGGTGTTCGTCACCCAGGCCGAAGCGCTGGGCCTCGGACATGCCGTGCTGTGCGCGAAGCCCGTGGTCGGCGATGAGCCGTTCGCGGTGATGCTGCCGGACGATCTGATCTGGAACAAGGGCGGCGCCGGTGCGCTCAAGCAGATGGCCGATCATGCCGAAACGTTCGGCGTCGGCGTGATCGCCGTGCAGGATGTGCCCGAGGAGCAGACGGCCAGCTACGGCATCGTCGCCGTCGAGGGTTTCGAGGATCGCCATGGTGCGATCCAGCGCATCGTCGAGAAGCCGGCGCCGGCGGACGCACCGAGCACGCTGGCGGTTGTGGGGCGCTACATCCTGCCGCCGACGATCTTCGATCACCTGGAAAAAACCGGGAAGGGCGCCGGCGGCGAAATCCAGCTGACCGACGCGATCGCCAGCCAGATCGCCGATTCGCAGATCGATGCCTATCGCTTCAAGGGCACGCGCTTCGACTGCGGCACCCACATTGGTCTGGTCGAGGCGACGATCCGCTTCGCCCTCGATCATGAAAAGATCAGCGACGCCGCGCGCGATTCGATGACGAAGGCGCTGCAGGAACTGGGCGTGATCGATCTCAGCTGAAGATTTCGCCAGGCGGAGCCCGACGATGTGATGGCATCCGCGAACCGATTGCCGAGCCTGAAAGAAAAACGGCGCCAATGGCGCCGTTTTTCTTTCTGTAGCCCAAACGGGTCGGGAGCAGGGCGAATCAGAGCGCTTCGAACACGCCCGCCGCGCCCATGCCGGTGCCGATGCACATCGTGACCATGCCGTACTTCTGTTGGCGACGACGCAGGCCATGCACGATCGTGGCGGTGCGGATCGCACCGGTGGCACCGAGCGGATGGCCGAGCGCGATGGCGCCGCCTAGCGGGTTCACCTTGGACGGGTCGAGGCCGACATCACGAATCACTGCCAGCGCCTGCGCGGCGAAGGCTTCGTTGAGTTCGATCCAGTCGATCTGATCCTTGGTCAGGCCTGCCTGCTTGAGCGCCTTCGGGATCGCCGCGATCGGACCGATGCCCATCACTTCCGGACGCACACCGGCGACGGAGAACGACACGAAACGCGCCAGCGGCGTGAGGCCGTAATCCTTGATCGCCTGCTCGGAGGCCAGCAGCACGGCACCGGCGCCGTCGCTGGTCTGCGAGGAGTTGCCGGCGGTGACCGTGCCGCCGAACTGGCCGTTGCGGAACACCGAACGCAGCTTGGCCAGGCCTTCTGCGGACGTGTCCGGACGCGGGCCCTCATCGTTCTCGACCAGCAGCTTCTTCAGGCGGATGGTGTTGCCGCCGAGATCAGGCTGGTGCGAAAGCACTTCGTAAGGCGAGATCTCGCTTTTGAACTCGCCGGCCTTGATGGCGGCCAGCGCTTTCTGGTGTGAGGCGAGGGCGAAGGCGTCCTGGTCTTCGCGCGAGACCTTCCATTCCTCCGCCACTTTCTCGGCGGTGATGCCCATGCCGTAGGCGATCGCGACGTGATCATCCTTGAATACGGACGGCGACAGCGCGACCTTGTTGCCCATCATCGGCACCATCGACATCGATTCGGTGCCGCCGGCCAGGACGAGATCGGAGTTGCCGAGACGAATCTCGTTGGCGGCCAATGCCACGGCCTGCAGGCCGGACGAACAGAAACGGTTGATGGTTTGCGCGGCGATGGTGTTGGGCAGGCCGGCCAGCAGCACGCCGATGCGCGCCACGTTCATGCCTTGCTCGCCCTCGGGCATGGCGCAGCCGATGATGGCGTCGTCGATGCGGTTGACGTCGATGCCCGGCGCCTGCGCGACCACGGCTTTGAGCACGTGCGCGAGCATGTCGTCGGGACGGGTGTTGCGGAATACGCCCTTGGGTGCCTTGCCGACCGGGGTGCGGGTGGCGGCGACGATGTAGGCGTCTTGGATTTGCTTGCTCATGGATGACTCCGGGATTCGAGATTCGAGGTGGGGATTCGGATGGCCCGAATCTCAGTTCCGCAATGGCTTGCCGGTCTGCAGCATGTGCAGCACGCGGTCCTGTGTCTTCTTCTGCTGCGCCAGCTCGACGAAATGCTGGCGCTCCAGGCGCAGCAGCCAGTCCTCGTCGACGAACGAACCGCGATCCACCTCACCGCCGCACAGCACGGTGGCGATGCGCGAGGCGATCTCGTAGTCGTACTCGCTGATGAAACGGCCTTCGAGCATGTTCACCAGCAGCATCTTGAAGGTGGCGATGCCGACGTCGCCGGCCACTTGCACGCGACGTGCCGGCAGCGGCGGGCGATAGCCGGATTCGGCCAGCGCACGTGCTTCCTGTTTGGCGGCGTAGAGCAGCTCGTAATTGTTGAAAGCGATCTTGTCGGTGGAGCGCAGCAGACCGAGTTCCTTCGCCTCGTAACCGGAGGTCGACACCTTCGCCATGGCGATGGTTTCGAAGTAGCGCTTGAGTTCGGCAAACACGTCGCCGCCCGGGCCTGCGGCTTCGGAAGCACGCACCGCGATTTCCTTCAGACCGCCGCCGGCCGGCAGCAGGCCGACGCCCGCTTCGACCAGACCGATGTAGCTCTCCAGCGAGGCCACAGTCTTGGCGCTGTGCATCTGGAATTCGCAGCCGCCGCCGAGCGCCAGTCCGCGTACCGCGGCCACCACCGGCACCAGCGAGTACTTGATGCGCTGGCTGGTGGCCTGGAAGTTGGCGACCATGCCTTCGAAGCCCTTGAGGTCGCCCTTCTGCAGATAGGCGATCGCGCCGGTGAGATCGGCGCCGGCGGAGAAGGGTTCCTTGGTCTGCCACAGCACCAGGGCCTTGAAGTCGCGCTCGGCACGGGCGATGGCTTCCTGCACGCCATCCAGCACCGCGTCGGAGACGGTGTTCATCTTGGTCTTGAACGAAACCACCGCGACGTCGTCGCCGTCGCTCCACATGCGCACGCCATCGTTCTCGAAGACGGTGTCGCCCTGCGGGAAGCTCTCGCCCAGCAGCGGATCGGGGAAACGCTGGCGCTGGTAGACGGGCAAGGCCGAGCGCGGCAGCTTGGCGTTCTTGCCCGGGCTGTAGCTGCCCTCGGCGGCGTGCACGCCGTCGCGGCCGTCGAACACCCAGTCCGGCAGCGGCGCGGTGCTCATGGCCTTGCCGGCGACGATGTCGTCGGCGATCCACTGCGCCACCTGCTTCCAGCCGGCGGCCTGCCAGGTTTCGAACGGGCCGAGCGACCAGCCGTAGCCCCAGCGGATGGCGAGGTCGACGTCGCGCGCGGTCTCAGCGATGTCGGCGAGATGGTATGCGCTGTAGTGGAACAGGTCGCGGAACACCGCCCACAGGAACTGCGCCTGCGGATGCTGGCTTTCGCGCAACTTGGCGAACTTCTCCGCCGGGTTCTTGTTCTTGAGGATCTCGACCACTTCCGGTGCGGCGACGCGGTCGGAGGGACGGTAGTCCTGCTTCTCCAAGTCGAGCACGACGATGTCCTTGCCGACCTTGCGGAAGATGCCGGCGCCGGCCTTCTGGCCGAGCGCGCCCTTGGCGATCAGGGCCTCGAGCCATTTCGGCGCCTTGAAGTACTGGTGCCAGGGATCGTTCGGCAGCGTGTCGGCCATCGTCTTGATGACGTGCGCCATCGTGTCCAGGCCGACCACGTCGGAGGTGCGGTAGGTGGCCGATTTCGGACGGCCCGCCAAGGGGCCGGTGATCGCGTCCACCTCGTCGAAGCCGAGCTTGAATTCGGCTGTGTGGTGGATGGTCGCCAGGATCGAGAACACGCCGATGCGGTTGCCGATGAAGTTCGGCGTGTCCTTGGCGTACACCACGCCCTTGCCGAGGTTGGTGACGAGGAAGGTTTCGAGGCCCTCCAGGATCGCCTTGTCGGTGGTGCGGGCCGGGATCAGCTCGGCCAGGTGCATGTAGCGCGGCGGATTGAAGAAGTGCACGCCGCAGAAGCGATGGCGCAGCTGCTCGGGCAGGACTTCGGCCAGCTTATTGATGCCCAGGCCCGAGGTGTTGCTGGCGAGCACGGCGTGATCGGCCACGAACGGCGCGATCTTCTTGTACAGGTCCTGCTTCCAGTCCATGCGCTCGGCGATGGCCTCGATGATCAGGTCGCACTCCTTGAGCTTGGCCAGGCTCAGCTCGTAGTTGCCGGGCACGATGGCCTCGGCGAACGACTTGCTGCCGAACGGAGCGGGGCTGAGCTTGCCGAGGTTGGCGATGGCCTTGAGCACGATGCCGTTGGGGTCGCCTTCCTTCGCCGGCAGATCGAACAGGACCGTGTCGATACCGGCGTTGACCAGGTGCGCGGCGATCTGCGCGCCCATGACACCGGCGCCGAGCACGGCGGCACGACGTACAAGTAGTTTGTTAGACATTGTCGATAACCATTTGAGTGGGGGTTATTTTTCGGCCTTGAGCCTGTCGGCCTGGGCCACGTCGGCCAGGAATCCGGCCGTGCTGAAACGGATCAACTCACGTGCCGCCCGTGCGCGGTGTTCGGTCTCCGACACGCCGCTGGGCCGCTTGATCAGTCCGAAGTCGGCCATGGCGTACATCAACGCCCCGGCCAGGAAATCCAATCGCCAGTACCGCTGTTCCTTGCTCAGTCCGGGCACGCAATCGGCGATCGCCTTGGCGAATTCGCGCACCACGTGCCCGTACTGCTCGGACATGAACTTGCGCAGTCCCTCGTGCTTCTCGACGTAGGCGCGGGCGATCACGCGCACGAAGGCGCGGCTGCCGCGGTCCTGCGTGAGCGCGAGCGCGGGCTCGACGAAAGCGGCCAGGATCGGCTCCAGTTCGCCGGGGTGCGTTTCCTGCGCCTGTTTCAGCAGGGCCAGGCGGCATGCGCTCATCTCGTCCATGCGCCGCCGGAACACCTCGTTGACGAGGTTTTCCTTGCTGCCGAAGTGGTAATTGACCGCGGCGATGTTGACATCGGCGCGGCTGGTGACCTGCCGCAGCGACGTGCCGCCGAATCCATGCTGGGCGAACAGCTCCTCGGCCGCACCGAGGATGCGGTCCTTCGTGGAGAACTGGTGGCCGGACGGACTGGGCATGGCGGAGGAATGAATCAAACGCTTGTTTGATCCTAGTCCTCGTCCGCACTTCCGTCAACGCGCCGGGTCGGTGCCGGGGCGGTGCTAGGTCAAACAGAGAACGTGCAAAACGGGTGCAGAGGTCGTTACGAATCCGCTAGAATTACCGTAGCCAAGTCGGCTAAACCCGCGTCCGCACGCGGGTTTTTCCATGTTACTCTGGGCCCTTAGCAGGGAAGATCCGCGTCCCGCGGACCTTCGACGGCGAATGGCCCGGCCTTTCCGGAGAGCATCCCAATGGCGCTGGAGCGCACCCTGTCGATCATCAAACCCGATGCCGTCGCGAAGAACGTCGTCGGCGAGATCTATTCCCGTTTCGAAAAAGCCGGCCTGAAGGTCGCGGCGGCGAAGATGAAGCATCTCTCGCGCAAGGAAGCCGAAGGTTTCTACGCCGTGCATCGCGAGCGTCCGTTCTTCAACGCGCTGGTCGAATTCATGATCAGCGGCCCGGTGATGATCCAGGTGCTCGAAGGCGACAACGCGATCGCGAAGAATCGCGAACTGATGGGCGCGACCAATCCGAAGGACGCCGCGCCGGGCACGATCCGCGCCGACTTCGCCGATTCGATCGACGCCAATGCCGTGCACGGTTCCGATGCTGCCGAAACGGCGGCGGTGGAAATCGCGTACTTCTTCCCGACCACGGACGTCTACGCGCGCTGAGTTGGGCGCGCTGAGTTGAGCCAAGACGTGAACGACACGATCGACAACAAGCAGGATCAAGCCGGGCAGAGCGCTGCCAGGCAGAGCTCCGCCGGGCAGAATCCCGGCAGGCAAAACCTGCTCGATCTCGATCGTGAGGGCCTGGAGAACTTCTTCGCCGACACGCTCGGCGAGAAGCGCTATCGTGCCCATCAGGTGATGAAGTGGATTCATCACCGCCACGTCACCGACTTTGCCGAGATGACCGATCTCGGCAAAGTGCTGCGCGGGAAACTCGAAGCGCACGCGGAAGTACGCGTGCCGCAAATCCAGTTCGAAAAGCCCTCCACCGACGGCACGCACAAGTGGCTGCTCGGCATGGACAACAGCAACGCCATCGAGACGGTGTTCATTCCCGACAAGGGACGCGGCACGCTGTGCGTGTCCTCGCAGGTGGGCTGCGCGCTCAACTGCCAGTTCTGCTCGACGGCGACGCAAGGCTTCAACCGCAACCTCTCGACCGCCGAGATCATCGGACAGGTGTGGGTGGCGGCGCGGCATCTCGGCAACGTCCCGCACAAGCAGCGCAAGCTCACCAACGTCGTGATGATGGGCATGGGCGAGCCGTTGATGAACTTCGACAACGTCGTGCGCGCGATGAGCGTGATGCGCGACGACCTCGGCTACGGTCTGGCCAACAAGCGCGTCACGCTGTCGACCGCCGGCATGGTGCCGATGATCGACAAGCTCGGCGAGGTCAGCGACGTGTCGCTGGCGGTGTCGCTGCACGCGCCGAACGACGAGCTGCGCAGCGAACTGGTGCCGCTCAACAAGAAATATCCGATCGAGGAGCTGATGGCCGCGTGCGAGCGTTATGCGCGCCGCAAGAAGGGCGAGTCGATCACCTTCGAATACACGCTGATGAAGGGCGTGAACGATCAGCCGATGCATGCGCGGCAGCTGGCGCGGCTGATGCGCCAGTTCGACAACGCGCTGCAGATGAAGGATGCGGCCAAGGTCAATCTGATCCCGTTCAACCCGTTTCCGGGCACGCGCTTCGAGCGTTCGTCCGAGGCCGACATCCGCGCGTTCCAGAAATCGCTGCTCGACGCGCACGTGCTGACCATGGTGCGGCGCACGCGCGGCGACGACATCGACGCAGCCTGCGGACAGCTCAAGGGGCAGGTCGCCGATCGCACGCGTCGCCAGGCCGAGCATCGCAAGCGCCTTGGCCTGCAGGCCGGAGGCGAACATGGCGGACAGGGCAAGGGAGGCGTCGATGCGGGCGAAGCGGCGCGCTTGCGAGCCACTGGCTCGCGTACCGCTGAGCGCCCGGCCACGGACAGCCGGGCCGGAGTATCCGAAGTCGACAATGTAACGCCAGGGAGGGCCGCGTAAGGCATGCGCCACGTTCGTATCCTTCTGGCATTGCTCGTGATCGTAATGACGACGGCCGCCTGTTCCCGGCTGACCTTCGTCAAGCCCAATCCCAAGATCGGCAAGACCGAATCGACGGGCCCGACCTACGACTTCAAGGACTCGCCCGAGGTCAAGCGCGAGACCGATGTGCGCGATCGCATCGCGCTGGCGCAGGCGCGCCTCGGCACCGGCCAGATCGACGAGGCCGAGCGCCATGCGCAGGCGGCCCTGCGCATGGACCCGAAGTCGCCAGATGTCTACACGGTGCTCGGCGTGATCGCGGACCAGCGCGGCAACAGCGCGCAGGCCGGCGGCTACTACGTCAAGGCCGCCGAACTGGCGCCCACGCAGGGCATCGCGCTCAACAATTACGGTGCGTGGCTGTGCGGAAATGGCCGCGCGGCGGAGTCGATGACGTGGTTCGACCGCGCGCTCGCCGACCCCGCGTATCGCGAACGTGCTTCGGCCATGGCCAATTCCGGCGCCTGCGCCCTGCAGGCCGGACAGCTCGAAAGAGCTGAAAAAACGCTGCGCGCAGCACTTGCACTGGAGCCTGAAAATCCCGTTGCCCTCGAGGCGATGGCCGACGTCCAGTACCGCGGTGCCCGCTACATGGAAGCGCGCGCCTTCTCGGAGCGGCGTCTGGCGGCTGCTCCTGCTTCGCGCGACGCACTTCGACTGGCGTCACTGATTGAAAACAAGCTTGGCGACAAGGCCGCTGCCGACCGTTATGCTCAACGACTAAGAGCGGAATTCCCGCAGACGGGGTCCGCTCAACAATTAGGGGAACCCAGCCAACCATGATCCCGCCCAATCCGAATATGGCGGACGGCGCCCTTGTGGCGCAGGAACGCGGCTGCGGGCAGCGCTTGCGCAATGCGCGCGAAGCTGCCGGCCTGAGCGTGGCCGATGTCGCCGCCCGCTTGAAAATGCCGGTACGCATCATCGAGGCACTTGAAGCCGAAGACTGGGCACGCATCGGTGCGCCGGTCTTCGTGCGCGGACAGTTGCGCAGTTATTCGCGCATGCTCGGGCTGCCGATCGAGCCGGTGCAGAGCGCTTCGGGCGTCGCGCCGATCGAGCCGACCCATCTGGTGGCGCACTGGCGCACGCCGCTCCTGCAGCGCGTCGCCGATCAGGTCGGCGGCCGTCTCGTCTATATCGTCATCACCGCGCTGATCGTGCTGCCGGTCTGGGTCGCCACGCGTTCGCACCTGGACAGCAGCGAGGAACTCGCGGCGCCGCTCGACGTGCCGGCGGACAAGCTGGCCACCGCGCAGCAGGCGGATGCCGCGGCGCAGCCCGCCGTCCGCGAACCGTCGACGGTGGTCGCCTCGATGGTACCGCCGCGCCAGAGCGCACCCGCGCCCGTGGCGGCATCGGCCACGCCCGAACTCAGCCTGCGCGTCAACGACGACAGCTGGGTGCAGATCCGCGGCAAGGACGGAGGCACGATCGAGGAAGCGCTGCTGAAATCCGGTGAAACGCGCACGTACCCGGCCGCCAATGTCGACCGCGTCGTGCTGGGCAATGCCAAGGCCGTGGAAGTGCAGCGCAACGGCCAGCCCCAGGACCTCACGCCCTTCATGCGTGCGAGCGTGGCACGCTTCACGGTGTCCCCCGACGGCTCTCTCGCGCCGGTTTCCGACTGAGATCCCCAAGCTTTTTGGCGATTGGGGACATCCGCGCGGGGCGCATCCCCGCGCCGGAATGCGGTTTCGCGCCGCATCCGCGATAATGGCGCATGAATCCGCATCGGCCGCGCCGCGTCATGGCGCGGCTGGTCTGGTACTGTCGGCCCGCTTCACGGGCCATCCATCCGCATTGGCCCGGCATCGGCGGGCAAGCGGCATCACGGCAGCATTGAGATGGCAATAGACGATCTTCTCGACGAACACGAACAAAGCGAACGCGTCCTGACCTGGCTGCGTCGCAACGGCGCCGGCTTGATCGGCGGCGTGGTGCTCGGTCTGGTCCTCATCGGCGGCTGGCAGTGGTGGCAAGGCTATCGCGTCTCCGAGAGCCAGAAAGCCGGTGAGCGCTATCAGACCGCGCTGAAGGCGCTGCAGTCCAAGGACCTCAAGAAGGCCCAGGCCGAGCAGGGCACCCTGAAGGACACGGCCTACGGTGCGCTGTTCGCGCTCGATCTGGCCAAGGCCCAGATCGACGCCAATCAGCGCGATGCCGCCATTGCGACCCTGCGCGGCGTCACCACCGAGGACGCTGGTTTGCAGAACATCCTCAACCAGCGCCTGGCGCGCCTGTTGATCGATGCCGGCAAGGCCCAGGATGCATTGCAGGCGCTGGGGAGTGCCGACGATGTGGTGAGCCTGGAAGTGCGCGGCGATGCCCAGGTCGCGCTCGGCAAACGCGACGATGCGCGCAAGTCCTACAGCGATGCCTTGACCAAACTCGACGTCGCCGCGCCGCAGCGTGGTCTGCTCGAACTCAAACTCACCGACGTCGGCGGCAAGCCGGCCGATAAACCCGAGGCCCGGTCTTGATGAGTAAGTCCTTGATGAAAAGTTTCCCGATGCCTTCCGGTACCGTCCTGCGCCGTTCCGCGCTGCTCGTGCTCTGCGCGTTCGCCTTCACCGGATGCAGCACCGTCAAGGGCTGGTTCACCAGCAAGGACAAGGAAGACACCAAGAAGGCCAACGAGCCGGCGGAACTGACCGAATTCACGCCGTCGGTGCACGTGAGCAAGCTCTGGTCGGCCAAGGCCGGCAAGGGCGAGCAGCGCCTCGGCGCCCGCCAGGGCCCCACGGTCGCTGACGGCCGCGTCTACGCCGCCGCCGTCGAGGGCGGGGTGCATGCCTTTGATCTGCAGACCGGCAAGGAAGTCTGGCACTTCGTGCCCCAGCGCAAGAACGAGAAGGGCAAGGAGAAAAAGGACAAGGAAATCCGTCTGGCCGGTGGTCCCGGCGCCGGTGACGGCCTGGTCGTGGTCGGCAGTCTCGAGGGCGACGTGATCGCGCTCGACGCGGCCACCGGCACCGAGAAGTGGCGGGGCAAGGTCGCGAACGAAGTGATCGCCGCGCCGGTGATCGGGCAGGGACTGGTGTTCGTGCGCTCCAACGATGGACGCGTCAGCGCCTTCGATGCCACCAGTGGCGAGCGCCGCTGGTTCTGGAATCATGAGATGCCCTCCCTGACGGTGCGCGGCAACGACTCGCCGACACTCGCCCCGGGCGTCGCCTTCGTCGGCAACGACGACGGCACGGTGACCGCGCTGGCGGTGTCCGACGGTCGGCCGCTGTGGGACCAGGTCGTGGCCCAGCCCGACGGCCGTAGCGAACTGGAGCGCATGGCCGACGTCGACGGCGCGCCGGCGCTCGACGGCACCACGCTCTACGTCACCAGCTTCAAGAAGCAGACCGTGGCGATCGACGGCCCCAGCGGGCGTCCGATCTGGGCGCACGACAACGGCGGTCCGGGGCGCGTCGGCGTCGCCAGCGATCGTGTCGTGGTCGCCGATCCGGCCGGCACGGTGTGGGCGCTCGACAAGAACAGCGGCAGCGCATTGTGGTCGCAGCCGATCCTGGCGCGACGCAATCTCACCTCCGCGGTGGTGCAGGGGGATTATGTCGTGGTCGGCGATTACGACGGCTATCTGCACTGGCTGAAGCTGTCGGACGGCAGTCTGGCGGCGCGCGAGCGGGCCAGCGGCAAGGAGCCCTTGCGGGCGAGTCCGATCGTGGTGGATGGCATCCTGATCGTGGAGAACACGGATGGGGATGTGAGTGCTTATCGGGTGGATCAGGCGGCGACTGCGCAGAACTGAGGTTTTGCGCGTCATTCCCGCGTAGGCGGGAATTCACGGACGCTATCATTAGATCGCCATTCCGGCGAAAGCCGGAATCCAGTTTTTTGTTTTTCTAGTTTGTTGAAGAGCAACAGCGTTTCGTCCGCTACGCGGCCGAGTTCATTTCTTTTGATAAGCGTCAAAAGAAACGAACCAAAGAAAAACGCTTTCCCCGACGAAGCAATCCCATAGCTTCATTGCTGCGGGGATTTTTCGACTCGCCATCCTGGCTCGGTCGAAAAACGGCGCACATCCTTGTGCGCCGCCCTTCGGGTCTCCTGTTCTTGACGTTGCTTCTCGATTCTTAGAAGCAAACGTGACAGCCCGAGCGGAGCTGTTGATCGGCCCCTAAAACCCTGCTTTTGGCGGAAACGGCCGCAAAACGGTTACGCTTCCCCTGTTCCAACCCTGAATCCTCGTTCCCGGCACCAATAATGCTCCCTCTCGTCGCCCTGGTCGGTCGCCCCAATGTCGGCAAATCGACCCTGTTCAACGCCCTCACGCGCACGCGTGACGCGCTCGTGCATGACGAGCCGGGGGTGACGCGTGACCGTCATTACGGGGTGTGTCGGCTCGATGAGGCGCGGCCGTTCGTGCTGGTGGATACGGGCGGCATCGCGGGGGAGAACATCCATCTGGAGAACACGGGACTGGCCGGCGCCACCGCGCGTCAGGCGCGGGCGGCCGCGGAAGAGGCCGATCTCGTGCTGTTCGTGGTCGATGGCCGCGAAGGGCCGTCCGCGCTCGACGACGAGATCCTGCGCTGGCTGCGCAAGACGTCACGTCCGACCTTCCTCATCGTGAACAAGACCGATGGCATCGACGTGCGCGCGGCGCTGGCGGAATTCGCGCGATACGGTTTCAGCGATGTCCTCGCAGTCTCGTCCGCGCACCGCCACGGCATCGACACCTTGCTCGCCAAGGTGCTGGCGACGCTGCCGCCGGACGGCGATGCCACGATCCTGGATGAAGATCCCGAGCGCATGCGCATCGCCTTCATCGGTCGCCCGAACGTGGGCAAGTCGACGCTGGTGAATCGCCTGCTCGGCGAGGAGCGCATGATCGCTTCTGAAGTTGCCGGGACCACGCGCGATGCCATCGCGGTGGACCTCGAACGCGACGGCCGCAAATATCGCCTGGTCGATACCGCCGGCATCCGCCGCAAGTCGAAGGTGGAGGAGGCGGTCGAGACGTTTTCGATCATCAAGACCTTGCAGGCGATCGAGCAGGCCCAGGTCGCGGTGATCATGCTCGATGCCTCCGAAGGCGTCACCGAGCAGGACGCCAGCGTGCTCGGCGCCGTGCTCGATGCCGGGCGCGCGCTGGTGGTGGCGGTCAACAAGTGGGATGGGCTGAGCACGTATCAGCGCGAGCAGGTCGAGGCCTTGCTCTCGCGCAAGCTCGCCTTCGTGACGTGGGCCGAGTCGGTGCGCATCAGTGCCAAGCACGGTTCCGGGTTGCGCGAACTGTTCGGCGCGATCCACCGCGCGCATGCCTCGGCCACGCGCGAACTTGGCACCGCCGAGATCACGCGCGCGCTGGAAATCGCCTACGACGCCAATCCGCCGCCGACCGTGCGCGGTCACGTCGCCAAGCTACGCTTCGCCCATCCGGGCGGAACCAATCCGCCGACCTTCGTCGTGCATGGCAGCCGCCTGCGCACGCTGTCGGACACCTACCGCCGCTATCTCGAGAATTTCTTCCGCAAGCGCTTCAAGCTGGTCGGTACGCCGGTGCGCTTCGTGTTCAAGGAAGGCGAGAATCCGTACAAGGACAAGAAGAACGTGCTGACCGAGCGTCAGGTGGCGAAGAAGCGCCGGTTGATCCGCCACGTCAAGCGGGGCAAATGAGAAGCGGCGACCGATGAGCGCCATCCACGCCGTCCCGTCGTCACACGCGGTTACGCTCGGCATCCTCGCCGGCGGTCGCGCCACGCGTCTGGGCGGATGTGACAAGGCCTGGCTGGAACGCGCCGGCAAGCCGCTGGTGCTGGGGTTGGCGCAGGATTTCGCGCAGCACGTGGATGCCATCCTGATCAGCGCCAACCGCAATCAGGAGCGCTATCTCGCGCATGGCTTGCGCGTGATCCACGATCGCGTCGACGGGATTGGTCCGCTGGGCGGCCTGGAAGCACTGGCGGCGACCTGCCGCAGCACCTGGCTGCTCACCTTGCCGGTGGACGTCCTGCATGTTTCCAGCGATCTGATCGAAGCATTGTCACCGTCCGAGACAGGGGCTTTCGCCGAGGATGACGATGGCACGCAGCCGCTGGTCGCGCTGTGGCACGTCGATGCGTTGCGTGAAGCGGCCGCGAGCGCCATCGATGCCGGCGACCTTGCCGTGCATGCGCTGCAATCGCGCCTGGGCATGGCCCGCGTGCGGCTGGAAGGCGTGCGTTTCGGCAATCTCAATACGCCGGAAGACCTCATCGCCGCCGGCATCGACGTGTCGTGAGCGGTGGCGCGGAAACAACAGGCGCATCGTTTTTGTTCGTCATCCCGGCGAAAGCCGGGATCCAGCTCATGGTTCATGAAAAAACTGGATTCCGGCTTTCGCCGGGATGACAGAGCGATAAGCTATTCGCATGAGTACGTCTCCAAGCACCTCCCCAGGTACGTTCCCATTCCGCATCGCCTTCGATGAGGCACTGGCCATCGTCGAGCGCGTCGCCGCGCAGCGGCGTCTGCCGGTCGAGCGCGTCACGCTGTCGCGCGCGCACGGCCGCATCCTCGCCGAGGACGTCATCGCCGGGCTCGCACAACCACCTTTCGACAATTCCGCGATGGACGGCTTCGCGTTCCGGCATGCCGATCTGACCCAGGAAGGCACTACCTTGCATCTGGCCGGTGAGCAATTCGCCGGCCGTGCGCTCGATCTGCGCCTGGAACCCGGGCAGTGCGCGCGCATCACCACCGGCGCGCCGTTGCCGCCAGGCGCCGATACCGTGGTGATGAAGGAGAACACCACCATCGATGGCCATCGCGTGCATCTCGATGTCGTGCCCAGGCGCGGCCAGCACGTTCGCGTCGCGGGCGAGGACACGCGCGTGGGCGATCGCGTACTGCATGCGGGCGAGCCGCTGACGCCTGCGCGCATCGCGCTGGCGGCCTCGCAAGGATTGCCGGAACTGCCGGTCGCGCGCCGACCGACGGTCGCGGTGTTCACCACCGGCGACGAATTGATCGAACCCGGCCTGCCGCTCGCACCCGGCCAGATCTACAACTCCAATCGCGAACAGCTGATGGGGCTGCTGCGCGCCGACGGTCTCGAACCGACCGCATGGCCGACGCTGCCCGACGATCCCGCGCAGCTCGAATCCGCCTTGCGTCATGCCGGCCACGCCTTCGACGTGGTGATCACCTGCGGCGCGGTGTCGGCCGGCGAGAAGGATCATCTGCCGGCGCTGCTGCAGGCGCGGGGCAGGGTGCATTTCTGGAAAGTGGCGATGAAGCCGGGCATGCCGGTGCTGCTGGCCGATGGCGGCGGCGAGTACGCGCCCGACAACGGCAGGCTCGGCACTGCGTTGTTCCTGTGCCTGCCCGGCAATCCGGTATCGGTGCTGGCGAACTGGCTCACGCTCGGACGCACCCTGGTCGACGGATTGCAGGGCAGGGCCGCGCCACGCCCGCGTTGGCGCGCGCGGCTCACCGCGCCCTGGAGCAAGACGCACGAGCGCCTGGAATTCCTGCGCGGGCGGCTGCATGCGCTCGAAGACGGTTCGCTGCACGTCGAGGCCAATCCCGCCGATGGCTCGCATCGCATGCGCGCGGCCGCCGATTCGGATGCGTTGATCGTGCTGGCGGCCGGTCAGCGCGAATATCCCGCCGGCGCGCTCGTGGACGTGCTGACGTATTGATCGGTCCGCCTTGACCGATCCGCTGCGGCAACGTGGCGTTCCGCCGCTGATGCGCGCGCGGCGTCGAACGGCGCGATAATTCCGACATGACGGTTCATGAAATCACCCCGCGCGAAGCGCAGCAGCGGCAGCGGCTCGGCGCCGTGCTGATCGACGTGCGCGACGATCACGAGCGCGAGACGGGGATGGCGGCCGGCGCGAGAGGGATTCCGCGCCAGGCGCTCGAACTCGATCCGCCGCACTACCTGCCGGATCGAGACAGCGAAGTGCTGCTGATCTGCCAGGGCGGCGCGCGTTCGAAGCTGGCCGCGGAGACGCTGCTGCAATCGGGATACAAGCATGTCGTGTCGGTCGCGGGCGGCACCAGCCGCTGGCTGGCCGACGGCCTGCCGCTCGATGCGCCTGCGAGCGGTGTGATCGACGATGATTTCCGCGAGCGTTACTCGCGCCACATGCTGCTGCCGGAGATCGGCGTGCAGGGGCAGCGGCGCCTGGAGAAGTCGCACGTGCTTTTGATCGGCGCGGGCGGCCTGGGATCGCCCGCGGCGTTCTATCTCGCCGCGGCGGGCGTCGGACATCTGCGCATCGCCGATGACGACGTGGTGGATCGCAGCAATCTGCAGCGGCAGATCCTGCACGAGGATGCCGGCATCGGTTCGCCGAAGGTGGCTTCGGCCAAGGCGCGGCTGCTGGCGCTGAATCCACGCATCGAGGTGGAAGCGATCGCCGAGCGTGTGACGTCGGAGAACGTCGAACGACTGCTCGATGGCGTCGATGTCGTCATCGACGGCGCCGACAATTTCCCGGTGCGCTATCTGCTCAACGATGCCTGCGTGAAACTGGGCAAGCCCTTGGTGTACGGCGCCGTGCATCGCTTCGAAGGGCAGGTGAGCGTCTTCGACGCGGGCCGCGAGCGTGGCACGGCGCCGTGCTACCGCTGCCTGTTCCCCGAACCGCCGCCGCCGGAAGCCGCCCCGAACTGCGCCGAGGCCGGCGTGCTCGGTGTGCTGCCGGGCGTGATCGGCATGCTGCAGGCGACCGAGGCGATCAAGCTGATCCTGCAGCTGGGCGAACCGCTGCGCGGGCGTCTGCTGCATTTCGACGCGCTGTCGATGCGGTTCCGCGAGACGCGGCTGTCGGCCGATCCCGATTGTCCGGTCTGCGCGGCTGGCGTGCCGTTTCCGGGCTATATCGATTACGTGCGGTTCTGCAGCGCATAACCGAGTCGTGTTTTGGCTCGGTCATTCCCGCTCTCGCGGGACTGACGAGCAGGAGCGGAATACGGGCCGTATCGGCGGATAAAGCGATCAAACGTGAACAAACGCTCAGGATGGGTATGGCAGGATGCGCCATCCCCCGCACGTTGAGCTTCCTGAATGATCCGAGCGCGCATTCCGGTCATCCCGTTTCCTGTTCTGCTCGCCCTTGCGTTGCTCGCCTCGCTGGCGATGCCGTTCGCCGCCCAGGCCGCCGTCTGCAGCGCGGGGGCGGCCACGATGCCCAACGCCACTTATGCCCAGAAGATCGCGGCGGTCGCCTGCCGCGAGAACGTCCTCTGGTACACGCCGTTCATCGACGCGGAGGGCAGGCTGGCCAGCATCACCGTATCGGAAGGCGAGACGATGGCGCTCAGCGACGGCTACACGCCGGCCTGGAAGCGCGTCGCCGACTACTGGCGTGACAGCGGGCTGATGGGACAGATGGCGAGCTTCCCCGGCGCCACCGAATGCAGCTACGCGAATGCGAGCTATGCGCCGCCGGCCTGCCGCGCGTTCCTGATCGACAAGCCCTGGTCGGCGGCATTCGTGTCCTACGTGATGGCGCAGGCGGGGTTGCCGGGCTTCAAGCCTTCGCCCAGTCACTTCGATTACGTGCGTGCCGCTTACGTGCAACCGGCGGAGAGCGCCTACCGCTTCGCGGACCCGGATGCGGAACCCGCCACGCTCGGCGACCTGCTGTGCTTCGTGCGCGCGAACAGCACGCCGCTCGGCTTCCTCGGCATGCAGAGCTATCTCGCCAGCGGCAATGGCGGTGGCTTGTTCATGCATTGCGACATCGTGGTCGGCGTGGATCGCAACGGCGGCAAGTTGTATCTCGTCGGCGGCAACGTGCTGCAGGGCGTGACCATGCGCATCCTCGGCATCGATCGCAATGGCCTGCCGAAAAATCTGCCGCGCGGCGCCGGCCGCTCCACCACGTGCTGGCCGGAAAACGAAGCGGGCTGCAACTTCAACCGCCAGGACTGGGCGGCGCTGCTGAAGCTCAGGCCGGCATCGGAAATCGCATCGCTGCCGTTGCTGGCGCTGCCGCCCGCGCCGCCAATTTCCGCGCCGTCCACACAGCCGCAAATGCAGTGCTGCGTGAATTGCGTGGTGGGTTCCGGTATCCCGCGTTGTCCGAGGCCGTGATGCGACGTGCTGGCATCGCAGCCAGCGCTTCGCCACCGTGACGTTTTGGTGATGAGCGTCTCAAAATTCACATCGCACTGACAGCATATCTGTGACATTGATCCCGTAATCGGGGGAATGTCATGAACGCCGAAATTCTCGTGCGAATCCAGTTCGCGCTCGGGATCGCGTGCCACATCGTTTTTCCAGCCATCACCATCGGATTGGCCTGGTTGCTGGTCTACTTCGAGGTGCGCTGGCGCCGCAGCGGGGAAGCACACTGGCAGGCGCTGTACCGGCTGTGGGCATGTGTCTTCACGATCAGCTTTTTCTTCGGGATCGTCACCGGCATCCTGCAGGGCGTGCAGTTGGGGTCGAATTTTTCGCCTTTCGTGCATGCCACCCAACACGTCCTCGGCCCCTTGCGGTGGGCGGAAGGATGGCCGCTGCTGCTGGTGCAGTGCATCGCGATCGTGGTCATGTTGTTCGGATGGCGGCGTCCCGGCAGGCAGGCGCATTTCATCGCCACGCTGTTGATCGCGTTGCTGCTGACCAATGCCGCGTTCTGGATCCTGGCCGCCAACAGCTGGATGCAGACGCCGCAGGGCATGCGCCTGGAAAACGGCCAGTGGTTGCCGCAAGACTGGCTGGAAATAATCTTCAGTCCGTCGCTGCCCGCGCGCTTGGCGCACATGCTGACTGCGGCGCTGCTCAGCACGGTGTTGGTGGTGGCAGGTGTGTGCGGTTATCGCTGGCGACGCCAGCACACGGCATCGTCCTTGCACGGGTTGCGCACGGCGGTGTTGGCGCTGGCGATCCTCGCGCCCCTGCAGATCGTCACCGGCCACTACAGCGCCGAAGTGGCTTCGCGCCACCAGCCGGCGAAGTTCGCGGCGATAGAAGGGCTGTGGCGAAGCGGCGAGGGGGTGCCGCTGGTGCTCTGGGCGATGCCGAATGCGAAGAGCGAGAGCAATCGCTACGCAGTGGAAATCCCGCATGGCGGCAGCCTGCTGCTGACGAAAACATGGAGTGGATTCGTTCGCGGCCTCGACAGCATCGAGCCACAGGACCGGCCACCAGTGCCGATCGTGTTCTACAGTTTTCGCGTGATGGTGGTGCTGGGGATGTGGTTCCTGGGATTGGGACTGTTCGGCGCCTGGCAGCACATCTACGGGCGTCTGGAACACAGTCGCCGCTACATGCGGTTGCTGGTTTGGTCGAGTCCGCTGGGCTTCGTCGCCACCATCCTCGGCTGGATCGTGACGGAGGTGGGGCGTCAGCCCTGGATCGTCAGCGGATTGATGCGTACCAGCGAAGGCATCACGCGGGCCGCCCTGACCGAAAACGTAGCGGGGTCGCTGCAGCTGATGATCGGCGCCTATGCCTTGATGTTCGTGCTGTACATCTACCTGATGTGGTGGGCGCTGCGGACGTCGGGTACGCAACGTGCGGCGGCCGACTGGCTGCCGTCGTGGGAGCGGGAAGAGCGCGTCATCGAATAGCCGTGGTCGCGATCAGCACAATCAGCGCATGAAGCGTTCCAGTGCTTCGCCGTATGCGGCGGAGTCGGAGAGGTTGTTGTGGTCGGCACCGGCGATGTCGACCACTGCGGGCGGTGTCGGCAATGCCGCGATCAGGCGATCGGTGCTGGCGGCGGGAATGACTTCGTCGCGACCGGCGCGCAGGATGAGCACGGGCGCCGTGTAGCCGCGCAAATAAGTAGCCGACGTGTAGCGGTCGTGGATCAGCCAGCGGATCGGCAGCCAGCCGTAATGCGATCGCGCGACGTTTTCCATGCTGTCGTAGGGCGTGATCAGTGCGAGCCGGTCGACCGGTCGCTGCGCGGCGAGGTAACTGGCCACGCCGCTGCCGAGACTGCGGCCGATCACGCGGATCGGCCGGTCCGGATGTTGCGCGCGGACGTGATCGTACAGAGCCAGCGCGTCGCCGCGCAGGCCGGCCTCGCTCGGTGTGCCGTCGCTGGCGCCGTATCCGCGATAGGCGAGCAGATAGACGCGATGCCGGGGGAACCAGCGCGCGAAATCGTCGCGATTGTGTTCCACGCGTTCGCCGTTGCCGCCGAAGTACAGGATCGGCGCGCCATCGTCGGGGCCGATCGCCCAGCCGCGCAGCGTGATGTCGCCGCGCGCGAGCGAGAAATCCGTCGCCGCGGCATCGACGCGGGTGAATTGCGGGTAGTACATCATCTGGCGCTGATGGGTGTAGATCCACCAGCAGAGCGCCGCGTAGATCACCAGCGGAACCGCGCACAGAAGCACGAGGAGGGGACGCGGCATCAACGCTCCGTCGCGCGCGGGTGCTTGCGCTGCGCTGCCTCGAACGCCTGCAGCTGCTCGGGTGTCGCCGGCGGCTGATGCGCGGCCTTCCACTGTTCGAACGGCTGCCCGTACACCGCCTCGCGCGCCTCTTCCTTGGTCATGGTGATGCCGCGCGCCTCCGCGGCTTCGCGATACCAATCGGCGAGACAGTTGCGGCAGAAGCCGGCGAGGATCATCAGGTCGATGTTCTGCACGTCCGGGCGCTCCTGCATCAGATGCTGGAGCAGGCGGCGGAAGACGGCGGCTTCGATGTGGGTGGTTTCGGGGTCTGTCATGGAAAAGCATCCGGGGCCTGGGGTGTCATCCCAGCGAAAGCCGGAGCCCATTTTGATTTTGAATCTTCACGCAGCTTCACTGATTGGAAGCAACAGCAAAATGGGTCCCGGCTTTCGCTGGGATGACGGAACGGGGACAATAGCGCTCCTGTAACTCCAGCGCAGCGCTTTCCCATCATGACCGCCAGAATCCTCGACGGCCGCCGCATCGCCGACGAACTGCTCGACGCGCTGCGCCTGCGCGTCGACGCACGAGTCGCCGCCAGCAAGCCGCGTCCCGGGTTGGCGGTGGTGCTGGTGGGCAGTGATCCGGCCTCGCAATCCTACGTGCGCAACAAGCGCCGCGCGGCGGCCATCGTCGGCATCCAGCCCTTCGATTTCGACCTGCCGGCCGGCACGACGGAGGCGGAGCTGCTGGCGCTGATCGACCGCCTCAACGCCGATCCGGCTGTGCACGGCATCCTGGTGCAGCTGCCGCTGCCGGGCATTCCCGATGCCACCCGGCTGATCCACCGCATCGATCCGCGCAAGGACGTCGACGGCTTCCATCCCGAGAACGTCGGCCACCTCGCCCTGCGCCAGTTCGGCCTGCGGCCATGCACGCCGCGCGGCATCACCACGCTGCTGGCTTGGACCGACCGTCCGGTGCGCGGGCAGAGCGCCACGATCGTGGGCGTGAGCAACCACGTCGGCCGGCCGATGGCGCTGGAACTGCTGATCGCCGGCTGCACCGTCACCAGCTGCCACAAGTTCACCCCGCCGGACATCCTGAAGCGGCACGTGGGCGAGGCCGATATCCTGGTGGTCGCCGTGGGCAGACCCGGCCTGATCCCGGGCGACTGGGTGAAGCCCGGCGCGGTGGTGATCGACGTCGGCATCAACCGGCTCGAGGACGGCCGCTTGGTGGGCGATGTCGGCTTCGCCGCGGCGGCCGAACGGGCAAGCTGGATCACCCCGGTGCCCGGCGGTGTCGGCCCGATGACCGTCGCCACGCTGATGCAGAACACGCTCGAGGCGGCCGAAGCCGCTGACTGACGGCCGAACGCGGCTCGCAGCGTTGCGATTCCAGTGCGTATCTTGACGCCGGAAACGAGCGCCGACAGGCCCGGACGCGATACAATGACGTGCTTCCCCCCCTCCGGACCGCCCATGCTGCGCATCCAGGCCGAAGCACTCACCTACGACGATGTTTCCCTCGTCCCCGCGCATTCCATCGTCCTGCCCAAGGACGTCTCCCTCGCCACCAGGCTCACCCGCGATCTGCGCCTGAATCTGCCGATCGTCTCGGCCGCCATGGACACGGTCACCGAAGCGCGACTGGCGATCGCCATGGCCCAGCTTGGCGGCATCGGCATCATCCACAAGAACCTCAGCGTCGAACGCCAGGCGGCGGAAGTGGCGCGAGTGAAGAATTTCGAAGCCGGCGTGATCAAGGAGCCGTTCACCGTCGGCCCCGATACCACGATCGCCGAAGTGCTCAAGCTCACCCGCGCCCGCAACATCTCCGGCGTGCCGGTGGTGGAGGGCGGGCAACTGGTCGGCATCGTCACCGGTCGCGACATGCGCTTCGAACAGCGGCTCGACGATCCGGTGCGCAACGTGATGACCAAGAAGGAACGCCTGGTCACCGTGCGCGAAGGCGCCTCCGATGAGGAAGTGCTGCAGCTGCTGCACAAGCACCGCATCGAAAAGGTGCTGGTGGTCAACGACGGCTTCGAACTGCGCGGCCTGATCACCGTGAAGGACATCCAGAAGGCGCGCGACAACCCGAACGCCGCCAAGGATGCCTCGGAAAGCCTGCTGGTCGGCGCCGCGGTCGGTGCCGGCGGCGACACCGAGCAGCGTATCGAACAGCTGGTGGCGGCGGGCGTGGACGTGATCATCGTCGACACCGCGCATGGTCATTCGCAGGGCGTGATCGATCGCGTCGCCTGGGCCAAGAAGCATTTCCCGAAATTGCAGGTGATCGGCGGCAACATCGTCACTGGCGATGCGGCCAAGGCGCTGGAAGACGTCGGCGCGGATGCGGTGAAGGTTGGCGTCGGCCCCGGTTCGATCTGCACCACGCGCGTGGTCGCGGGCGTCGGCGTGCCGCAGGTGACCGCGGTCGACATGGTGGCCGAGGCACTGGCCGATCGCATTCCGCTGATCGCCGACGGCGGCATCCGCTATTCCGGCGACATCGGCAAGGCGCTGGCCGCCGGCGCGTCGACGGTGATGATCGGCGGCCTGTTCGCCGGCACCGAGGAATCGCCGGGCGAAACCGAACTGTTCCAGGGCCGCAGCTACAAGAGCTATCGCGGCATGGGCTCGCTCGGCGCGATGGAGAAGGGGTCGAAGGACCGCTACTTCCAGGACGCGAGCGATGCCGACAAGTTGGTGCCGGAAGGCATCGAAGGCCGTGTGCCGTATCGCGGGCCGCTGTCGGGTGTGGTCCATCAGCTCGCCGGTGGTCTGCGCGCGACCATGGGCTACGTCGGCTGCGCCACCGTCGAGGATATGCGCAAGAAACCGACCTTCGTGAAGATCACCGGGGCAGGGCAGCGCGAGAGCCATGTCCACGATGTGCAGATCACGAAGGAGCCGCCGAACTATCGCGCCGGCTAAGCATGTCGACGGTTCCGTGGATCCTGCAAGCCATCACCTTCTACGGAATAGTCGCAGTTGTGTTTCTCATCCCGGTCACGGCCGTCGCGATCTTGGCGTCGTTGGTGATCCGGAATAGAGGGAAGCGGATGACGGCCACGGCACTTGTCACCGGCGCGATGGCGCTGTGGCTTGTCGGTTGGGGCTTCGACGCGTTCTCCTCGGGTGAGGGATGGGACACTTTGACCTGGTTCGACAGAATTTCTGCCGCTTTGCCCTTCGTTTTGGTTGCGATCGCAGACAGCGCTCTCGTTGTCTATGCGATTACCCGGGAAACCGATAAATGACAGACCTTCACAGCGACAAGATCCTCATCCTCGATTTCGGCGCGCAGTACACTCAGCTGATCGCGCGCCGCATCCGCGAGCTCGGCGTCTACTGCGAGATCTGGGCCTGGGACCACGATCCGGCCGAGATCGCGAAGTTCGCGCCGAAGGGGATCATCCTCTCGGGCGGACCGGAGTCGACAACGGAACATGGTTCACCGCGCGCGCCGCAAGACGTCTTCGACAGCGGCCTGCCGCTGCTCGGCATCTGCTACGGCATGCAGACGATGGCCAAGCAGCTCGGTGGCGAAACCGAATCGGCCGATGCGCGCGAATACGGTCACGCGGAAGTGTCGTTGGTCGCTGCCGATCGTTTGTTCGAAGGGCTGAAGGATCATCCGGGCTCGCCGCCGCGCCTCGATGTCTGGATGAGCCACGGCGACCACGTCTCCAAGGCGCCGCCGGATTTCATCGTCACCGCGAAGACCGACCGCGTTCCGGTCGCCGCCTTCGCCAACGATGCCAGGCGCTGGTACGGCGTGCAGTTCCATCCCGAAGTCACGCACACCAAGTCTGGGCAGGCGCTGCTGCGCCGCTTCGTGGTCGACATCTGCGGCTGCGCGACGCTGTGGACGGCCGCCAACATCATCGACGACCAGATCGCGCGCGTGCGCGAGCAGGTGGGCGGCGACGAGGTGATCCTCGGCCTGTCCGGCGGGGTCGATTCCTCGGTGGTGGCGGCGTTGCTGCACAAGGCGATCGGCGATCAGCTCACCTGCGTCTTCGTCGACACCGGTCTGCTGCGCTGGCAGGAAGGCGATCAGGTGATGGCAACCTTCGCCGAACACCTGGGTGTTAAGGTGATCCGCGTCGACGCACACGAACGCTATTTCGAGAAATTGAAGGGTGTCGACGAACCCGAGGCCAAGCGCAAGATCATCGGCAGCCTGTTCGTCGAGATCTTCGACGAGGAATCGCACAAGCTTGCCAACGCCAAATGGCTGGCGCAGGGCACGATCTATCCCGACGTGATCGAGTCGGCCGGCAGCAAGACCGGCAAGGCGCACGTCATCAAGAGCCATCACAACGTCGGCGGTCTGCCGGAGCACATGAAGCTCGGCCTGGTGGAGCCGTTGCGCGAACTGTTCAAGGACGAAGTGCGCCGCCTCGGTGTCGAACTCGGCCTGCCGCGCGAGATGGTCTATCGCCATCCGTTCCCGGGGCCTGGCCTCGGCGTGCGCATCCTCGGCGAAGTGAAGCCGGAATACGCCGAGCTGCTGGCCAAGGCCGATCACATCTTCATCGAGGAACTGCGCAAGGCCGATCTCTACGACAAGACCAGCCAGGCCTTCGCCGTGTTCCTGCCGGTGAAATCGGTGGGCGTGGTCGGCGACGCGCGCGCCTACGAGTGGGTGATCGCGCTGCGCGCGGTGGAGACCATCGACTTCATGACCGCGCACTGGGCGCACCTGCCTTACGACTTCCTCGGCAAGGTCTCCAACCGGATCATCAACGAGGTGCGTGGTGTCTCCCGCGTGGTCTACGACATCAGCGGCAAGCCGCCGGCGACGATCGAGTGGGAGTGAGCGGAGGGCCTTCCCGCCCTCTTGCTACAGACTGAATTTCACCGGATACGTCTCCGCCATTCTGCGCTTCCATCGCAGACGCAACATGGCGGGGCGGGCATCGTGACGATCTTCGAGAAATTCGGCCGCGATGATCCGACTGGTGAAGAACGGCTGGAAATCCTGCCGCAGTTCACACCATGCTGCCAGGATGCGTGTGTCGTCGAAGAAGCCAATGCTGATCGGCCAGATGACCCGGCTGCTCGCGTCGCCTAGCTCGTCGCGATAGTCGATCCGGATCTTGCGTCCTTCCCGAATCCAGGCGCGTGTGCGGGCGATGTCGATGCCATCGGGTGCCGTGCCGGGCACCAGCCGCGTGCAGACCGGCGGATCGGCGACCAACGGACGCAAGGCGTCCGGCACGACGGCTGCGATTTTCGCGATGAGATCGCGCGCCGCGAGCGCCAGCACCGGATCGCCCCGGCTTGCGACCCACTGCGCGCCGAGGGCTGCGGCTTCAACCTCGTCGGACGTCAGCATCAACGGCGGCATGTCAAAGGCCTTGTCGAGAATGTAGCCGAATCCGGCTTCGCCCTCGATCGGCACGCGTTGTCCCGTCAGGTTGACGATGTCCCGATAAATCGTCCGGGTGGAGACTTCGAGTTCGGCGGCGATTTCGCTGGCGGTTACCGGGCGGCGAGATCGTCGCAGGATCTGGATGATCTGGAACAGCCGGTCGGCGCGACTCATGTCACTGCGGTCTCTTGGACGCTTCTTGCAGGTTTGATCCGCTATACGACATGCAATGCCCAATCCTTCAGGATGGAAGCATAGAGCGGCGTATCCTCCTGATGAAGGATATGGCCCTTTTCCGGCAGCGACAGGTAATCGAAACGCTGCCCGGCCTTCTCGACCAGCTGGCGTGCGTAGCTGATCTGAGCATCCGTGGTGGCGCCGCGCACGATGCCGGTCTCCGGATCGATCCCGTGCGCATGGTGCGTGAAAAGCATGGAGGTCTTGGCGGATTGCAGCATCTGTTTGTGACTGCAACAGGCCATCGCGGTGCCGGTGAACATCGCGCGGGCCTGCTCCGGGTCGAACTCCTTGAGGTTTTGCGGCGGCTCGTCTGTGGCGGGAATCCGCCCCTGCATCCAGGCCGGAAGCACGGAAGGCGCGTTGGACTGCATGCCTGTCCAGTCGCCGACACGCCATTGGTCGCCCAGATACGTCATGAAAAGATCGAACAGGTAGTTGGGCGCAAATTGACGCATGCCGGTTCCGTGGGCGGGCACCAGCTCGGATGTGAAGAGGGTGGCATCCTCGAGATAGACCCCGCGCACCAATCCCGGAGGGGCGTAGGCGGAGAGCCATGCCGCCATCAAGCCGCCGAGTGACTGCCCGGCGACAAGCGTGGGCCGCTTGATGACCCGCTCGATGAAGCGCACGAGGTCATTGCCCCAATTGTCGAGGGTGTAGCGGCCCGGCGTCCGACTCGACCGCCCCTGGCCGCGAACGTCGACCGCGTAGATTCGGAAGTCGGCTTCGAGCAGCTTCATGGCCGCTTCGTAGCCCCACCAGGATTCGGTGATGCCGGGGATCAGGAGCAATGCTGGTGAGGATTCAGATCCCGTCACCGCATAGTTCAGAACCACCTCGCCGAGGTCGACCGTGGACTCGGGGTAGGCGTGGGCGATATAGGTTTCTTTTGGAAAGTCCGGGCCGTAACGACGACTCATGATTTGCATTGTTCCTTTCGTAGGGAGTTTGAAGTCTGGAAGACACAAACTCGAAGGCGATGCGGGCTGCCAGGAGGGACCCGCGGCCGCGAGAAGGAAGTTATACGTCTCCGCTACTGACACCGTCTGTCAGCAGAAGACGGTGAAGCCCGGCTGGATCGCAGCGGCGCCGCTTCGTCATGCTTCGGCCTGCCAAGGCCCGGTCCCACACGACGCATCACGGCGTGAGATCAAAGTGGCGAGGGAATTCGCCGCGTTTCCATTCGAGAGGAAGTGACCTGCCCAATTGGGGCAGTTAGCGTCGTGAATTGACGACACATCTTGCGTCTTGAATAAGACGCACAACCCAATATCATGGTGATGTTTGACGTGAAGAAAATGTGACGTCAATCACTATTTTGCTCCGATCGATTCCGCCACGAGCGTTTCTGGGAATCTGGAGCACATCGGAGGGGAAGTTTGAATTCGATCGTGCAGGCTAAGCCGCGCTCGCGACGCTTCAACAGTTTGTCGCGTGCTGGACTCGCAGTCATCGCCGGACTGCTACTACTGGTAACCGCTGCGTCCGTACAGGCGCAAGTGCAGCGGACATTTCTTGACCCGGGCTTCGAAATTCCCAGCTTTGGAGGGAGTTCCTGTATCGCGCAGCTCGGTGAGAGCGCGCTTCCGGGATGGTCCACGACCCATCCGTCTGGAGCAGGCTACGGCTGCGGTCCCGTCCCGGCGACGACGGGTCCCTTGATCGAGCTATGGGCCAATAGCGCTCTAGGCGTGACCTCCCGTGGCGGCAGCAATCATGCGGAGCTCAATGCCGAGGCGGCTTCACGCATCTACCAGACCGTCTGCCTCGTCAACGGCGAGACGATCAATTGGCGCTTTTCGCATCGTGGACGCCAGTCGTCCTTCACCGCCGATGTCATGGACTTCAACATCGGCCCGACCGCCACTGGCGCAACGACACGCATCGTCCGAGCCAGCGACGCCAACGACGGCAATCCAGGGGGCGCCAGTCTGTGCGTCACAGGCGGCACCTGCTCGCGCGCGGCCGGTCCAAATGGTTGGGGCGATTACAGCGGCAGCTTTACCTGGAGTGGTGGCAGCGGAAGCCAGACCATCGGCTTCCAGGCGATTTCCTCGGGAGGTGGCGACACCACGCAGGGCAACTTCCTCGACGACATCCAGATCACGTTGCAGCCCTACGTCGAATTCTCCAGCAGCACGTACCAGACCGTCGAAGGCGCCACCATCGATGTTCCGGTGCTTCGGGTGACGGGCACCGTGCCGACCGGCGGCATCACGGTCCCGGTCGCGATCACCGGCACCGCCACGCTCGGCCAGGACTACACCACCACCAGCGGCACCAACACCATCAACGTTACGGTTCCGGCAGGTGTGTACGACGGCAACACGTTCAACCTGACCATGTCCTCGCTGCAGGACACGGTGATCGAGAACAACGAGACCCTGGTCCTGACCATCCAGCCGTCGACGGGTTACGTGCTGACATCCACCACGACTTGCGGCAGCACGGCCAACAACAACGTCACCTGGACGCTGCTGGACGACGACGTCGATCTGCGTGCAAGCAAGAGCGTCAGCAACGCCACGCCGGCGGGTGGTGTCGCGACGACTTTCACGGTGACCTTCGAGAACAACACCGCCGCGACGCTGCTGGCGCCGACGACCTCGCACAATGCGGTGGCCGCGGTCTCCGACGCCATTCCCACGGGACTCACGTTCACGAGCTGGACTTGCGTCGCCAGCAACGGCGCGAGTTGTCCGGGCGGAACGACCAACGGAACGACCAGCGGCAGCGGCGCGATCAGCGGCAACGCGACGCTGCCCGCGGGCAATGCGGCGGCTGGCGGGCGCGTGGTCTACACGATCACGGCGACGCCCAGTGCCACGCAGTGCACGGCCGTCACCAACACCGCGATCATCACGACGCCGTCGACGTTGAACGAAGGCACCTCCGTGCAGGCTGGATTCGTCTCGCCGGCGCCCGGAGGCGCGGCCAACAACACCGCGCAGGCCACGGTCGACCCGGTGTGCGGCAACCTGAGTATCACCAAGACCAACACGCCCGGTTCGGGCGCGACCGATCAGACCAGCGACACGGTGACCCGTGGAACGAGCACCGTCTACAGCATCGTGGTCAGCAATGGCGGCCCGGATGCCGCGAACAACGCCGTTCTGCGCGATCCGGCGACGGCTGGCCTGACGTGCACGGCGGTCAGCTGCGGCAGCACGACCGGCGGTGCCGTGTGTCCCGCTTCGGGAGCGGGAGTGGGGCAGTTGTCGATCGTCAACCTGCAATCGGCGGGCGGCGTGGTGCTGCCGACATTGCCGGCCAACAGTTCCTTGACCGTCAGCCTGACCTGCACCGTGTTGTGACGAAGGGCGCGCTTTACGCCGGACCATGAGGTAAGCGCCAACGACGATTGGCGCGCGGAGATGAAGTGCCATGCATCGCATGGCGGCACCGATGTTGCAGTGCGTCTAGACGTCCCGTTTACCGGCGTTAGGATCGAGACGGATGCATGGTGCCGTCCCGTGGACGGCATGTGGGCTCGACGGCACGTCCGTTCCGGTGGCAAGGAGGGCCATGAAAATTCTCGTCAATCTTGTTCTGGTCGCGGCGTGTCTTGCTGCAGGGCTTTGGGCGGGTCCCCATTTGCGTGTCGCTTATGCGCGTTGGTTTCCGCCTCCCGAGTTCGTGACCGGGAATTACGAAGCGCTCTATCGGCAGGCCGGGAAACCAGTGGTGATGTTCTCGACCTCCGAATGTCCTTACTGCCGCAAGGCACGCGAGCTATTCAAGCGCGAGGGCGTGGATTATCGGGACCTTGTCATCGATCAATCGCCCGATGCAAACCGGCAATTCGAAGCGCTGGGGGCCGGTGGCGTGCCGCAGTTGTTCATCGGCGATCGCCGTATCACTGGCTTTCGTGAGAAAGCGATCCGTGATTCGCTGGCATTGATTCAGCAGAAATGACTCAAGACACCCGCATGTCGGCTGCGAAAGGAGATGCGGCCAGCGCACGGAATGGCATCGGCTGTTCCGGCATCGGAGATGGCTCGGCGAGGGAATTGCTGGACTGTCATGGTTGCACGATTCAAGGAGAAAACTGATGAAAACGAAGAATCGCCGTGTCAGGTTGCTGTTGGCAGGTTGTGCGTTCGCCCTTGGGCTGGGCATCAGTTTCACGGCTTTTGCGCGTCCATGTTGCAGCAATTGTGATCCTGAGGATCCGGATTCGTTCTGTTGGGCGATCTGCAGTCCGGAGTGCTGATGCTTGTGCGTCATGGAGGGGCGGTCATCGCCCCTCTTTCGTAACGGCGACCGGGGGACGGGCTAAGATTCGCATCTTGTGGTCCAAGGACCTTCGCGCCGGAGTTGCCGATGACGCTTTCGCTTTACGACGCTTCCGTTCCCGCGCTCGTGCGCGGGCTCGAGAATCTCTCACGACAGATCGACAAGGGCGCCGCGCACGCGCGCGAGGCTGGAATCGATCCCGTCGAACTCGTCCAGGCGCGTCTGGCGCCCGACATGCTGTCCCTGGCCGGCCAGGTGCAGCGCGCCAGCGATACGGCGAAGTTCGGCGCCGCGCGGCTCTCGCAAAGTGAATCGCCAAGCTTCCCGGACAACGAAGCCACGCTGGATGAACTGCAGGCCCGGATCGCCAAGACGATCGACTATCTGCGCAGCGTGCCGGCGGATCGGGTCGAGGGCGACGAGGATCGTGAGATCCGTTTCCGTGCCGGCTCGCGGGAATTGCAGTTCACCGCCCGTGACTATGTCCGTGGTTTCCTGCTGCCGAATTTCTATTTTCATCTGACGACCGCCTACGGCCTGCTGCGCCACAAGGGCGTGCCGCTCGGGAAGATGGACTATCTGGGGCCGTATCAGGGCTAAGCGGCAAGTCGTTAGCCGGCCATGTAGGCGCGCATGAAGAACGCGACAGTGATGCACGCCGTCAACAGCAATGTACCGGCGCGCACGAAACGCGCGGGCAGGCGGCGGCCGACCAGTGCGCCGCCGTAGCCGCCGATCGCCGCGGCGATCAACATGACGATCGTCTCCGGCCAATGGACGGCCCGGGCACTCGCGAAGATCAGCACCGCCATCGTGTTGGCTGCACTGACCATCAGGGTGCGCGGCGCGTTCAAGCTCTTCAGATCGCGACCGTCCAGCAATCCCCAGGCGGCCATCATCATGATGCCAACGGCGCCGCCAAAATAACCGCCATAAACACCCAGACCGAACTGGATGGACAGCACTGCCCACGCGGGGATATGCCAGCGGTGGCGCAACCACTCGCCGAGCCGGTTGCCAAGGCTTAGTGCCAGGAACGCCAAGAGCAGCAGCCATGGCAGCACGAAGTCGAAAGTTTTTGACGGGGTCCACAACAGCAGGAGTGCGCCGATCACACCGCCAACGAGCGTGACCACCAACAAGGAACGCAAGGAGGCCGTGCCCACTGGTCCCAAGCCATCCCGATATGCCCAGGCGCTGGCGATTCCTCCCGGATACAGCGCGACGGTGCTGGAGGCGTTCGCTTGAACCGACGGAACGCCTGCCGCGATCAATGCGGGAAGACTGACGAACGAACCGCCGCCAGCGAGCGCGTTCATGGCGCCGGCGGTCAAGCCGGCGAGAAACAAGAGTGCGAACGCATCCATGAGGGAAGGCTAGTAAGGGATTTTGCCGCCGCAGTCCAGCGGGATCGTTGTTCACTGAACACTGTGTCCTTCCAGCGATCGACACATAGGCCGGAAGTCATGTGCGCCGACCTCTACCTTGGTCGACGATGCCCGCGACCGCGACGGCGATCCGCATAGCACGCCGCATGCTTGCGCTATAGTCGGGCGCATCGTCCACCCAGCCGACTCGCAAGGTGAAGCATGATCACTCTGACCGTCAACGGACAGGAACAGCGCTACGACGGCGATCCCAACATGCCGTTGCTGTGGTATCTGCGCGACAGATTGGGATACACCGGCACGAAGTTCGGCTGCGGCATGTCGCTGTGCGGCGCTTGCACCATCCACCTCGACGGCATCGCCATGCGAGGCTGCGTCACACCGGTGGCGGCAGCGGAAGGCAAGCAGGTGACAACGATCGAAGGCCTGTCGCCGGATGTCAGCCATCCGCTGCAGAAGGCCTGGCAGGAACTCGACGTCGCGCAATGCGGCTACTGCCAGCCGGGCCAGATCATGCAGGCGGCTTCGCTGCTGAAGACCAATCCGAATCCCAGTGATGCCGACATCGACAGCGCCATGGCCGGCAACATCTGCCGCTGCGGCACGTACACGCGCATCCGCGCCGCCATCAAGCTGGCCGCGGGGCAGGGAGGTGCGGCATGAAGCGCATCGGGAGCAATGGCGACGAGATGGCGCCGCACAACGAAAAGATTCTCAATGAAAGCAGGCGCGCGTTCGTACTGGGCTTCGGTGCCGGCAGCTTGCTGCTTGCGGTCGGTGGAATCCCGCTGGCGCATGCGCAGGGGGCGACGCCGCCCAAGAAATACGGCGGCGAAGCGATGGAAAATGGATTGCGCGACGATCCGAATCTCTTCATCGAGATTGCGCAGGACGGCACGGTCAACATCGTCTGCATCCGCTCGGAAATGGGCCAGGGCGTGCGCACCAGTGTGGTGATGGCGATCGCCGACGAACTCGGCGCGGACTGGTCGCGGGTGAAAGTGAAACAAGCGCCCGGCGACGAAGTGCGATACGGCAATCAGGACACCGACGGCTCGCGCAGCCTGCGACAGGGCTTCGCCGCCTGGCGTCGCGCGGGCGCCGCCGCGCGCACGATGCTGGAAAGCGCCGCCGCGACGGCCTGGGGCGTCGATGCCAGTGAAGTGAAGGCCGGCGTGCACGAAGTCGTCCACGAAAAATCAGGACGCAAGCTCGGATTCGGCGAACTTGCCGGCAAGGCGGCCGCGCTGTCGGTGCCGAAGTCCGATACGCTGCGTTTGAAGTCGCCGTCGGAGTTCCGCTACATCGGCAAGGGCAAGACCCATCTGATCGACGGCGCGGACATTGTCAGCGGACGCGCCAACTATGGCATCGACACGCGTCTGGACGGCATGCTCTACGCGGTGGTTGCGCGTCCGCGCACGTATGGTGACAAGGTCGCTTCGTTCGATGCCGGCGACGCGGAAAAGGTCGCGGGCGTGGTCAAGGTGCTGCCGCTGAACGCCACGTCGATTCCATCCGGCTACCAGCCGCTGGGTGGCATCGCGGTGGTCGCCGACAACACGTGGAGCGCGATCCAGGCGCGCCAGCAGTTGAAGATCGAATGGACGCGCGGGCCGAATGCGGATTACGACTCGCTCGCTTATCGCGCTCGCATCGAAGCGGCGTGCAAGCAACCGGGCAAGGCTGTGCGCACCGAAGGCGATGCCGACAAGGCGCTGGCGAGCGCGGCCAAGCGTTTCACCGCCGATTACTACGTTCCGCATCTCGCGCATGCGCCGATGGAGCCGCCGGCGGCGGTCGCGCGTGTTGAGGGCGATCGCTGCGAAGTCTGGGCTTGTACGCAGGCTCCGCAGGCGACGCGCGAAGAGGTTGCCAAAGCACTCGGCATCGCGTTGGAGAACGTCACCGTCAATGTGACCTTGCTCGGCGGCGGTTTCGGCCGCAAGTCCAAGCCCGATTTCATCGTCGAGGCGGCGCTGCTGTCGAAAGCGGTCGGCAAGCCGGTCAAGCTGACCTGGACGCGCGAGGACGACATCGTCAACGATTACTTCCACGCCGTCTCCGCCGAGCATTTCGAAGCGGGCCTCGACGCATCCGGCAAGGTGACCAGCTGGTTGCACCGTACCGCGTCGCCGGCGATTGCTTCGACCTTCGGGCCAGATCCGGTGCACCTGTCGCCATCCTTCCTCAGCCACGGCATCCTCGATTTGCCGTTCGCGATTCCGAACATCCGCCTCGAAACGGCGGAGGCGAAGGCGCATACGCGCATCGGCTGGTTCCGTTCGGTCTACAACATCCCGCATGCTTTTGGCATCCAGAGCTTCGTGGCCGAACTCGCGCATGCCGCGGGACGTGACCACAAGGATTTCCTGCTCGAATTGCTCGGTCCCGATCGCAGGTTCGAGCCGAAGGCGCTGGTCGACGTGCGCAACTACGGCGAAGATCCCGCGTTGTATCCGGTCGACACCGGTCGCTGGCGTCGCGTGATCGAAACCGTCGCGAAGGAAGCAGGGTGGGGGCGCAAGCTGCCCAAAGGCCGTGGCCTCGGCATTGCTGCACACTACAGCTTCGTCACCTACACGGCGGTGGTGTGCGAGGTCGAGATCGGCGACGACGGCACGCTGACGATTCCGCGCGTCGATATCGCGGTCGACTGCGGGCCGCAGGTCAATCCCGAGCGCGTGCGTTCGCAGATGGAAGGCTCCGTGATCATGGGGCTGGGCCTGGCATTGCACGGCGAGATCAGCTTCAAGGACGGCGCCGCGCAGCAGACCAACTTCCACGAGTTCGAAGTGCTGCGCATGAACGAGGCGCCGCGCGAGATCCGTGTGCACATGGTCGCGCCGGACGATTTCGAGAAGCCGCTAGGCGGCGTCGGAGAACCCGGCCTGCCACCGGTGGCACCGGCGTTGACCGACGCGATCTTCGCCGCCACCGGCACGCGTATCCGTGCGTTGCCGGTGCGTGATCAGCTCGCGGCAGCGGTGAAGGCGAACGCGGCCTAAGCCTGATCGGCAGACTCCGCCGCGATGTGGATCGCGAAGCCGTTCGTGCCCGGACGTTCCAGTCCGGGCCTGAGGGTGAGCGCCGGGATGTCATACGCGCCGCCGTTCTGCACGCGATAGGCGATGGGCGGTTGCGTCCACAGGCCGTCGAGGCGTCCGGCGAGTTGCTCGCACATGCGCGCGTAGCCGGCCGTATCGAGTTTGCTCGGCCGATAGACGACGAACGGCGGCAACACCTCGAATCCCGGGTAATGCAGGATGCCGTGGTTGATCGGAAAGAGCAGATCCTCGATCGGCCCGTTGATGCCGCGCGGACCGTAATGCGTGTCCCAGCCGCCGGCGGTCACCGAGAGCATCGCGCGCTTGCCGACGAAGACGCCTTCGCCGTAGCGGTCGCCCCAGCGCTCGTCCGAATGCTCACCGACGCCATAGGCGAATCCATTGGCGAACACGCGATCGACCCAGCCCTTGAGGATCGCCGGCATGGTGAACCACCACAGCGGGAATTGCAGGATCAGCGCGTCGGCCCAGCGCAGTTTTTCCTGTTCGGCGATGACGTCGGGCGTCTGTGTTCCCGTGTCGAACGCATGGCGTGAATCCACAACGATGTCCAGGCGGTTCTCGGCATCGCGATCCATGAAGTCGCTGGCGTCGAGCGAGGGCTTCCAGCCCATCGCATAGAGATCCGACGTCTGCACTTCATGCCCGGTCTCGCGCAGATGCCGCTCCATGAACGTCTTGAGCGTGCTGTTGAGCGAGGCCGGTTCCGGGTGCGCATGGACGATCAGGACGCGGCGCGGACGCTCCGGCAAAACATCGGAACGATCAGCCTGCGACATCGATGACCACCTTGCCGAACGGGCCACGATCCAGCGCGTCCAGCGCGGCGGGCAACGCATCGAAGGCATGACGCGAATCGATCACGGGCTTCAGTTTCAGATGATCGACCGCGCGGACCAGATCCTCCAATGCGCGCCGGTGACCAACGCCGATGCCCTGCACGGTGACAAGCTTGAGCAGCAGCGGAGCGACCGGCCCGGAGACTTCGAATCCTTCCAGGACGCCGATCACCGAGATACGCCCCGACCCGGCCACGGCTTCCAGCGAGCGGCCAAGATGCGATCCGCCGGCGATCTCGAGGATATGGTCGATGCCGCGCCCGTTGGTGAGCCCGTGCACGGCTTCCACCCAGTCGCCGCCGCGCTTGATCCCGTGGTGCGCGCCGAGCTGCAACGCGCGTTGCAGCTTGTCGTCGCTGCCCGACATCACGAACACCTCGGCGCCGAGCGCCTGCGCGATCTGCAATCCGAACAAAGCCACACCGCCGGTGCCTTGCACCAGCACCGTCTGGCCAGGCTTGAGGCCGCCAAGTTCGACGAGGGCATACCAGGCCGTCAGCGCGGCGATGGGCAGGGTGCTCGCTTCGCCGTCGTCGAGGCTGGCCGGTGCGTGCACCAGCCAGTCTTCGGGCAGCGCGAGATATTCGGCCAGCACACCCGGGAAGACGCCGCCCAAGGTGGCGTGATACGCGCGCTGCGTGGAAATCGAAGGCCCATCGATCCAGTTCGGAATGAAATTGGCGATGACGCGGTCTCCTTCGGCGAAGCGCGAGACACCGGTGCCGGTGGAGACGATCCGGCCGACCATGTCCGAGGCCGGGACGAAGGGAAACTGCAAAGGGAGCCCGGCGCCGGATTCGATCACCATCTTGTCGCGGTAATTCAGTGATACGGCCGCGACTTTGACCAGGACCTCGCCCGGGCGAGGTTCGGGAACAGGGACGTTTTCGAGCCGCAGGTGTTCTCTGCCAATGGCGTCGAACGACCAGCGGCGCATCAGGGAAGTCATGGGAGTCTCAACTTGGGAGCGGTGATCCGCGAGAAGCGCATCGTAAAGAGAAATAAAATCACCAGTGATGAATTAGAATCCGATGATTGATTCCAGGTGAGCACCAATAAGATGAACGATCGGATCGCCGGCATCGATGTCTTCGTAGAGGCGGCGGAGGCGGGCAGCTTCTCGGCGGCGGCCGAGCGACTGGTGCTGACGCGCTCGGCCGTGGCCAAGACCATCGCGCGACTCGAGAAGCGGCTGGGCACGCGTCTGTTCCACCGCACCACGCGGAAACAGGCGCTGACCGAGCAGGGCCAATTGTTCTATGCGAGCTGCCGGCGCGCGATCGAAGAGATCAAGGCCGGTCAGGCACAACTGGAGTCGGGCCGCAAGGAAGTGAGCGGGCGATTGCGGGTGAGCGTGCCGGTGTTGTTCGGGCGCATCTGCGTCGCGCCGGTGCTGCTGGAGATGGCGCGCGTGCATCCCGGCCTGCAGCTCGACATCTCTTTCAGCGATCGGGTGGTGGATCTGGCCGCCGATGGATTCGATCTCGCCATTCGCACCGGATCGCTCGGCGATAGCGGTGATCTGATCGCGCGGCGACTCGTCCGGCAGCGCATGACGCTGTGCGCCTCCCCCGACTACCTTGCACGACATGGGGCGCCTTCCAGCCTCGATGAACTGGAACGACATGATGCGGTGGTCTATGCGCGGCCATCCAGGCGCGTGCGGAGCTGGCTGTTTCCACAACCGTCCGGCGAAGTGCGCGAGATCGAGCCGCGTTCGCGCCTGCGTTTCGACGATCTGGAGGCGATCGTCAATGCCGCGATCGCGGGACATGGCATCGCCTGGCTGCCATGCTGGCTGATCCACGAAGGTGTGCGCAGCGGACGGCTCGTGCGCGTGCTGGATCAGCAGCCCGGCATGCTGTTCGACAGCCACGCCGTATGGCTGCGCGAAGTCGGAACGCCGCCACGCATCCGTGCCGCCGTCGATGCCTTGTTGAATTCATTGCCGGAAGTGATGCAATGAGCCCGCCTCTGGCAGTGCGCGCCGCCTGTGCAAACTGGCTCAGCCGGCGAATGTGTCGTAAAGCAGCTTGAGGTTGAGGCCGACGATCAGCAGCGCAATCGCCCAGGCGATGCGCGTCAGCCAGCGCGGCGTGACCAGTGCGCCCATCTTGGTCTTGTCGGACACGAAGCGCACCAGCGGAATCACCGCGAACGGCAGTTGCATCGACAGCAGCACCTGACTGAACACCAGCAGCTTGGCCGTGCCTTGCTCGCCGTACAGCGCGGTGACGATCACCACCGGCACGATGGCGATGCCGCGCGTCACCAGCCGGCGTGCCCAGTCGGGCAGGCGCAGGCGCAGGAAGCCTTCCATCACGATCTGCCCGGCCAGCGTCGCCGTGATCGTGGAGTTGGCACCGGAAGCGAGCAGGGCGATCGCGAACAATGTGGAGGCGATGCCGACGCCGAGCATCGGCGACAGCAGTTGGTAGGCCTGTTCGATTTCCTGCACGTCGGTGCGTCCGTGCGCGTGGAACACCGACGCCGCCATGATCAGGATCGAGGCGTTGACGAACAGCGCCAGCATCAGCGCGATCGTGCTGTCGGTCACCGCCCAGCGCAGTGCGGTGCGGCGGCCTTCCTCGGTGCGCGGATACGCGCGCGTCTGCACGATCGAGGAATGCAGATACAGATTGTGTGGCATCACCGTGGCGCCGATGATGCCGATGGCGAGATACAGCGCGGCCGGATCGGTCACCACCTTCGCCTGCGGCACGAAGCCGCCCAGCACATCGCGGATCGGCGGCTGCGCCAGCAGCATCTGGATGGCGAAGCAGGCGAAGATCACCAGCAGCAGTGCGATCACGAAGGCTTCCAGCGTGCGGAAGCCGCGTTTCATCAGGTACAGGATCAGGAACACGTCGATCGCCGTGATCACCGCACCGGCGGTGAGCGGAATGCCGAACAGCAGGTTGAGCGCGATCGCGGTGCCGATCACCTCGGCCAGGTCGCAGGCGATGATCGCCGCCTCGCAGGCCAGCCAGAGCAGGAAATTGACCGGCTTCGAATAGTGGTCGCGGCAGGCCTGGGCGAGATCGCGTCCGGTGGCGATGCCCAGGCGCGCGGCCAGTGCCTGCAGCACGATCGCCATCAGGTTCGACAGCAGGATCACCGAGAGCAGGGTGTAGCCGAATTTCGAGCCGCCGCTGAGGTCGGTGGCCCAGTTGCCCGGGTCCATGTAGCCCACCGATACCATGTAGCCGGGGCCGAGGAAGGCGAACAGGCGCCGCCACCAGAGGCTGGAATGGGATACGGCGACGCTGGCGTTCATCGAGCCCAGGCTGGGCGTGGCCGGCTCTTCGGTCTGTCGCCAGGCCGGGCTGGGGGTCGGATAGGGCAGGCGTTCGGCCATGCGCTGGGGAATTTAAGGAGTCAGGGATGCCGGATGACTCGCAATATAGCAAGTGCTAATTTATAAAGCAAAGGCGGTAAAAATGAATCGGGCGGGTATTTTTCACGTTTTCGGGGGAAAATAGCCGCCCGAGCCGCGAAGGAACCGCGGCGCGTACAGAGGAAATGACGGATGGCCAATCGCGCCTCCAAACACCCGCCCGTGGCCGACGGCCCGACGCTCGTCGATGCCGAGGTCCATGCCGAGACGTTCCGCCACGTGCGCGAGGCGCATCGGTCCGAGCTGATCGAGGATTACGTCGAGCTGATCTCCGATCTGATCACCGACGGTGGCGAGGCGCGCCAGGTCGACATCGCCGCGCGTCTGGGCGTGGCGCAGCCGACCGTGGCCAAGATGCTCAAGCGGCTGGTGAAGAGCGGGCTGGCGCAGCAGCGTCCGTATCGCGGCATCTTCCTCACCGAGGCCGGCGAGCGCCTGGCCGCCGAAAGCCGCGAACGTCATCGCACGGTGGAGCATTTCCTGCTCGCGCTCGGTGTCGACGCCGACACCGCGCGACGCGATGCCGAGGGCATCGAGCATCACGTCAGCGAGGCGACGCTGGCGGTGTTTGCGGACTTCGTGAAGCGCTCGCAGGACAAGCGGTGATGTCTTCTGTCGCGACACCGGACGAGGCGGCTTTGTCCGAGGACGTGCGCTGGATGCGCCACGCGCTGGCACTGGCCGAACGTGCGGAGCGCGAGGATGACGAGATTCCCGTCGGCGCGGTGCTGATCGACGCGGCCGGCGAGATCGTCGGCGAAGGCTGGAACCGCAACATCGGCGACCATGACCCCACCGCGCACGCGGAGATCGTGGCGATGCGCGTCGCCGGCCGCCGGCTCGGCAATCATCGCCTGATCGGCTGCACGCTCTACGTCACGCTGGAGCCTTGCGCGATGTGCGCGATGGCGATGGTGCACGCGCGGTTGGCGCGAGTGGTCTATGCCGCGGCCGATCCGAAGACCGGTGCCGCGGGCAGTGTTTTCGATCTGTTGGCCGATTCGCGTCACAACCATCGCGTGCAGGTACAGGGTGGTGTGCTGGCGGAGGAGGCGGGCGCGCGCCTGACCAATTATTTCCGCCGCAAGCGGGGCAAACAGCCGCTTGGTGGCGATTGACCCGGCGGTTTTGCGCGGCTCGTTACGACGGGTCCGTGACTATCTCGAACGAGAGATGCTGCGGCGAGAGCGCCCGCAGGAAATCCATGGCATTGAAGGCTTCGCCAGCGGATGCGGTGCCAGTCAAGCGACAGCGGCCGTCGAGGATGCGCTCGATCGCTTCGGCGAGCAGTGGCGCTGTCACTGCGTAGATGTCACGCCCCCATGCCGCCGCATGCCGCGTTTCGTCGCCCTTGCGAATCATCACTTCCATGAGAAAGGCCTGGGAGGATTTTCCACTCTCGTCCGCGGGCACCGGCGCTGGCGTGTCCGGATCGTGGATGTCGTCCCATGGCTTCGTATTGAGGAACGCATGCACCTCCGGTGCTTTCAGATGCCGTGAGATGGTGACGATCTCCGACAGCGGGAAGGCGACCATGTCCTGCGTCCCGAATTGCGCCGAGAATCGCCATGTGCGGGTAGGCCGGGGATCGGAAAGGACTTCGTATCGGCCACCGGACATGACGAAGCGGGGCGCTGGATTGCGTTCCCCGGTCAGTCGAGAACCGCGCGTCGGATGCCAGCTGTCGAGCGCGGTCGCGATGGTGATCTCGTCGGCCGCGTCCCAGTCCTGCATGGCGGCCGTGGCGAGCAGGTCGCTCAAGCCGCCGTAGAACGCCATCGATGGCACGATCAGGATGCCGGCACGTGTTGCCGCATCGTTGAACCGTTCGAATGCGGCAAGCGCGACGCTTTGTTCGGCTGCGACATCGAGATAATGGATGCCGTTGTGCAATGCCGCTTCGATGATGGGCGCCGCCGTGTCGATGAAAGGGCCGGCGCAATTGATGATCAGGCGGGCACCGGAACAGGCACGGTCGAGCGAGGCGGAATCTTCCACCGAGGCGAGACGCACTTCGGCTTCGGGATGCTCGCACGCGACGGCTTCAAGCTTGTCGATGTCGCGGCCGCAAAGGATAGGACTCCAGCCGCGCCGGGACAGTTCCGCCACCACGAAGCGGCCGGTGTGGCCCGCGGCGCCGAAGACCGGGATTTTCTGCTTGCCGGCGTGAATTCCTTGCGGGATGTGCTGCGTCATGACGTCTCTACTCATGTGCTTGTTGGACACGAGCAGTAGGCCACGGCGCCGTCGGCGTCGCTGTCGGAATCTTTAGCGATCGTCCGAAGCTTGCGGCTCCTTGCGCTCGGCCACCTTGTCCGCCACCTGCTCACGCTTGCGCATGCGCGCGATCGCGTGGCGGTGATCCATCTCCTCGTTGATGGTGGCCACCGCCATTCGCGCTTCGCGCGCCAGGTAGAGGCTGGCGGCGAACATCGCCAGGACGCCGAGCGCCGCCAGCACCGTCGGCAGCAGGGCGATGCGATAGCCGAGGAAGGCGTCCGCGGCCAGGCTCAGGCTGGTGCCGACGAAGCAGCTGATCGCGCCATACAGGCATTGGCCTCCGTGCAGGATCAGCACGCTGCGTCGTCGCTGGATCGTGATGCGCCGCTCCAGCACATCGCGGTATTCCTGATCGGAGGTGTCTTCCAGCTCCTTCAGCACCGCGCGCAGGCGGTCGTTGATCCGGGCCAGACGGTTGTTGGCGGAGGTCAGTAGCGACGCGGTCGCGGTGAGGAAGAACGCGGGCGCGAGCATCGCGGTCAGGACGTCGTAGTGGGCGAGGGCGGGGCTCGGCATGGCGGCTACACGGGACGGGGCTGCGCTATGATGCCGCGCTCCGACAACCACGACGAGCCATGGCAGCGAATTTCGAAAGTGAGGGACGACTGATCTGGATCGACCTGGAAATGACCGGGCTCGACACCGACCGCGATTCCATCCTCGAAATCGCCACCATCGTCACGGACTCCGAGCTCAAGGTGCTCGCCGAGGGCCCGGAGTTCGCCATCGCCCATCCGTTGTCCGCGCTCGAGGCGATGGACGAGTGGAACCGTCACCAGCATGGCAAATCGGGTCTGTGGCGGCGCGTTCTGGAGGAGGGCGTACCCATGGCCGAGGCGGAGGCGCGCACGCTGACCTTCCTGCAGCAGTGGGTGGGACACGGACACTCGCCGATGTGCGGCAATTCGATCTGCCAGGACCGCCGCTTCCTGCATCGGCAGATGCCATCGCTGGAGAAGCACTTCCATTACCGCAACCTCGACGTCAGCACGATCAAGGAACTGGCACGTCGCTGGGCCCCGGAAGTGCTGGCCGGTTTGCACAAGGACTCCGCGCACACCGCGCTCAGCGACGTCCGCGATTCGATCAAGGAACTGCGCCACTATCGCGCCTTCATGGGACGCTTCGCCGCTTCCTCGGCGCCCTAAAATGAAACGCCCCGCATGGCGGGGCGTTTCAACGGCTGGATGATGTCGCGTTATTGCAAGGTCAAGCGGCGCCCTTGGCTTTTGATTTCGCCAGCTTGAGCCACGTGTCGACGACGGTATCGGGATTCAGCGAGACCGATTCGATGCCTTCCTGCATCAGCCATTCGGCCAAATCGGGATGATCGCTCGGTCCCTGACCGCAGATGCCGATGTACTTGCCCTTGGCACGCGCGCTCTTGATCGCCATCGACAGCAATTTCTTCACCGCCGGATCGCGCTCGTCGAACAGGTGCGCGACGATGCTCGAATCGCGGTCGAGGCCGAGCGTGAGCTGGGTGAGGTCGTTGGAGCCGATCGAGAAGCCGTCGAAGATATCGAGGAATTCGTCGGCCAGCAGCGCGTTCGACGGCACCTCGCACATCATGATGATCTTCAGATCGTTTTCACCCTGCTTGAGGCCGTTGGACGCCAGCACCTCGAGCACTTTGCGGCCTTCGTCGAGAGTGCGCACGAACGGGATCATCACCCACAGATTGTCGAGCCCCATCTCGTTGCGCACCTTGCGCACGGCCCGGCATTCGAGCGCGAAGGCACCCGCGAAGGAGGGATCGACGTAGCGGCTGGCGCCGCGGAAGCCGATCATCGGGTTCTCTTCGTGCGGTTCGTACTTGCTGCCGCCGATCAGGTTGGCGTATTCGTTGGACTTGAAGTCGGACAGGCGCACGATCACCGGGTTTGGCGCCACCGACGCGGTCAGCGTGGCGATGCCTTCGGCGAGGCGGTCGACGTAGAAGCTGACCGGATCGGCGTAGCCGGCGATCTTGGCGTCGATCTTCTTCTTCGTTTCCGCATCCTGCTTGCCGTATTCGAGCAGCGCATTGGGATGCACGCCGATGTGCGCGGCGATGATCATCTCCAGGCGCGCCAGGCCGATGCCGGCGTTGGGCAGCATGGCGAAGTCGAACGCGCGCTCCGGGTTGGCCACGTTCATCATGATCTTCAGCGGCGCCTGCGGCATCGACGACAGATCGGTGGTGATGCGCTCGAAGGGCAGGGCGCCCTTGTAGATGAAACCGGTGTCGCCCTCGGCGCAGCTGACGGTGACCTCGCTGCCGTCCTGGATGGTGTCGAGCGCATTGCCAGTGCCGACGACGGCCGGCACGCCGAGTTCGCGCGCGATGATCGCGGCATGGCAGGTGCGGCCGCCGCGGTTGGTGACGATGGCCGAGGCGCGCTTCATCACCGGCTCCCAGTCGGGATCGGTCATGTCGGCGACCAGCACGTCACCGGGCTGCACGCGGTTCATGTCATCTAGCGAACGCACCACGCGGGCGACGCCGCTGCCGATCTTCTGGCCGATGGCGCGGCCTTCGGCGATCACATCGCCGCGCTTGTCGAGCTGGAAGCGCTCGATCTGCGTGGCCTTGCCGCGCGACTTCACCGTTTCCGGACGCGCCTGCACGATGAAGAGCTTGCCGCTGACGCCGTCCTTCGCCCATTCCACGTCCATCGGGCGGTCGTAGTGCTTCTCGATGATCAGCGCCTGGCGCGCGAGTTCATGCACGTCCTCGTCGCTGATCGAGAACTTGTTGCGCAGTTCGGCCGGCGTGTCCTCGTTGCGCACGCGCTCGCCGGGCTTGTCCGAATACACCATGCGGATCTGCTTGGCGCCGATCGAGCGGCGCAGGATCGCAGGCTTGCCTTTCTGCAGCGTCGGCTTGTAGACGTAGAACTCGTCGGGATTCACCGCGCCCTGCACGACGTTCTCGCCGAGGCCGTAGCTGGCGGTGATGAACACCACTTCGCGGAAACCCGATTCGGTGTCGAGCGTGAACAGCACGCCGGATGCACCGACGTCCGAGCGCACCATCAACTGCACACCGGCGGAGAGGAACACGTCCTCATGCTTGAAGCCATGGTGCACGCGGTAGGCGATGGCGCGATCGTTGTAGAGGCTGGCGAAGACTTCCTTGACCTTGTGCACGACATCGTCGGCGCCGACGACGTTGAGGAAGGTTTCCTGCTGGCCGGCGAACGAGGCATCCGGCAGGTCTTCCGCCGTGGCGGAGGAGCGCACCGCCACCGCGACATCGCCTCCACCGTTTTCCTTGCACAACTGTGCATAGGCATTGCGGATGTCGGTATCGAGATCGGATTGCAGCGGCGCGTCGATCACCCAGCCGCGGATTTCCTTGCCGGCCGCGGTCAGGGCCGGCACGTCTTCCACGTCGAGCGTGGCCAGCCGGTCGAAGATGCGCTGGTGCAGATCGTTATGCGCGATGAAGGCCTTGAAGGCATCGGCGGTGGTCGCATAACCGCCAGGCACCGAAACGCCGAGCTTGGCGAGGTTGCCGATCATCTCGCCGAGCGATGAATTCTTGCCGCCGACTTGGGCGAGGTCGGTCAGGCGCAGGTCGTGCAGCCACAGGATATTGCTGTGTAGAGCGCGGGCGCTCAGGGCAGGTTGGTCCAAAACCAGGCACTCCGGTGTTCATGCATTGGGGGGAGCGGGCAAGGCCCGCAGAAGTTGTTATTTTACCTGCCGCGATGCCCCACGCATCCATGGAGCCTTAACACGTGACGACACGCCCGGTCTTCTATGTCTCCGACGGTACCGGTATCACCGCCGAAACGATCGGCCACAGTCTGTTGACGCAGTTCACTGAAACCGTTTTCGTCACCGACCGCATTCCCTTCGTCGACAGCCCGGAACGCGCCCGCGAGGTGGCCGAGCGCATCCGTGCCTCGGGCGAGACGTTCGCGACCAGACCCATCGTCGTGAGTTCGTGTGTAGACCCGATGATGACCAGTCTCATCGGCGAAAGCGGCGCGCTGATGCTGGACGTGTTCGCGCCCTTCATCGAGCCGCTGGAGAAGGAGCTGGAGCAGGGGCGGCAGTCGCGGGTGGGGCAGGCGCACGGCATCGCCGATTTCGAGGTGTACCACCGCCGTATCAACGCGATGAATTACGCGCTCACCCATGACGATGGGATTGCCATCAATTACGACGAGGCCGATCTGATCCTGGTCGCCGTCTCGCGCGCCGGCAAGACGCCGACCTGCGTGTACCTGGCGCTGCATTACGGCGTGCGCGCGGCGAACTATCCACTCACCGAAGAGGATCTCGAGCACGACCGCCTGCCGCCGCGCCTGCGCGCGCATCGCAACAAGCTGTTCGGGCTGACCATCGATCCTACGCGGTTGCAGCAGATCCGCCAGGAGCGGCGCCCCAATTCCCGTTATGCCGAACTGGAAACGTGCAGGCGCGAGGTGGCGGCGGCGGAAATCCTGTTCCGCGCGGAGCGCATCCCGGTGCTGAGCACCACGCATACGTCGATCGAGGAAATCGCCAGCAAGGTGCTGACCACCCTGGGCATCCATCGCGAGATGTTCTAGGCCGGAAATCCAGCGCTTAAATCCAGCGCTTATGTGCTGATCAAGCCTGCCGGTTGAACCGGGACCCGCTGGCCGAAAATCGCGGCGGGTGGGAATCGCGGAAGAGCTTCTACAGTAGGCGTCCGCGTCAAGTTCGTCAATGCTGCCGCAAACGTGTTTGTGCGTGTAGCATCCGGCCCATGTCGCAAGTAATTTCCCGCGCCGAACGCATCCCGAGACTCAGTCGTTTCGGCTGGCTGATGGGCTTGTATGCGGAAAACTTCAACCGGTTGACGCGGCTGTTCGAGCCGGCCGATCTCACGCCAGGTGCCTACGTTTCCGTCATCGGCGACGGGCTCGACCTGCGACTGGATGTGATCGAGCAGCATCCCTACACGACCGAACTGCGCATGACCTATGCGATGCAGGATCCGCTGACCGGCGAACCGGACCCGTCGGCATTCCTGCGCCTGTATCGCGACGCCCGCCAGGTGGAGGCGACGCATTGCTATGTCGGACGCCGCTGGCAGGACGTGATCGGCATGTTCCCGCCGCCGGCCGAGGTGCTCGGGCATCGCATGCGCATGAACACGTTCCTCGGCAAATGGCTGCAATATCTGGCCGAGCGCGGCCACGGCGTGGCGACCTTGCGCCTCGCCGGAGCAGAATCTCCACTTCTTGACGCGGGTTTTGAAGCACGTCGCACTTCTTTTTAATGATCCGTTCACTGCTTTTACGCCCAGCAAACGAGCCCTGCGGACGGGAGTGCTAGCATCCTCGGCGACGCGCATGAATGCGCATGAGGAGATCTCCATGACCAAACTCGACAAACCCTTGCGACGCGAAGTGCAGATCGGCGACAAGGCCTATACCCTCACCATCGATCCCGATGGCCTCAAGCTGGTCGAGAAGGGGCATCGCAAAGGCGTCGAAGTGAGCTGGAGTTCGATCGCGAACAGCGAGCATTCCGCCGCGCAGACCCCGACGGCATAAATCGTCTTCTTTGGACGAATAAAGCGAAAAGGCCCGCTAATGGCGGGCCTTTTCGTTTACAGCAGTAAAGTTGGCGTCCCCACGGGGATTCGAACCCCGGTCGCCACCGTGAAAGGGTGATGTCCTAGGCCTCTAGACGATGGGGACGCTGTGAAACTTGAAGCAGGTTCCTGTCGGGCCTAACGACTGGAACTTGGTGGAGCCAGGCGGGATCGAACCGCCGACCTCCTGCATGCCATGCAGGCGCTCTCCCAGCTGAGCTATGGCCCCACGGCTGGAAAGCGCGAAATTCTAACGAGCGCTTGTGCGGTGCGCAAGGGTTTTGATGTCGGAATGATGACCGCGCATCGCGCGCCTGGAGATCGCCGGTCGGCGGCACCATCCTGATCCCGATCTCCACAATGCCGACCACCACCTGAAAATCGCGGGACATGACGACAGAAACGACCGTTGAGATGCCCCGCGCCTGGGAGTCGAGGCTGGCCGGGTATGACTGGGAAGGCCAGGCGATCGGCTGCTCGACGGCAGCCGTCTTCCGGTTGTCGGCGCGCGGGCGCCCGACACTTTTTGCCAAGATGGAACCCGCCAGCCCGCATGGCGAGTTGCCGGACGAAGCGGCGCGGCTGCGATGGCTGTCGGTGAACGGCATCGCATGCCCCGAAGTGCTGGCGGAAACGCGGGAGGCCGGGCGTGACTGGCTGCTGCTGAGCGCGGTCCCAGGACGCGATCTGGCTTCGTCTCCGAACCTCGATCCTGGGCGGATCGTGGCGATCGCCGCCGATGCGTTGCGAGCGCTGCACCGGCTGGATATCGCCAGCTGTCCGTTCGATCGCAGGCTCGAACGGAGCATCGCGCTGGCGCATGCTCGCGTGCGTGCCGGTCTCGTCGACGAGGACGATTTCGATGATGAGCGCCTGGGCCGTGGCGCGGTCGATCTGTTCGAGGAGCTCCTGGATCGCCGGCCACATGACGAGGATCTCGTGGTGACGCATGGCGATGCCTGCCTTCCGAACCTGATCGCGGAGGACGGTGTGTTCGCGGGATTCGTCGACTGCGCGCGCGCCGGCGTCGCCGATCGTCATCAGGATCTGGCGCTGGCCGCCTGGAGCATCCGGCACAACCTGGGAGAAGCGTGGGTCGCGCCTTTCCTGTCGCGTTATGGCGGTGCCGTCGATCCCGGCCGCCTCGCGTTCTATCGATTGCTGGACGAGTTCTTCTAGCTCTTCCAAATGCGCTCGAATCGGCGCGAGGCCAAGCACCACGACAAGAGGGACATGTGTCTTTCGATTGGTTGACACCGCCCTCGACGCAGCCGCACATTCCCCCGATGTATTGAGTGGCAGGGCTGTCGTGGTGTCGGAGTCGCCGGTGGGAAGGGCAGAGGGCAGGGCGCCGCCGGTCGACGATGGCAGCTTCGAGGCTTTCGTGCGCGACAATCAGGCCGAGCTGCTGCGTTTCTTCCAGGGACGCGTGACGCAGGCGCAGGATGCGGCCGATCTCGCCCAGGAAAGTTGGACGCGATTGATGCGCTACTGGGGCAAGCAGCCGCCGGAAGCCACGCGCCATCTGTTGTTCAGCATCGCGCGCAATCTGCTCAACAATCATTGGCGCTGGAGCCGCTTGCGCCAGATCGAGCAGCCCACCGATTTCGCCGAGTTCGATGCGGCTTCCGAACATCCCGATCTGGAGCGGCAGTTGCAGGGACGCCATTCCTTGCAGCGGCTGGAGGAGGCCATCGTTGCCTTGCCGCCGAAATGCCGCACGGTCTTCCTGTTGAGCCGGATGGAAGGTCTCAGCAATGGTGAGATCGCGCGGCGTTGCGGGATTTCCGTGAAGATGGTCGAGAAGCATCTGGCCCGCGCCATCCTGAAATGCCGGGCGCAGGTAGGAGATTGGGGCGCTTGAGGGTTAATGAGGCTATGACCCCGATCCATGAGTCCATTCTGGAAGAGGCGGCGGACTGGTTCGCCAGGCGCCGTGACGGCGTTCGGGCGCCGGCCGACGAAGCGGCGTTCGAGGCGTGGTGCCGGCGCAGCGACGCGCATGCGCGGGCTTATGCCGACATCGAGCTGTCGTGGGAGGCCTGGGGCGCATCGAAGGAATCGCCGCGCCTGCGGGCCATGGCGGCCGAGGCATTGGCCGAGACCGCGCCGCGGCGCCGGTCTCCGGGCCTGTCGTGGAAGCCCATGCTGCTGGCGGCCAGCGTCGCCGCCGTGGCCGCCATCGGCGTCGTGCAGATCTTGCCGCTGTCCACGCCCGAGGCGCCGGCGACGGTCACCTATCGCACCCGGATCGGCGAGCAGCGGATCGAGCGGCTCGCCGATGGCACCCAGGTCACGCTGAACACGGATACCGAATTGCAGGTGCGCTACGGCGAGGCACGTCGTGAGATCACGCTCGAACACGGCGAAGCCATGTTCGATGTGGCCCGCGATCCCGGACATCCGTTCGTGGTGACCGCCGCCGGCGGCACCGTCACCGCGCTCGGCACGCGTTTCCAGGTGCGCGATGAAGCCGGCGCCGCGGCCGTCACTCTGCTGGAAGGGCGCGTGGAAGTGGCCGCGCTGCGCCAGCGCAAGGTGCTCGCGCCGGGAGACGAAGCCCGTTACGGCGGCAAGAACGACCAGACGCACAACGGTGAAATCCGCGTGCGCCGCATCGATCCGGCCACGGCAACGAGCTGGACCCGCGGACGCCTGGACTTCAGCGGATTGCCGCTGGCCGAGGCGGTGGCCGAGGCCAACCGATATTCGACAGTGAAGTTGCGACTGGGCGATCCGCGCCTGGCCGACCTGCCGGTGGGCGGCAGTTTCCGCATCGGGGACAACGCTTCCATCGCCTCGGCGCTGGCGGCGGTCTTCCCGGTGCAGGTCGCGAGCAGGAATGCGCAGGAAATCGTGCTGATGCCGCGGGAGTGAAGGCGGCCGGGGGCGCGGGGGAACAGCCGATGCCCGGTCGCGGTGTTCGCGGAGGTCCGGGGTAGGGTTCGGGCGGACCTGATTGTTATCACCTTGTGTAGGCGGTATCGATCGCGGTACCGCCTGAAACGTGCCCGGAATGGGGAGGTCATGAGCAGGGCGGGCAGAGGAAGTTGCCTCTACGGCGCGTTATGCGTCGCACTCGGTATGGCTTTGAGCGTTCCGGCGCCCACGGCACGGGCGCAATCGTCCCCGCATTCCTCCACGACACCGCGTCTGTTCGAGATTCCCGCAGGGCCGCTAGCCGGCGCGCTCAGCGTCTGGGGCGAGCAGAGCGGCTTGCAGCTCGTGTTTCCTCCGGAATTGATCGCCGGAAAGGCCGCCAGGAAAGTGTCGGGCAAATACACGGCGAGCGAGGCGCTCAGCCGCCTGCTGGGCGGGACCGGCGTCGCCTGGGAGACGCTCGACGATTCCACGATCGTCCTGAAGAAAGCGCCGCCGCCAAGGACGCCGAAAACGACGCCCGCCGCATCCGGCGCGGCGACCGCGGAGGAACCGAGGACTCTCGATCGTCTCATCGTTACCGGCTCCAACATTCCGACCGTCGACGCCGAAACCGCCTCGCCGGTGCAGGTCATCACGCGGATGGAAATCGATCGGAGCGGCAAGGCCACCGTCGCCGACTATCTGCAGACCCTGACCGCGGACGGGCAGGGCTCCATCCCCAAGACCTTCGGCAACGGCTTCGCCAGCGGCGGCACGGCGATTTCGTTGCGCGGGCTGGGCGCCAGCGCAACACTCATCCTGGTCAACGGACGTCGCATGGCCTCGTTCGGCCTGGCCGACGACGGCCAGCGGTTGTTCACCGACCTCAGCACGATTCCGCTCGAGATCATCGAACGCATCGAAGTGCTGAAGGACGGCGCTTCCGCGATCTATGGATCGGATGCGATCGCGGGCGTGGTCAACATCATCCTGCGCAGGGAATTTACCGGGGCCGTAGTGAAAGGGAGCTACGGCATCTCGGGAGACGGCGACGGCGAATTGCGCAAAGGTTCCATTGCCGCAGGAACAGGCAATCTGGCGGAAGACGGATACAACGCGTTCATCAGCATCGAAGGTACGCAGGAGGACGCCATCCATGTCCGCGACCGTCGCGATCGCAAATGGATCGGTACCGGCGACTGGCGTCGCTGGGGATATCCGCTCGATGCCAACGCGTTTTTGAGCGGGACGATCGTTGGCAGGAACGCGCAGTCGTCGCCGGTCGGCGCGATAGAACCGGTCGCTGGTTCAGGACGATGGGAATCGCTGCCGGGTTGCGAGGCTTTATCCGATGTGACGCCACAGGATCCGGGGGGCGGCTGTTTGTGGGACAGCGCCCGATTTCGCGACATCTCGCCGAAAACGCGCAGCATCAATGTCTTCGCCCGTGGAACGTTCGCGCTCTCCGATCAAGCGGAGCTGTACGCGGAATTCGGATACGCGAGGAACAAGTCTCGTTCCACCTTCTCTCCATCGAACGTTTCCGGCGCCTGGGGCGGCGTCAACGCCAATTCGGGCCCCGGGGCGACCCAGTTGGGCGCCGATCATCCCGACAACCCCTACGACGTGCCGGTTCGTCTCCGCTATTCCGCATTCGACGTCGGCCCGAGAATCAACGAATCCGACAATCAAGCCACCCGTTTCCTGATCGGAGTGAAGGGCGTCGCGGAGGCATGGGATTACGACCTGGCCTATCAGCATTCGCAGACCGATCTGGAAGCCGTCAAGACAGGCTACCTGCATTACGATCGCGTGCGACAGGTGCTCACCGATCCCAACAGTCCGGTCGGTTATTGGCGGATCGGTGTCAATTCCGGCCTGAATTCGCAGGCACTCTACGACTACATCTCGCCGCGGATCAGCGCGCATTCGATCACCAAGCAGGACATGGCCGACGCCAAGGCGTCGCGCTCGCTGCTCGACCTGAAAGGCGGCCCCTTGGGGCTCGCGTTCGGCATCGAACTGCGCAGGCAATCGATCGCGCTGACGCCGACGAGTTTCACCGAGGCCAGGCAGATCATCGGCCTGGGATATTCCGCTTATTCGGGCGTGGAGGAAGTCGCGGCCGCTTATGGTGAACTGCAGGCGCCACTGACGGACTCACTGCAGCTGTCAGGCGCGGTGCGCGTGGACAAATACAGAGGCTACAAAGCCATCGCGAGCCCGAAACTCGGAATCAAGTGGCAGCCCTTGTCCTGGATGGCGTTGCGCGCGAGCTATACGGAAGGCGTGCGGGCGCCGAGTCCGATCGAAGCGGGCAATGGCGGCCTGGCGAGCTACAGTGCCGCACGCGATCCGGTGCGATGTCCGGATGGTACGCCAGCGCCGGGAGGCGGCCCTGACGATTGCGAGCTCAAGCTGATCGACATCTTCATCGCGCCCAACCGGGATTTGAAGCCGGAAAGGGCGAAGCATTACTCGATCGGGGCAGTGTTCGATCCAACTCCGACGACATCGCTGACACTGGATTTTTTTCAAATCCATCGCAGGAACGAAATCCTGGTGCAGGATTTCCTTGCCGAGCTCGTGAAGAACGGCGACAACATCCGTCGTGACGACGACGATCTGCCTGGTCGACCGCACAGCGGAACGCTTCAGGGCATCGATCTCGCCTATGCGAACGCCGACTCCACCTTCGTGCGGGGATTCGATTTCAGCGCCCGCCAGCGCTTCACGCTGGGAGACACGGCAAACCTGATGCTTGATCTGCAATGGACGCGAATGAATTCGTTCGAGCGCGATACGGGCGGAATCAAGACCGAGTACGCGGGCACACATGGGGATTGCAACGTCACCAATTGCATCGGCATCCCGAAGGACAGGATCAACCTCGGCGCCACCTGGGACAACGGCGATTGGAGTGTCAGTGGTGTCCTGAACTATCGGGGCAAGCTCGACAACACCTATGGGAGAACGGAGCTGTTTTCTCCCGACGGCGTCACGACCGTCAAGCGGCCTTCGGAATGCGGAAGCAGGTTTTCGGATGGATCCGACGCGCCGCACGGTTGCGAACTCGATTCGTTCTACACCATCAACCTGTCCGGAAGCTGGCGTCCGAATGACGTGCTCGAGTTGTTCGGATCGGTGCAGAACGTGACCGACAGGATCGCGCCACTGGATCCGCTGACCTACGGCGCCGTCGGCTACAACCCCCTCGATTACGGCGGCGCGGTCGGCCGCTATTACACGGTGGGCGTCAAGTACGTCTTCCGATAGCGCTTCCGGCCGGACCAGGCCGTGTTGGTTTTTCAAATATTCACTTTTTTGACATTCAATTTTGGGAAAAGAAAGGAGATGAAATGAAAGCTTTATTCGCCGCTGGACTGATCCTGATCGCCATCTCGGGATCGTCCATCGCGGGAGACGCCGCTCCGCAACAGCCCGGCGAGATCCTCGCGCAGCAGAAGACGATCCGCGCGGACGTCGAAGCGCAGAAGGGGCGTTTCGAGAACATGCCGAACATCAAGCGTAAGAAGATCCTGGCCGATCAGGACAAACTGTTCGCGCTGCTCGACGGCAAGACGGACGCCTCGGAGCTGAGCGATCCGCAACGCGCGGAGGTCAAGACACTGCTGGCCTCGATTTCTGGCGCCATCGAGAATAAGGAAGACGAGCGCATGATCTGTACGCGCGAACAGAAGACCGGCAGCAACTTCACCACCAAGGTGTGCCGGTCGGTGGCCCAGATCCGTGCCGAGAAGGAAGCGGCGGACAAGGACATGGACACCTTGACCAAGAAAATCTGCAACGACAAGGGCTGCTTCTGATTTTGTCGACCGGTGGCCGCCGGGTTTCACGCGGCCTTCTGTTTTTCGGCATTCGCAATTTCTGCAAAGGCTGCCTCGACCGCAAGGGAATGCGGTACTGCCGCGAATGCGATTCGGCCTGAAATGGTATCGGCCGGAATCATGTTCAGCTATTGGCGATGCGAGCCGTGCTCCAGGCGGGAGAGGCGGTGATCGACGCTTTCGACTCCGTGCATCGCGGGCATCGACTGCAGTGCGTTCTGGATTCCGTGCTCGGACAAGCGGCCGGTCAACATGACGTGTCCATGCGACACATCGACTTCGACGGCGCCCGGATGCCCGACCAGCCGCCCGAGCTTCGCGCGGATCTGCTCGTAGAGTCTGCGGTCGTGGTCGTGCGATGACGGTGAAAGATGTGTTATCCCGAGAGGAACAGCAGCCGTTCACTCATACGAAAAGCAAACCGCTAACGACGCACATCCCATCTTGATTCGACGAGGAAGGAATTCACCGCCTCGGTTCCAAGGGTCAGGAAATCGCCAGGCAAGGAGTGCTTGAGACAAGCGGCGGCATGGCCGAAGTGCAGGCTGCCGGCATCGTCCATGCCGCTGTGCAGGCCGTGCAGGACGCCGGCGGCGAAGGCGTCGCCGGCGCCGATGCGGTCGACGATGGGCGTGAGCGATTGCGCGGCGACGGCGAGACGGGCGTTGCGAGTATGCAGATGCGCGGAAAGTTCATGGTGATCGACGCTGTGCTGCAGGCGATGCGTCGCGGCGATGCGCGCAAGCTGCGGGAAAGCGTCGAAAGCCGCGTGCGCGGCCGCGGTTTCGCGGTCCGCGCCGGAAAATTCGCGGCCCAGGACCAGGCCGATGTCGCGATGATCGGCGAAGGCCAGGTCGGCGCAGGCGAACAGTTGCCGCAGGATGCCGGCGGCGTTGCCGTTCCAGGTCTGCCAGAGCTTGCCGCGGAAATTGCCGTCGAACACCACTTGCAGGCCGAGCGAACGCGCGGCGCGCGCCGCCTCCAGCGCCACCGCCGCCGCGTTCGCGCCCAGCGCGGGCGTGACTCCGGACAGATGCAGCACCTGTTTGCCCGCCAGCAGCCGCAGCCAGTCGTAATCCTGTGGCCGCGCGCGCGCGAAGGCGCTGTCGGCACGGTCGTAGAGCACATCGCTGGGACGCTGCACGGCACCGGTTTCCAGGAAGTACAGGCCCATGCGGCCGGACGCGGTGCGGACCGGCGCGGTGTCGACGCCATGGCGGCGCAGCTCGCCCACCGCTGCTCTGCCAAGCGCATTGTCGGCAACCACGCTGAGCATGGACACCGCATGCCCGAAATGCGCCAGCGCCACGGCGACGTTGGCTTCGGCGCCGCCCACGTGGACTTGCAGGTGCGGCGTCTGCAGCAGCAGTTCGCGTCCGGGCGCGCCCAGGCGCAGCAGCAGTTCACCGAAGCAGAGGAAATGAGGGGGCATGGCGGTTCTCTGAATGTCTGTCAAAACGATGGGGTTGTATCGAGCGTGGCGGGATCGCCGCGGCTTGAATGGAGTGCCTGGCAAGATCAAGTGGTTGAGTGCCTAGAGCATTCTGACCTCGCGAGGCCCGGTCATTCCCGTGCGGGCGAAATCCAGGGATTTCCCGCCGAGCTGACGCTGGCAATGTCCGTACAGGCGCGGGAACGACGAGCAAAGACAAATAAGCCACTACCACCTGAAGACATGCGGCGTGTTTATCGGGCGTGCGCGATCCAGACATGGCTCAGCGCGTCAATACATCGAGTTCGGCGAAGGCGAGCCAAGCCTTGCCATCGATGGCGCGCGGCAGGCTCAGCCGCAGGTAGCGGGCCGGGACGGCGCTGTCGAAGTGGACCGTCTGCAGTGCGGCATTGGCGGCGATGTTGGCGAATTCGCCTTTCGCCGCTTCGCGCCAATCCTTGCCGTCGCCGCTGACCTGGCACAGATAGCCGGCCGGCGCGCCGCAGTCGGCCGGCGGATGCGCGGCCGGGAGCAGGGTGAAGCCTTGCAGGAGGTACTCGCGGCCCAGGTCGAGCACGACGTCGGCTGGCGCCGGGCTGCGCCACAGGCTGCCGCGGTCCTCGTCGAACAGGACTTCGGCGCCGTCCGCGCTGGCGCGCGCGATCCGCCAGGCGTTCTTGGCCCGGCCGAATTCGCGCCTCGCTTCCGCGCTGGCACGTGTCCGGCCGGGCCTGACGCACAGCGCGCGCACCATGCCGCCCTCGTCAGGCAGGGCGAAGGCGGATCGGAAGCACGGTGAGCGCCGCGTGGGTTCGCTGCCGTCGGTGGTGAAATGAATCGACGCATCCGGCGCTTCGCAGGTGATCACCACCTTGCCGTCGCGATCGCGGCGAATCTCGGGAGGATCCAACACCTCGGGCAGCAGGAACAAACCGAACTCGCAGATCGCCGGGCAGGCGGCCGCCTCCAGGATCCGCAGCCGCACCTTGTCGGCATCAACCGGCGCGGGCAGCCGCAGCAGGCGCTGACTGCCGATGGACTGGTGGCGTGCGATCTCGCGCCAGGCGCCGCCTTCATGCACGTCCAGCGCGAATCCACCGACGCGCTGGCCCAGCGGCAGGTATTCGCGCAGGCGCACCACATCGAAGCGGGTGTGCCGGCGCAGATGAAGCACGAGTTCGGCCTGGCGCACGTCATCGTTGCAGCTCCAGTAACTGTCGCCGCGGCCGTCGAGCACGCGCCCGGGGCCATAGGTGTCGTCCGCGCCGCGCCAGTGGCTGGCCTCGGCGCGCGCATCGAGGGCCAGATCGCGGCCGAACGCGGCGGCACGAATCCCGCCCCATTCGCGCAGCACCTGCGCGTCGTGATCGGGAATGCGGCCGCGCCGGTCGGGCGCCAGGTTCAGCAGCAGGCCGGCGCCACGCCCGACCGATTCGAGATAAATGCGCAGCAAGCGCCCCGGCGGCTTGACCTGCGCATCCTCGTGCGCATGCCAGAACCAGCCGGGGCGGATCGACACGTCCGCCTCGGCCGGACGCCAGACTTCGCCGCCGCGCACGCCGGTTTCGTTCCTGCGCGGATCGAAGGCGTCCTGGGCATCCATCGTCGCCCAGCACGGATCGCCGGCATGGCCTTCCTCGTTGCCGACCCAGCGCAGGTCGGAACCGCGCTGGCCCCAAATGGCGGCGTCGGGCTGCAGTTCGCGCACGATCCGCCAGGTGGCCGGCCAGTCGTAGTAGCGCGGCGGATCGATCTTGCGGGTTTCTCGCGCGCCGCCGTAATAGCCGTCTCCGCCGTTGGCGCCGTCGAACCAGACTTCGAAGATCGGTCCGTAGTTCGTCAGCAGTTCGCGCAGTTGGGCGCGGAAGTAGTCGATATAGGCCGGCCGGCCGTACTCGGCATGATGCCGGTCCCACGGCGACAGGTAGACGCCAAACGCGAGGTCCTGGCGCCGGCAGGCCTCGGAGATTTCCCGCACCACGTCGCCGCGGCCGCCGCGCCAGGGGCTGCGGCGCACGCTGTGCTCGGTGTGGGCGCTGGGCCACAGGCAAAAGCCGTCGTGGTGCTTGGCGGTGAGGATCAGGCCGCGCAGGCCCGCCAGGCGCGCGCTGGCGACGATCTGGTCGGCGTCGAAATCGGTGGGGTCGAACAGCGCCGGCGATTCGTCGCCGTAGCCCCATTCGCGGTCGGTGAAGGTGTTCAGGGAGAAATGCACGAAGGCGCACGCCTCCAACGCATGCCAGCGCAATTGCCGCGCGTCGGGCACGGCGCCGTATGGCGCCGGCGGCGCGGCTTGCAGGCGAAGTTCCGGCGCGGCGCGGAGCGGGAATGCCGGAAGCGCGGATACAGCCAGCGTGCCGAGCAACTGCCGCATGGCGTGGCGGCGTCCATGCGACTCCATGGCGTGCTCCATCGACGCAGTGGATTGCGAGGGGGCGGCGTAATTGCCATCGCCATCGCAATCCTCAGGTCGCTTCATGCCAGCAGGCGGGAGTCCCATTTTTTGAAATGACTTAATAATCTTTTCCCGCTCTTGGCCGATCCATGTTTGCATCGTGAAATAGTCAGCACCGCCGCCCCGAAAACTTCAGGGCTGCGGCGCATGTCGGCTACTGCGTGATCACTTCCAGGAACGGCTTGTCCGCGCTCGCCTCGCGGCTGTTGAGGATGACCGCGCGCCCGATCGCGTCCTGCCACACGCCCAGATTGAGCACCCACCAGCCGCTATTGGCGATTTCCGCCGCCCACGAGGTCACGTCCAGCCCGATCCAATCCGGTGTGCTCGTGATGATGCCCGCGCCCAGCGTGGTCTGCAGCGGCGGCTTGTTGTTCCAGGTGATGCCGGTTTCGTTCCAGCCGGCCGAGACCTTGAATGCCCGCAATGTGGTCTCGTTGCCGGAACCGTCGGACACGTAGCCACGCAGCCACAGGATGGCGCGGGTCAAGGTGGCCAGCGCGTGCACGTTGAAGGCCAGATAGGCGATGCGCGCGTAGCCGGTGCCATCGTTCTTGACCACGAGCGTGCCTGCCGTGCCGTAGTTGGTCGCGGCATAGGTGCCGTCGCGAACGTAGGCGTCGGTGCTGGGCGCGACGATGTGCAGCGCGGCCGGCACGATCGCGGTGCCGGTGGTCGACAAGGTCACCGTCTTGCTCGCGCCGCGGCTGCCGCCGACTTCGAAGATGATCTGTACCGAGCCGCTGGTCGACAGCACTATCGCGCCTGGATCGGCGGTCGCCGAAACGTAGCCGCTGCGCGCGATGGTCACCGCCACCGTGGCCGCGGTTCGCGACGGGTCGCTGACCGAGACCTTGAGCGTGCCGCCCGATTCGGTCATCACCACCGAGGCCGGTGCGCTGACCGTGATCGGCCCCACGGTGCCGGCGGTGTAGAAGTTGGCCGCGGTCAGCCCCAGGCCCGAATGCGAGATCGCCTGCACGCTGGTGCTGTTGGCCAGCACCGTCACGTTGGGCGTGGCCGCGCGCGCGGCGGTCTGCGAGGCGGTGGCATTGGGCAGGGTGATGTAGGCGTATTTCGCACCGCTCGGCGCGGCGCCGTGCGACAACCACAGTGTCTGGTAGCGCCGGGTGAACGCACCGCTGCTGTTGCCGATGTCGCTCCAGTTGCCGGTGCGGTCCTCGCGCAACGTGCTGAGGGTGACGTTGCCGCTGCCGCCGGGGCCGTCCAGGAAGATGTAGCCGGCCACGCCGTCGATGGCGGCCCACGAAGCGCCGGAGATGGTCTGGGTGCTGCCGAGCGAATCCGAGCGCGCGCTGCCGTTGACGGTGAGCGTCGGGTTCAAGGTGACCGTGGGGTCGCCCAGATTGCGGTTCTCCACGATCGTCTCGATCACGTCGCTGCCGCTGGCGGTGATGCCGGCGCCGAGCGAGACGATGCAGTCGTCGAGCTGGAACCATGACTTCTTGGCCGACATGGTGAAGCCGAGTGCGTACATGTCGAAGCCGACCGCCGAATACGTGCCGTTGCTGGCACCGCCGACCCAGGGATTGTTCATCGTGTAGCCCTGGCCGTAACCGTTCGCGAGCGCGTGCTGGCTGCCGGTGACGCCGGGCAGGCGATACGGGTTCACCGTCGGCCAGAACGCATCGTTGAACTGGAACGGGTCTGAATCCAGATACAGGTAGGTCGCGCCGCTGGCGGTATGCCAGCCGTGCTGGTTCTCCACGCCGATGCGCTCGTAGCGCACGGTGCGGGTGGAGCACATCGCGATATTGTTGGCCCAGCCGGAACGGCGGTGCATGCTGCGGTCGCTGTCGGCGAAGATGTAGGACTCCAGTGGCTCGGTGGCGGCCGTCACCGAGGTGTCCCCCAGCAGCGACTTGGCCTGGGACACGGCGGCGGTGGAGAAGCTCGGCCAGTCGTTGTAGGGACGCAGGGTATTGCGCTGCAGCCAGCCCTTGGCGATCGCTTTCAACTGCGCGGCCTGAAGCGACGGCGCGATGAGGGCCAGCCGGCTGAACGTCAGCGCGGTGAAGAAACCGACATCCGCATCCTGTTCCGTGCGCCTGCCGATCGCGCGGCCGCGGAAGCAATCCAACATCAGGCCGTTGTAGACGGCGCGGCTCCAGCCGGTGAGCGCGCCGGCGTAGATATTGGCCACGGCCGGGTCGGTCACGGCCCAGGTCGTGCCTTCCAGCAGCCAGACCAGATTGGCGATGTCGCTGAGCCAGATCCCGCCGTAGGAACCGTTATAGGAGCGATTGCCGTGAAAGATATAGGAGCCGTCCAGGCGCAACCCATCGCCGTAATAACTGTATTGGCACAGCCTGGGCAGCGCGCCCGCGCCCTGACTGATCTTGGCGCTGGATTTGGCCAGGATGCCTCGCAGGATGATCGATTCGCAGATATCGCTGCCGTTGGCGCCGGTGTTGTTTCCCGCGCCGCTGGCCGGCAGGAGCGGATCGGGCAGGAAATGATCGATTACCGCGCAATAGTTGTTGATCTGCGTCGAGTTCAGACTGGAATAGATGATCAGCGCAGTCGCCAGCAGCGGCCGCGGCGAACCGATTTCCCAATCCCACCAGTTGCCGTATTCGGTTGTGGTGGCGGTGTAGTAGTTGGCGACCATCCAGTCCAGGCCCGAGGCCAGGGCGGCGGCGATCGCGGGATTGCCGTAATAGGCGCCGCCCTCGGTGACATAAGCGAAGGCGATGGTCTTGAGCCGGCCCAAACTGGTGCTGACGTTGGCCGATGAGCTGCCCAGCGGCAGGTCGCTCCACAGTTCGGTGCGGCTGGGCGAGGTCTGCAGCGAGCCGTAATACGTTTGCGCATTGGTGTTGAGAGAGTCAAAAGCGACGTCGAAATCCGAATCGTTCGGATCCACAGTTTCGCCGATGAGGAAAGCGATCCATTTGTCGCGCAGCAGGTCGTAAGCGTCGGAGGGATCGGCATGCGCTGTCCGCAGTAGTCCTAGCGGCGCGATGGTGGCGCCGGCGCTGGCGCCGGCCAGGGCGAGAAAACGGCGGCGGCTGATTCCGCCGCCCTTGTCGTTCGAGTTGGAGCCGTACTGGGTCATGGTGGATCTCCGGCTGGAGGAGTGACGAACCGATCAACAGTCAAATCGCGTAACGATCGGAACAGCAGCGCACTTCGAAGCGGGGCAGGGCGGAGACCGCCGAAAGGGAGATCAAAGGAAGATCAAAACGCCAGAACGCGCAGGCCGCGGTGACGCCCAGTGCTTGCAGATACGGCAGCTTGCCGATGACGCCCGGCAAGTCGCCGTTGTTGTCGGCGAAGGTCTGCGGATCGATCTCGTAGAACACCGCGTATTCCGGCCAGGCCGGCCCTGATGGCGGGCAGATGCGCAGCGGCTCGCCCAGGCCGCTTACGCTTCGGGATCAGCGCGAGATTCAAGAACCGCCTCTCCTCACTCGGTAACGATGAAGATGACCGGGCGATACCCCGCCGTGGTGTTTTCCTTCGATGCGTAGTTCACGATGCCGTTGCTGCCGACATTGGTCGGCGAGGAAACGGCCAGGGAAAGCAGATTGCCGCTGCCTTGCGCCGCGACCGCCTGCGCGGTGGCGTCGAAGGCGACCGGCGTGCCGACCGTGGCCGGCGCGGTCCAACTGGCGATCACCGCGCCGCGTGCGGGCGCGTTGTTCCAGGTGAGCGTGCCCTCCGTCCAGCTGTTGTTGGCGACGATGGCGACCTGATTGGTGATGCCGGAGGACTGGCCGAGTCCGGCCGGGGTCAGGTAGACCGCGGCATACACGATCGGCCGGGTGATGCTGGACAAGTCGAACTTCAGGTAGCTGACGCGGTTGTAGCCCACGCCGTCGTTCTTCGTCGCCAGGAACGCGGAGCTGCCGTAGACCGTGTTGGCGTTGGCGCCGTCCTGCACATAAGCGTCGGCGGCGGCGCCGATCCATGTGCCCTTGCTCACCACCAGTAGCGGGCGATAGGCGACATTGGCGCTTTCCTTGGAAGAGTATTGCACCACGGCGCCACTGCCGGCGTTGACCGGAGAGCCGACGCCCAGCGACAACAAGCCGCCGCCAGCCTGCGCGCTCATCGCTTCTGCGGTGACGTCGATGGCTACCTGCGTGCCGACGGCGCCCGAAACCCATGTCGCCAACGGCGTGCTGCTGAAGGCGGGGGCATTGTTCCAATTGATTCCGCTTTCGGTCCAGGTGTTGTCGCCGACCAGGAACGCCTGGTTGTTGAACCCGCCCACCTGGCCCACGCTGATGGGCGTCAAATACATCGTCGCCTTGGCGATCGGCTGATTGATGCTGGACAGATCGAATTTGAGATAGCTCTCGCGGAAATAGCCGGGGCCGTCGTTCTTCACCACCAGAACGCCGCTGCTCCCGTAGTTGGTGCCGGCGCTGGTGCCGTCCTGCACGTACGCGTCGGCGGCCGGCGACAGCACGGCCGCATCGCCGCCGTTGAGGTTGAACTTCGCGGCGAAGCTCTTGCCCAGCGCGCCATTGACGTTGACCGTCAACTGGATGGTGGGCGCGAGCCGGTTGACGGTGACTTGCGGGTCGGCGCTGACCACGGCGCTGGCGCTGCGGTTGATGGTCAGCACGATCGTGCCGGTGTTGGCCTGGGTGGGATCGGCGATCGCCACCTCGAGCTGGCCGCCCGTATGCAGTGTGGTCACGGACGCTTTCTTGTTGCTGGTCAGATAGGTCGTGCCGTACTGGTCGTTCACCGTGGTGGCGGTGTCGGTCCAGAAGTTCGCGCCCACGACCCGCGCGCCGGTGTCCATGACGGCCTGGGCCGAGGCGGTGTTGGCCAGGACCACGATGTCCGGAGCGGCGGCGTAGGCCGCCATCGATGTCGCGGTCTGGTTGGGCAGCACCGCGTAGGCGTAGGTGCCGTTGGTCGGCGCGACCCCGTGATCGAAGGACAGACTGAGGAAGCGATTGGTGTACAGCGTGGTCGGGCCGGAGCCGTTGTTGTTGATGTCACGCCAGGCGGCGGTGCGGCTTTCGCGCAGTGCGTGCAGGTTCGCGGTGCCGGGGAAGTAATAGCCGATGCCGGCGTTGGCCACGTTGCCGTCCAGGTAGGCCCAGAACACGTTGGACAGATTGGAAGACCATCCCAGCGTGGTGGACTGCGCCACGCCATCCACGACCAGGGCGTTGTCGCCGTTGCCGTTGAGCCGGCGGTTCTCGACGATGGTTTCCGCCGTGCCGGCACCGGTGCCGTTGATGCCGACTCCCAGCGCCACCATCTTGTTGTCGAACCAGAACCAGGATTTCTTGCCGTTCAAGTCGCTGTTGGTGAGCGGGGTCAGGCTGAACTGCATGCCATAAGCGCCGTACCGGCCGTTTACGCTGGAGCCGCCGACCCAACTGTAAGGATTGAGGAACTTCTCATAGCTGCAGGTCAACACCTTGGTGGAGCCGTCGGTGGTGGTGCCGGCCAAACGCGTGGGGTCGATCGTGGCCCAGTAATTGTCGTCGTATTGCTTCTGATCGGCGTTGTTGACATAGGTCATCCCCGCGCCCTGGTACCAGCCCTTCATGTTTTCCTTGCTGCCGCACTCCAGGGCCGAGATCTTGTTCGAGAACATGTTGAGCGCGAGGCCGAAGCCCGGGCGATAGTGGACCACCCGCTGCATGCTGTAATAGTTGAAATGGCCGCTCGGCGGCGGCGCCGGAGTGATGGCGGCATTGGTCATCAACGCGCGGAATTTGGCTACGTCATAGGGCGCAAAGCCATTGGTGATGCTGGTGTAGGTGGTGCTGGTGCCGCCGATGCCGTTGCAGATGTTGGTGTAGCCGTTCCAGGTCGTATCGTTGGTCACCCAGGCCTTGACCGTGCTGAGCAAAGCGCCGGCCTGCGGCGCGCTCGACCCCGTGGCCAGGCGCAGGATCGTGCGCGCAATGCCGCGTCCGACGCCATGGTCCCAGGTGCTGCAACGGGAAATGGCGCGCCCCTGCACCATGTCCGTCATGGCGCCGTTATAGATTAGCGGCGCATACGCGCGGGCGGCCCAGTCCCAGACATTGTTGGCGCTGGGATCAGTGATGGCCCAGGGGGAATCCCTCAGCAGCGACGTCATGGTGATGACGTTCCTGAACAGCACGGCGCCGTACTGCCCCGCATAGGCGACCGCGGCATGATCGATATACGACCCGTCCGCGTAGAAGCCGTCGCCACTGGTGACGTAGCTGAAAATGGGTAGCAGCTTGCTGGTGGCCTGGGAGATCTTGCTGCTGGTCTTGCCCAGGATGCCGCGCAGCATCACGACCGTGGTCGTATCGCTGAGGTTGCCCCCGGTGGCAGGCGTGGTGCCGGCCAACATCGTCAGCACCGAGGGGTCGGGCTGGAAATGATCGACGGCCGCGGTGTAGTTGGCGACCTGGGTCGGAGTCAGCTGGTCGTACACCAGCAGCGACGCCGACATCATCGGATTCATGGTCGCGAACGACCAATCCGGCCATTGATCGTACCGCGTCTTGCTTGGATTGAAGTGATTCGCGTACAGCCAATCCAGGCCGTAGACGATGTCCTGTCCCAACGTCGCATTCCCCTGCAAAGCATTGCCGGATTGCGCATAGGCCACGGCCATCGCCTGCAGGCGACTGTAGCTGGCGGAGATGGAACCGGACTTGGTGAAGTCGCTCAGATCGCTCCACAGGTACATGGCACCCGGTGCCTTGTTCATCGACGACCAATAGGTGTTCGCGGTGTTTTCGGCCGCGGTCACGGCCGCTGCGATGTCCGGGTCGTTCATGTCGTTGTTGACGCCGGCCACGATGTCGACCCATTTGCTGCGCAGATCGTCGTAGCTATCCGCCCAGGCCGGGGCAACACTCAGCAGCAACAGAAAAACCATGGCCATGCATTGCGCCATCGCCATCCGATGCCGTTTGCAGATCGTTTCGGTCAGGCATTGCATGTACGCATCCTCCGACTTCGGTTGGACCTGCCTTGGATGTGGACCGCTTCCCGCGCACCGCCCGCGCAGTCGCGGGCGGTGGACCCCGGTTTTTATCGATGCATCAGAACTTGTAGCGGGCTCCGAAATAGAACTGCCGTCCGCTGTTGAAGAACGCGGTGGTGGCGTCGAACGGAACCGTCGCCGTGGGCGCGTTGTAGTAGCGCAAGGTCGGGTTGTTGAGATTGAGCCCTTCCAGCGTCAGGGTCAGATGGTCGTTGACGATGTAGTTGAGCGAAGCCGACAGCGTGCCAACGGGCGCCTGGTAGTTCTGCGAAAGGCCATACAGGCCCGTGCGCATCTTGCTGCGATGGGAGTAGCTGACGCGTGCGCTGAACTTGTCGTTCTCGAAATAGCCGCCCACCGTGTAGGTATCGCGCGCCGACCCCAGCATGGGCTGGCCGTTCTTCTCCTTGGCATCCACATAGGTGTAGTTGGCCATCGCGCCGAAGTAATCGCCGAAGGCTTGCTGATAGCCGAATTCTGCGCCCTTCGACTTGGCGGTGGTCATGACCGGCGAGGTCACCAGGGTGAGTATTTCCTGCGGCCCGTTGTAATTGTCGTCGTCCGGTACGTAGGGATTGAACAGCATCTGGTAGGAACTGCCGGCGCTGACCAGCGACTTGAAGTCGATGTAGAACACCTGCGCCGTCAACGCCGAGCGCGGAGCGAAGTACCACTCCAAACCGGTGCTGTAGTTGTTGGCGACGATCGAGCCCAGATAGGGGTTGCCGCCGGCGCCGGTGGAATAGTTCGGGGCATTGGAGTAGTTGAAGCCCACGCCGATGGTGGCGCCCAGGGCGCTGTAGTCCGGCCGCGACATCACCTTGGCCGCCGAGACGCGCAGGAGCAGGTCGGGGGTCAGGTCGAAGGCGAAGTTGGCGCTGGGCAGCCACTGGTCGTCCTTGGTCCGGATCGTCTCGCGCACGAAGTTGCCGAAGCGCGAGCCGACCACCAGCTGCGCGCCCTGGGGCACGAAGCCGCCGGCCTCGCAGAAGGCGCGCATCGCGTCCGGATTCTTCCAATTGAACTGGAAACCGTCGTTGGCGGTCACGTTGCCACAGGGCACGGGGCGGTTGGTGATGACTTCGTTGGTGATGCTCACGTAGCGCAGGCCGACATCGGCGCGCCAGCGTTCGCCGGTGAACTTGGCCATCGTATAGAACGCCCGGTTGTCCTCTTTCACTCCGAACACGCCGCTGACCGGCAGGTTGTAGTTCGGATTGCTGTCCGGATTGATCGTCAGATTGGTATTAGCCCAGTCGATCACCGCGCCCTCGTCGATCCACGGGGTTTGCCCCGCGATCGGGCCGACGCCGCCGAATTCGTCGCCGAAGTCGCCGGGGAAGAAGCCGCCCCCTCCACCGGGCAGCGCGGTCAAGGGATCCTGGCCCGTACCGGCGGCATTCATCGGCGCGCCGATCTTGGCCGGGCGCAAGCCCTTGCGCTCGTGCTCGGCCGTGCGCAAGCCGAACTTGATGCTGGACAGCACGCCATCGGGGTTCATGAACTCCACGTCCAGCTTGCCGTAGCGTTCGGTATCCTCGCCACGCTGCAGGCTGTAGCTGTTGTCGGCGCCGGAGTTGCCGGGGAGGCCGGAGAAATCGCTGGTGCCAACGCCGTTGGGGAACGAAAGATCAAGCGAGGAGTTCGCGCCGCTATAGGAATATGCCGTGGACACTTCCGGCAGGAAGATGTAGTTCCAGTACAGCTTCGATTCGCTCTCGGCCTTGGTCCTGCCCAGCTGTCCGCTCAGCTTCACGTTGTCGTTGACGAAATACTCGAAATCGCCGTTGATGTATTGGGTTTGCGACGAGGCTTTCGGATTGAGCTGGGTTTCCAGCTGCGCGCCCATCGCATTGCCGGTGTTGTCGAACTGGGCGGACACGATCTTGTCGCCGTCCAGGACCACATTGGACGGGACCACGCCGCCACGCAGGGAGTTGTTGGGCCGCACCACCAGCCTGTTGTTGGTATAGGACGCATCCAGGGCCGAGTAAAACGCATCCAGGTTCAGGGTCAAATCGCTGCTGGGCTTGAACTGCAGCGCGAGCATGCCGCCGGTGCGCTTGCGTTCCTGCTTGAACAGCGTGTTGGTCAGGCCCAGGACGAACAGCTTGTTGGCCAGTGCGCCGCCGTTGGCCTGGCCCGCCGCCGATGTCGGATCGATCCGCCCCCAATTGATTTCCGCCTGGCCGTCGCGGCGGATATGGCGCGTCTGGCTGAAGCCCTGCACCATGATGCCGAAGGTGTCGGCGGCGTTCTTCCAGTTCAACAGTCCGCTCAGCTGCGGGTCGACCTCGTCGGCGAGATCGGAATACACGCCCTGTGCGCTGGCTTGCACGGTGAGGGGATCTTTGAAGTCGAGCGGCTTGCGCGTGATGATGTCGACCGAACCGGAAATGCCGCCTTCGACCATGTCCGCCGACTGGCTCTTGTTCACCACCACCTGGCTGACGATTTCCGACGGGAACAGCAGATAGCTCACGCTGCGCGCGGCGCCCGTCGTGGCGGTGCCCGCGCCGCCGGCGACCTGATCGGCGGGATCCCAGTCGGCGGTGCCCACCGAATGGCCGTTGATCGTGGTCAGCGCCAGGCTGGCGCCGGTGCCGCGCATGCTGACGCGGTCGTTCTCGTCGTAGCCGCCCTGGCCGCCGGAACCGGTGAGCGTGGTCACACCAGGCAGCTTCTGCAGCGAGTCGGCGACGTTCTTGTCCGGCATCTTGCTGATGTCTTCGGCGCTCACCACTTCGGTGGCATTGGTTTTGCTGCGCTTGGTGTTGAGCGACTTCTCCACTGACGCGCTGATGCCCGTGACCACGACGCTATCGAGCGTCTGCACATTGGCATTGGTGCCGGTTGGTGGCGGGGTTTCGGCTTGCTGGGGTGCGGTCGCCGGGTCCTGTGCCCAGGCGTTCATGGCGATACCGGACAGAGCGGAGAACACGGCGACGGACATCGCCGTCTTGCGCAATCCGAACACGGCCGACACTGGCTTTACGATAAGGCTCACTATTTTCCTCTCCCGGTGAAGGCCGCCTCGATATCGGCCCTGATTGTTCTTGGTGACTCCGCGCCCGATAGCCGAAGCGATGCGTGCGGAACCGCTGCTCAAACGATGTTTAAAACCCCGCCGATCGTTCCTGCTGCTTAATGCCAATGCGTGAGCTGTTTTCCGCCCGCGCGCAGCAGCGCTTCCAGATAGAAGTAGTCGCCCCAGAGGTTGGCCTCGTCGATGCCGTTGCCATGCGGCTTGCTGTACACCCCATGCAGCAAGAGGGCATCGGAGCGGGGCCGTTGCGCCGCGCACAGCGCCACCGCCTGTGCGAGCAGGCGCAAGGCGGTGCGCTGCAGTCGTGCGCGCTGTTCGCCTTCCGGCAACTGCGCGCAGATCTCCAGCATTCCGCATACGGCAATGACTGTGGCCGAACTGTCCCAGGGCTCGGCGTCGCCCTCGCCGAAGGCGAGATCCCAATAGGCGATGCCGTTCTCCGGCAAGCGCGAAAGAAAGTAGTCAGTCATTCGCAAGGCCACATCCAGCAGCCCAAGGTCCGGCGCGTAGCGATGATTCAGGGCGAAACCGTAGATGCCCCACGCTTGACCGCGCGCCCAGCAGGAATCGTCTCCGGCGCCTTGCGCGGTGCTGCCGCGCAGCGGCCGGCCGGTTTCGATATCGAAGTAATAAGTGTGGAAGCTGGAGGCATCCGCGCGCACCAGGAAATCGCGCGACTGGCACAGATGCGTGCGCATCGCGCCCAGATACCTGGCATCGCCGGTTTCGGCATGCGCCCAGCGCAGCAGCGGCAGGTTCATGAGGCAGTCGATGATCATCCGGCCGCGGTTGGCCGCGTCGTCGCGATCGCCCCAGGCCTGCAGGATGCCGGCCGCGGGCAGATAGCGCTGCATCAGGCAATCGGCGGCGTCGCGCGCGCTCGCGCGCGCCTGCGCGTCGCCGGTCAGGCGCCATGCCGCCACGCAGGACGGCATGTACAGGAAGCCCATGTCGTGATGATCGACATCGATACGCTGGTCGATCCGCTTGCGATAGCTGGGCAGTTGCCGCTGCGCCGCTTCGCGGAAGCGCGCGTCGCCACTGTGCTCGAACGCCAGCCACAGCAGGCCGGTCCAGAAGCCGGTGGTCCACCCGACATTCGCGCCTTCGGCATGACCGGGTTCGTGGCGTAGAGGGTAGAAACCGTCCTCGGTGGTGTCGTGCGGGAACTGTGTCGAGAAGGGTTCGAGATTGGCGGCGAGCTGTGCCATCGCGGTGGCGACCGCGGGACCGAAATGCGGGGTTGGCAGCCGATCGGACATACGCGCGACAGCGGTCGGAAACGCGATGATGGACTCGTTGGATGCGTAACTTGCCATGACCGCCCCCGCCTGAACCGTATTTGTGTCGGTTGTTTGTTTCTTACCTACAAAAATGCAAGTTTGGTGTGAAGGGCGTCAAGCTGCAGCGCACAAAAAAGTCGATATTATCCTGTTAGAAATTAGTTAATTAAATTTAAGTATATGAAAATAATGGGATATTAATACGAGGCGCGGATCGGCTTCGTCGGTCGTTCTGCGATGAAATGTAGGAATATTTCATCCAATCTGCTTGAGGTGCGTGCGCTCTACAGCCGCCGAAGTCTCGACGCCATGCCAGGCGCCCAGCAGCGTGCGGGCGCGGGCGGCGACGTCCTGCAGGCTCATTTCCGGCTTGAACAGGGCTCCGCCCAAGCCCACGCCGCGCGCGCCGGCGGCGCGGTAGGCGGCGATGTCCTGCGCCGTGATGCCGCCGACCGGGTACAGGGCCACTTCCGGCGGCAATACGCTGCGCCAGGCCCCCAACACGGCCGGCGCGATCAATTCCGCGGGGAACGCTTTCAAGGCATGTGCGCCCGCAGCCAATGCGGCGAAGGCCTCCGTCGGCGTGGCCGCTCCGGGCAGCGACCATAGCCCGCGCCGCCGCGTGGCTTCGATCACCGCAGGATCAGTGTTGGCGGAAATGATCATCTGTCCGCCTATCGCGGCCACGGCGTCCACCTGTTCCACGCGCAGCACGGTGCCGGCGCCGATCCAGACATCGTTCGGCAGTGTTCTCACCAGTTCGGCGACCGCGTCGATCGCTCCATCGCGGTTCAACGGCACTTCCAGGATGCGGAACCCGCTGGCGTAGAGCACCTGGCCGATGTCGCGCGCGCGTGCGGGGACCAGGCCGCGCAGGATCGCGATCAGGGGAGGGTGCGCCGCATCGGCGGCAAAGGGGTTTGCGGTGGTCGGTGAGGGCTTCACATGAATTCCTTCAGTGCGCGCGCATAACAAAGATCCGGGTCCAGACGCCGGACGGGGTGGCCCAACCGCTCGGCCGCCTGCTGATAGAGCGAAGCGAGCGCGGTGGCGCCGAGAATGTGCAGCGTTTCCGAACGCGCTACGCCCAGCGTGGTCATCGCCGCGAATTCCTCGCCGATCAGCAATCCGGACAAGCGCGAACTTGCGCTGCGTGCGTGACCGGCATCCAGCAGGGCGCCGGCCCGTACCGAAAACAGTTGCGACAGCGCCGAACGCGACTGCGTGTCAGCGATCGCCTGCAGGAAGGCGGCGCCGTCGTCTGCCGGGGTCGCGGCAATTTCCGCCAGCGAACCCTTCTCGCGCAGCCTGGCGAACAGTTCGCCGGTGAGGAAGGTGTGGAAGCGCCGCACCGCGCCGTCGCGCAGCAGCGCCCATTTGCTGTGAGTGCCCGGCAGGAGGTACCAACCCTCGGCGGCTTCAAGTTTCCAGGCGCCGAGCAGTTGCATCTCCTCGCCGCGCATGACGTCCGCCGGCGCATCCTGGCGCAGGCCGGGCACGAAACGGATGCGCGGATCGCCCTTCAGGGGCACGGCTGCGCGTGCCAGTCGATCCAGCGCCAGTGGCGCGGGCAGGTAGGCGATTTCCTGCCAACCGCTGCGGCTGCCGACCATGCCGGACAGGATGACGACACCATCGCCTGCCTCCAGCCAGTCCCCCGCCAGCGCCTTGAAGGCGGCCGGAAAATCGGCGCCGCTCAGGGTCAATGCTCCCCGGGCGTCCTCGCGGTGGTCGCGAAGCTCTCCGCCGGCACCGAGCAGGTAGGCGCGCCGATGGCTGCTGCCCCAGTCGATGCCGATCATCTCGATCTGCTCATTGGCCGTCTCCGTGCGCCGCAATGCCTGGAGCAAGCGCGCCTGCCTGCCCGCAGTCTTGTAAATAATTTACAACAAATTCAAGATGCACTGCAACATAATGCTTTTCAAGGGCTTATTTTCTTTTCGGTCTTGTAAATAGTTTTCACGATAGCCAAAATCGCTGGGCCAGCGTAGTTCCCGGGACGCAGAAACATGACCGAAAAAAAACCCAATCGCCGCTCGCAGCACTGGTTCGGCGGCATCGACAAGGATGCGTTCATCCATCGTTCCTGGATGAAGAACCAGGGGCTGGCCCCGGACAGTTTCGATGGCCGTCCGGTGATCGGCATCTGCAATACCTGGTCCGAACTGACCCCGTGCAACGCGCATCTCCGCCAGATCGCCGACAAGGTGAAGCAAGGGGTGCTGCAGTCCGGCGGCTTGCCGCTGGAATTTCCGGCGATGAGCCTGGGCGAGACCAATTTGCGCCCGACGGCGATGCTGTTCCGCAATCTGGCGGCGATGGAGGTGGAGGAATCGATCCGCGCCAATCCGCTGGACGGCGTGGTGCTGCTGGTCGGCTGCGATAAAACCACGCCCTCGCTGTTGATGGGCGCCGCCAGCGTGGATCTGCCGACCCTGGTGCTCTCGGGCGGGCCCATGCTCAATGGCCGCTACCGCGGCGAGACCATCGGCTCGGGCACGCACGTGTGGAAATTCTCCGAGGCGGTGCGCGGCGGGCAAATGAGCGCGGCGCAGTTCATGCAGGCCGAAAGCGGCATGTCGCGCAGCGCCGGCCACTGCATGACCATGGGCACCGCCTCGACCATGGCCTGCATGGTCGAGGCGCTGGGCGTGGCCCTGCCGGAGAATGCGGCGATCCCGGCAGTGGATTCGCGCCGCTACGCGCTGGCGCAGCTGGCCGGCCGGCGCATCGTAGACATGGTCGAAGCCGACCTGAAGCCGTCGCAGGTGTTGACCCGCGCCGCGTTCGAGAACGCGATCCGCGCCAACGCCGCGATCGGCGGCTCCACCAACGCGGTGCTGCACCTGTTGGCGATCGCTGGCCGCGTCGGCGTGGAACTCACGCTCGACGACTGGGATCGTTTGGGCAGGGACGTGCCGACCCTCGTCGACCTGTTGCCGTCCGGGCGCTTCCTGATGGAGGAGTTCTATTACGCCGGCGGGCTGCCGGTGGTGCTCAAGCGCCTGGCCGAGGCCGGCCTGCTGCATCGCGACGCGCTCACCGTCAGCGGCCGCACGATGTGGCAGAACGTCAGCGAGGCCGAGTGCTTCGACGACGAGGTGATCCGCCCGCTGCATAAGCCGCTGGTGGCAAGCGGCGGTATCGCCGTGCTTCGCGGCAATCTGGCGCCGGACGGCGCTGTGCTGAAGCCCTCGGCGGCGACGCCGGCGTTGATGCGGCATCGTGGCCGCGCCGTGGTGTTCGAGGATATCGAGGACTACAAGCGGCGCATCGCCGACCCGGCGCTGGAGGTCGAGGCCGACAGCATCCTGGTGCTGAAGAACTGCGGACCGAAGGGTTACCCCGGCATGCCCGAGGTGGGCAACATGGGCCTGCCGCCGAAGCTGCTGGCGCAGGGCGTAACCGACATGGTGCGCATTTCCGACGCGCGCATGAGCGGCACCGCTTACGGCACCGTGGTGCTGCACACCGCGCCGGAAGCCGCCGCCGGCGGGCCGCTGGCGCTGGTACGCGATGGTGACCTGATCGAACTCGACGTCGCGGCGCGCCGCCTGGTGCTGCACGTGGACGAGGCGGAACTGGCCGCGCGCCGCGCCGCTTGGCGGATGCCGAAGGCGCCGGAGAGCGGCTACGCGAAGTTGTACTTCGAGCACGTGCAGCAGGCCGATCGCGGCGCCGATTTCGATTTTCTGGTGGGCTGCCGCGGCAGCGCGGTACCGCGCGAGTCGCATTGATGCCCGCGTTTTCTTCTTTTGCCGGGAGAAGGTGGCGCGAAGCGCCGGATATCGAAGCCGCCGTCAGGCGGCTGTGGGGGAGAGTTGCAACCGCATAAGGTTTTCGTCGATCTGAAAATTCATGCCCTCATCCGCCCTGCGGGCACCTTCTCCGGGCGGGAGAAGGGGAGAAGCACAGAGCCGGCTCATTCAAAGTCTTCTTGAAATACACATCTTCCTGCTGTCGCGCGGAATCCCAACATGACCACCAGCACGTTCGCCCACTATCCCAGCCTTGCTGGAAAGACTGTCTTCGTCACCGGCGGCAGTTCCGGCATCGGCGCCGACATCGTCGTGGCCTTCGCCCGGCAGGGCAGCAAGGTCGCCTTCGTCGGGCGTAACGCCGCTTCAGCGCAGAAGGTGCTGGACGCATGTGCCGATGCGCCGACCGCGCCGCTGTTTCTCGCCTGCGACCTGAGCGATGTGGATGCGCTGCGCGCTGCGGTGGTGGACGCCATCGCCCGCTTCGGGGACATCGACGTGCTGGTCAACAACGCCGCCAACGACGACCGCCATGATTTCCTCGAGGTCACGCCGGAATATTTCGATCAGCGCGTGGCGATCAATCTCAAGGCGCATTTCTTCGCTGCGCAGGCGGTGATCCCATCGATGCGCCGGCGTGGCGGCGGAGCCATCGTCAATCTCGGCTCGACCAGTTGGAAGAACAAGGTTGCCGGCTATGCCGCCTACGCTACCTGCAAGTCCGCCACCACTGGCCTCACGCGCAGTCTGGCGCGCGAATTCGGCCGCGACCGCATTCGGGTCAACACGCTCACGCCCGGCTGGATCATGACCGAACGCCAGCTCAGTCATTGGGTGGACGAGGCGGGCGAACGCGCGATGGACGAGAACCACTGCCTGCCCGGCCGCATCACCGGAGGCGACGTTGCCCAGCTGGCCCTGTTCTTGGCCGCCGACGACAGCCGCATGATCACCGCGCAGGAATTCGTCATCGACGCCGGTTGGACGTGAACATGGCATGGGACGAAAGCCGCGTCGCCTGCCTGTGGCCGGTGCAAGCGCAACTGGGTGAAGGACCGGTGTGGGACCCGCGTAGCGGCCGCCTGTACTTCGTCGACATCAAGGCGCCGGCGGTGCATGCCTACGACCCGGCGGCGGATCGACGCTACACCTGGCCGATGCCGACCCAGATCGGCTGGCTGCTGCCCGATGCGGGCGACGGAGATTTCGTCGCCGGCTTCCGCGACGGCTTCGCGCGGCTGCGCCTGGAGCCGCAGGTGCGCATCGATTACATCGCCCGTCCGCATCCCGGGGAACCGTTTTTGCGGCTCAATGACGCCAAGCGCGATCGCCATGGCCGCATCTACGCCGGCTCGATGCACGATACCGACCAGAGCCAGGCCATCGGCCGACTCTATCGGCTGGATCCGGACGGCCGCTGGCAGGTGCTGGACCGCGGCTACCATATCTGCAACGGCCCGGCCTTCGGCGCCGACGGGCGCACCCTGTACCACACCGACAGCCGGCTCGGTCGCGTCTACGCCTACACCGTGGACGAGGATGGCGGCTTGGGTGGGAAGCGCCTGTGGCGGCAGTTCGCCGGGGAGGAGGGCAGTCCCGACGGCATGACCACGGATGCGCGCGGCGATCTGTGGATCGCGCATTGGGGCGGCTGGCGGGTCAGCCGCTTCAGCCCGCGGGCCGACCTGCTGGAAAGCGTGCGCCTGCCGGTGTCCCAGGTCAGCAGTTGTGCGTTCGATCCCGCACGCCCGCAACGCCTGTTCGTGACCAGCGCGCGGGTGGGGTTGTCCGCACAGGCCCTGGCCGGCGAGCCATTGGCGGGCGGCTTGTTCGCCGTGGACGTGGCGCAATAAGGCGCCGTGAGAATTTCATACAGGGGCGCAGCCCGGGGTCTGGAACAGGGCAGGGTAGCGCCAGGCCAGCTTATTTCATTTATAACTACATGATTTTTATATATAAATTAGAAAACCTGGGTGTTTTTGCAGTGCGTCATGACTTCGCCCCCGGGTGTCATTAGGCTGCGATCCCGGTCTGTAGGTTTTTTTCATACAATTCAAGCGGCGGCAGTCTGCGCCCGATCTGAGGATTTGCGTACCGTCATGGCCCAGGTGAGTCTGCGCAATATCCACAAGTTCTACGATAACGGCCACCCGGCGGTCAAAGACTTCTCCCTGGACATCCGCGACGGCGAGTTCGTGGTCTTCGTCGGCCCGTCCGGCTGCGGCAAATCGACCACCTTGCGTATGGTCGCCGGGCTGGAGGACATCTCGTCCGGCGAATTGTGGATCGGCGACCACCTGGTCAACGACCTGCCGCCGAAAGAGCGCGACATCGCCATGGTGTTCCAGAGCTATGCGCTGTATCCGCACATGAACGTGCGCCAGAACATGGGCTTCGCGCTGAAGATCGCCGGCGTCGCCAAGGCCGAGATCGAGCGCCGGGTCAACGAAGCCGCGGCGATGCTGAAGCTGGAGCAGGTGCTGGAGCGCAAGCCCAAGGAACTCTCCGGCGGCCAGCGCCAGCGTGTGGCCCTGGGCCGGGCGATCGTGCGCAAGCCGGCCGCGTTCCTGATGGACGAACCGCTGTCCAACCTGGACGCCAAGCTGCGCGTGGAGATGCGCGCCTCGATCCTGAAGCTGCACCGCAGCCTGGGCGTGACCACGATCTACGTGACCCACGATCAGGTCGAGGCGATGACCATGGGCGATCGCATCGTGGTCATGCGCGATGGCGAGATCCAGCAGATCGACGACCCGATCACCTTGTACGAGCGGCCCGCCAACCAGTTCGTCGGCAGCTTCATCGGCTCGCCGGCGATGAGCTTCCTGAGCGGCCGCCTGCAAGACGGCAGGATCAGCGGCGCCGGTTTCGACTTCTCCTTGCCGCCGGCGTTGGCGCAGCGGCTGGCGGCCGGCGCCAGCAGCGAGATCCGACTGGGCGCGCGGCCGGAATTGATCGAGCTGAAGGGGCGCGGCCGCGTGCCGGAGCAGGGCAATCTGCTGCGCGCGCGCGTGGAAGTGGTGGAGCCGCTGGGCGCGGAAACCATCGTCAACCTGTCGGTCGGCGGCGAGCAGCAACTGGTCGCGCGGCTGGACGGGCATGTGCCGCTGAGGGCCGGGGACGATGCCGATTTCCTTCTGCAACTGGAACGCATGCACGTGTTCGACGCGATCAGCGAACGCAATATCGGGCTGGCGACGTGACCGCCGCCACGCCCGCCGTGCCCATGTGCGCACGCGCGGCGCTCGGTGAGCGCATGCGCCGTGAATGGCGGCGCAATCGGCTGGTGTATCTGATGCTGCTGCCGGTGCTGGCGTACTTCGCGCTGTTCCATTACGTGCCGATGTGGGGCACCTTGATCGCGTTCAAGGATTACGACCCGGCGCTGGGCGTGGCCGCCAGCCCATGGGTAGGGGCGGAGTGGTTCCGGCAGTTCTTCAACGGACTGTTCTTCGACCGGCTCGTCATCAACACGTTGCTGCTCAATGTCTACGACGTGCTGTTCGGGTTTCCGGCGCCGATCGTCCTGGCGCTGCTGATGAACGAGCTGACCAGCCAACGCCTGCGCGGCTTCGTGCAAAGCCTGACCTATCTGCCGCATTTCATCTCGGTGGTCGTGGTGGCCGGCATGGCGATCGATTTTCTGGCCTACGACGGTCTGATCAACCAGATCGTCGCCGACCTGGGCGGCACGCCGCAGGCGGTCATGCGCGACCCGGCATGGTTCCGCACGGTCTATGTCGGCTCGGAGATCTGGCAGAACATGGGGTGGAGTTCGATCATCTACCTGGCCGCGCTGTCCGGGATCAACCCTGCGCTGTACGAGGCGGCACGGATCGATGGCGCCAACCGCTGGCAGCAGATGATCCACATCACTTTGCCGGGCATCGCCCCGGTGATCATGACCCTGCTGATCCTGCGCCTGGGGCTGATGATGACGGTCGGCTTCGAGAAGGTGATCCTGCTGTACAACCCCAGTCTCTACGAGACGGCCGACGTCATTTCCACGTATGTGTTCCGCCGCGGCGTGCTGGAGGCCAATTACAGCTACGCGGCGGCCGTGGGCCTGCTCAACTCGCTGGTGGCCCTGGTGCTGCTGGTGGTTTCCAACCGTCTGAGCCGCCGCTTCAGCGGCAACAGCCTGTGGTGAGGGACATGGCGACGTCCGCGCTTCCCGCCACCGTCATGCCCCGGCCCGTGCGCAAGCCGTGGCGGCCGCGCCAGGGCTGGCCGGGGTTCGCGTTCGATGCGTTCAACGTGGTGCTGCTGCTGGCGCTGTGCCTGGTCACGTTCTATCCGTTCTATTACGTGGTGGCCGCCAGCCTGAGCGATCCGCAGGCGCTGATGGCGCACGAGGGACTGTTGTTGTGGCCGAAGGGATTCTCGCTGGAGGCGTTCAAGCGGGTGTGGGAAAACCCGATGGTGCGTAGCGGCTATTTCAACACTTTGCTGATCGTGATCGGCGGCACCACGTTCAGTCTGCTGATGACCTGCTTCGGCGCCTATGCGCTCTCGCGCAAGCGCCTGCCGCACGAAAAGCCGCTGCTGCTGCTGATCGTGTTCACGATGTTCTTCAGCGGCGGGCTGATTCCAGGTTATCTGCTGGTGCGCGACCTGGGCCTGCTCAACAGCCGTCTGGCGCTGGTGCTGCCGTTCGCGGTGAGCGCCTGGAACCTGATCATCCTGCGCACCGCCTTCAATGCGGTGCCCAAGGACTACGAGGATGCCGCCCGCGTGGACGGCGCCAACGATTTCACCATCCTGTTCCGCGTGTACGCGCCGCTGTGCATGCCCACCTTGGCGGTGGTGGGGCTGTTTTACGCGGTCGCGTACTGGAACGGCTACTTCTATTCGATGATCTACCTGTACGACCGCGAGTTGTTCCCGATCCAGCTGGTGCTGCGCGAAATCCTGATCAGCAACAGCACGGACGCGATGATGGCCGGCGACGCGGCCGGCCGCGAGGCCATCGGGGAAACCATCAAGTACGCCACCGTGGTGATGGCCAGTCTCCCGATCCTGGCGATCTATCCGTTTTTGCAGCGGTATTTCGTCAAGGGCGTGATGCTGGGCGGGGTGAAGGAATGAGGCGGCTGCTCGCCATGCTGTGCCTGGGCTTGTGCGCCGCTACGGCGATCGCCGCGCCCAAGCCGGACACACTGCCGATCGTCACGCGGCCGCTGACGTTGAGCTACTACTCCAAGCTGGAACTGGGCATTGCCCGTTCGATGCAGAACATGGGGCAGATGCCGGCGTATCGCATCATCCAGCAGCGTACCGGCGTGCGCCTCGTGTTCCGGCATCCGCCGGTGGGTGCGGAGGTGGAGCAGTTCAAGCTGCTGATGGTCTCCGGCGATTATCCGGACATCATCGAAGCCGATTGGCGCAATTACCCAGGCGGCCCCGCTAAGGCGATCAAGGACGGAGTGATCGTGCCGCTCAACGACTTGATCGTGCGGCATGCGCCAAACCTGTACCGCATCCTGCAGGAAAACCCGGAAGCCTTTCGACAGGTCAGCACCGACCAGGGCGTGATCTACAGTTTCCCCTTGCTGGCGCTGGACCCGAGTCTGCGCACCGTGATCGGCCCGCAGATCCGCGCCGATTGGCTGGACAAGCTGGGATTGAAGGCGCCATCCACACTGGCCGAATGGCATGCGGTGTTGACCGCGTTCAAGACCCGCGACCCGAACGACAATGGCAAGGCCGACGAGATACCGTATTCGGCGATCGCCCTACTGGACCCGTCGGTGCCCGGGCTGTCCTATGGGTTGTGGCCGTTCATGGGCGCGTTCGGCATCGCGCCGGGCTTCTATCAGCACGATGGCCGCGTCCATTACAGCCCGATCGAGCCGGGCTACAAGCAGTTCCTCACGACGATGCGGCAGTGGTACCGGGAAGGGTTGCTGGACCGCGAAATCACTTTGGACGCCGATTCGGCCACGCAGGAACTGCGCCATCTGGACAGCAAGATGAGCGCCGGCCGCGTCGGCGGCTACGTGGGCTACAGCGGCGTCGGCCTCGGCCGCTACACCAAGTTGGCGCAAGGGCGCATTCCCGGGTTCCGCCTGACGGCGGTTCCGTTCCCGCAGGATGCGCAGGGCAGGCGACGTGGCACCTTCGCCGGCGCCGCCAGGATCAACCAAGGGTATGGCGCGGCGATCTCGCGCAGCAACCGCCACATCGTCGAGACCGTGCGGCTTCTGGATTATTTCTATTCCGAAGAGGGCGGGCGCATCCTCAGCTTCGGCAGGGAAGGCGAGAGCTACCGGATGGTGAGCGGCGTGCCCACCTACACCAAGCGCATCACCGCCAATCCGACGCTGTCGATCAGCGATGCCATCCAGCTGTATGCGCGCCCGCAAAACGGCCCGCTGCTGCAGGACCCGAATTACCTGCGCCAGATGTATTTCCTGCCGGAGCAGCGCGATGCGCAGTGCATCTGGTCGGACGCCTCCATGGACCTGCTGCTGCCCGATTTGCAGGTCGGCATCCGCGACACGCGCCGCTATGCCGCGATCATGAGCGACGCCAACACCTATATCGCCGAGATGACCGCGAAGTTCATCCTGGGGCGCGAGCCGCTTGAGAATTTCGACGCCTACGTGCGCAAGCTGGAGAAGGCGGGCGTGCGCCAGGCGATCGGCTACATGCAAGCCGCTTACGATAGATACCGCAGCAAGCGCGTAGGTTTCATCGCAGCCACGCCGGTTACGTCTTCCGCGACGACCGCCTCCGTTTCGCAACATCGCGTCACTCCATCCTGCAAGGATTCGCCATGTCCACCACGCCATTGATTCCGCAAATCCGCGCCGCTCTAGATAGCCTGCGCTTGGCCGAGCGCAAGGTCGCCGAGGCCGTGCTCACCGACGTCGATTTCGCCATGCGCGCCAGCATCACCGATCTGGCCGCGCGCGCCGAAGTGTCCGAACCCAGCGTGACCCGATTCTGCCGCGCGGTGGGCTGCGCCGGATTGCGCGATTTCAAATTGCTGCTGGCGCAGAACATCGCCACCGGCCTGTCCTACGCTTCCACCAGCGTGGCGCTGGACGACGACGTCCATACCTTGATCGAGAAGGTCAGCGACGCCAGCATCGAGGCAATCGGACACCTGCGCCAGACCGTGGCCCCGGCTTCCGTCGAAGCCGCGATCGAGGCCCTGGCGACCGCGCGCCGGGTGTACTTCTTCGGCGTCGGTTCCGGTTCGGGACTGGTGGCGCAGGATGCCTATCTTCGCTTCCTGCGCATGGACATCGCCTCCAACGCTTTCACCGACGCGCATCTGCAACGTCTTCATGCCGATCTGATGGAACCCGCCGACGTCGCTTTCGCGATCTCGCACGGCGGCGCCAGCATCGAGATCAACGACAGCATCCGCATCGCCCGCGAACGCGGCGCCAGGACGATCGGCCTGACCACCGCCGGCACGCCGCTGTCGCATCTGGTCGATATTCCCATCCTGCTGCGTCTGCCGGCCATCGTTGATCCGCACACTCCGGGCGTGTCGCGCCTGGCGCACCTGTGCATCATCGATGCGCTCGCGATCGGCGTGGCGCTGCGGCTGGGGCCGAAGAACCTGGAGAAGGTACGACATGCCAAGGCGCATCTGCCCTACGAGCGCGCCGCCTCCGAGAAGGAGAAGTCGGCACGATGAGATATCGATGAAGCATCGATTTCGCATGCATTCCATCCTGCCCGCCGCGCCGACGAAACTTTTCCCGACTCCTACTGCCAGCCCCATGTACAAAAAAACCTACTATGCGACATCCCCGGACTCCGTCGCCGGCGCCGACAACGACACGTTGCGCGCGCGTTATCTGATCGATGCGCTGTTCCAGCCGGGCCGGATCACTCTCAACTACACGCATTACGAGCGCCTGGTCGTCGGCGGCGCGGCGCCGGTGGGGGCGGCGCTCGCCCTGCCTGCGCAAACCGAGCCGGCGTCGGCGGTAGGCAAACCTTTTCTGCACAGGCGCGAGCTGGGCGTGGTCAACGTCGGCGCCGGCAATGGCACGGTGACGGTGGACGGCGTCGCGTTCGCGCTGGCGCCCAGGGACGGGCTGTACGCGCCGATGGACAGCGAAGTCAGCTTCGCCTCGGACGACGCCGGCAATCCGGCCAAGTTCTATCTGGTTTCGACCCCGGCCCACGTGCGCCTGGAGGCCAGGCACATCTCGATCAGTCAGGCCGTGCCGTTGGAGCGCGGCGCGGTGGAAACCAGCAACGAGCGCACCATTTATCAATACATCGTGCCGGCGACGGTGAAATCCTGTCAGTTGCTGCTGGGTTTGACCGTGCTCAAGACCGGCAGTGTCTGGAACACCATGCCGCCGCATCTGCACGACCGCCGTTCGGAAGTGTATTTCTACTTCGATCTGGCGCCCGACCAGCGGGTGATGCACTTCATGGGCGAGCCGGACGAAATGCGCCATCTGGTCGTGCGCAACGACGAGGCGGTGGTGTCGCCGCCGTGGTCGATCCATATGGGATCCGGCACCGCCAACTACTGCTTCATCTGGGCGATGGGCGGGGAGAACCTCGACTACACCGACATGAACCAGCTCGACATCTGCCAGCTGAAGTGAGCCGTCCGCACGTCGTTCCCGCGCTGACAGAAATCCATGCGCGGGAATGACGGCGGAAATTCCCAGGAACACCCATGCCGTCGCCTTTCGATCTGAGCAACAAAGTCGCGCTGGTCACCGGCGCCAATACCGGCCTGGGCCAGGCCATCGCCGTGGCGCTGGCGCAGGCCGGCGCCGACGTTGCCGCGGTCGGTCGCAGCGATCCGGCGGATACGCTGTCGACAATCGCCGCGAGCGGCCGTCGCGGCGTCTGGATCGAAGCCGATCTGAACGATCCGGGCCGGGCCGCGGACATCGTCGTCCGCGCCCAGGAGGCGCTGGGCGGCCTCGACATCCTGATCAACAACGCCGGCACCATCCGCCGCAACGACGCGCTGGACTTCAGCGAGGAGGATTGGGACGCGGTGATGGGCGTCAATCTGAAGACCGCGTTCTTCCTCTCGCAGGCGGCCGCGCGTGCGTGGGTGGCGGATGGGCGCGGTGGCAAGATCGTCAACATCGTCTCGATGCTGTCGTTCCAGGGCGGCATCCGTGTCGCTTCCTATACCGCCAGCAAGAGCGGCCTGCTCGGCGTCACCCGCCTGCTGGCCAACGAATGGGCGCGCCACGGCATCAACGTCAACGCGATCGCGCCGGGCTACTTCGCCACCAACAATACCCAGGCCTTGCGCGAGGACGCGACACGCAATCAGGCCATCCTGGAACGCATCCCGGCCGGTCGCTGGGGCGACCCCGCCCACCTCGGCGGCGCGGCGGTGTTCCTGTCCTCGTCCGCGGCCGACTACGTCCACGGCGCCGTATTGCCGGTGGACGGCGGCTGGCTGGCGCGCTGATGGGCCGCACTCTTTCGGGCCACGCTCTTTTCGATCCGATTCCGCAAGCATCAGGAGATCGCATGAAACATTCCTCTCGAGTTCGCCGGTCACCACGGGATGCGGCTCGCGGTGCCGCAACACGCGTTCGCAAGGCGTACATCTTCAATCGCAGCCTGCTCGTCGCGAGCCTGCTGGGCACGCTGCTCGGCGCTCCCGCATTCGCGGCGGAGACCGCCGAAACGATGGTTCCCCAAGCCGTCCCCGCGTCGATCGAGAGTCAGGCCGATTTCGACAAGCGTATGCAGTGGTGGCGCGAGGCGCGCTTCGGCGTTTTTGTGCATTGGGGGCTGTATTCCGGCGCGGCCGGCCGCTGGCACGGCGTACCGATCCGCGGCAACGCCGAATGGATCCAGTTCGGCACCTACACCCCGGCCGACGAATACGCGCGCGAACTGCTGCCGCTGTTCAAGCCCAAGCCCGACTTCGCCCGCGAGTGGGCCAGGCTGGTGAAGGCTTCCGGCGCCAAGTACATCGTCTTCACCACCAAGCATCACGAGGGCTTCGCCCTGCACGATAGCGCGGTGAGCGATTTCGATGCCAAGGACGCCACCGGCCGCGATCTCGTGAAGGAAATCGTCGAGGCGGCGCGCGCGGAAGGATTGAAGGTGGGCTTCTACTACTCCCTGCCGGATTGGCATCACCCGGCCTTTCCCTATCGCGATTTCGCCAACCTCTCCAAGCCACTGCCGCATCCGTTGCAAGGCTTGCCCGAGCGGGTCGATCCCGGTTACGCCAAGCGCGCCGACCTCAAGACCTATCAGGATTTCCTGCATGCGCAGGTGCGCGAACTGATGGAGCATTACGGCCCCATCGACATCCTATGGTGGGATTATTCCAATCCCGGTGCCGAGGGCGAGACTTGGCGCGCCCGGGAGCTGATGGCCAAGGTGCGCGCGGATCAGCCGCACATCGTCATGAACAACCGCCTCTACACCTCGCTTGGTTACGACGACCCGCAAGCCGCGTTGAGTAAATTCGACCGGGGCCACGGCGACTTCACCACGCCCGAAGGCAAGATACCGGCACGCGGCGTGCCCGGCGTGGACTGGGAGACCTGCATGACGATGAACAAGTCCTGGGGTTACAGTCTCAACGACGAAAACTGGAAATCCACCACCACCTTGGTGCAGCAGTTGGTCGATACCGCCAGCAAGGGCGGCAACTATCTGCTCAACATGGGGCCGATGGTCGACGGCAGCGTGCCGCAGGCCAGCGTGGAACGCCTGCGGGGAATGGGGCAATGGCTGCAACGCAACGGCGAATCCATCTACGGCACCAGCGCCAGTCCGTTTGAAGCCGTGCCGTGGGGCCGCATCACGGCCAAGGACGGACGTTACTATCTGCACGTGTTCGAGCGCCCGGCCGACGGCTTCTTGAAGCTGCTCTTGGACACGGCCTTTGAAGCCCGCCTGCTCGATGGCGGCGCGCCCTTGCAAGTCAGCCGCGACGGCAAGCAGCTGACGATTTCTCTGCCCGCGACGCTGCCTGACGCGAACGATACGGTGGTGGTGCTCGCGCCGGCGAATGCGGTCGCCGCGACTGATGGTGCGCTGTGAAATCGCTCGCCGCACTGGCGTTGCCGGCGTTCTTGGTCGGCTGCGCGTCGTCTCATGTTCCCTCCACGCCGGCGTCACCCGAGCCGCAAGGCCCCACCGGCTGGACTCTGGCCTGGGCGGACGAATTCGATCATTCCGGCCCGCCCGATCCGAGCAAGTGGAGCTACGAGCACGGCTACATCCGCAATCGCGAAGCGCAGTTCTACACGCGGGATCGCCCGGATAACGCGCGCGTGGAAAACGGCGTGCTGGTGATCGAGGCGCGCAAGGAGCATTACCCAAATCCGCTGCACCGGCCCGGCGCGGTGCTGGACACCCGCCAGAACCTGCCGCAGCCGGAATATGAGCGCACCAACAATGCCGCCCGCCCGTTTGCCGAGTACACCTCGGCCAGCATCGTCACCCGCGGCAAGGCCGAATGGAAATACGGCCGTATCGAAGTCCGTGCCAAGCTGCCGGAAGGGCGCGGCATTTGGCCGGCGATCTGGATGCTCGGCAGCAACCGCGGTCCGGTGAAATGGCCGGCCTGCGGTGAGATCGATCTGCTGGAATACGTCGGTTACGATCCCGGCGTGGTCCATGGCAACGTGCATCTGCTGGCCCGCTACAACGCCGATCTGAGCGAGAAGAATCCGATTCCCGCCGGAATGAAGGGCATGCTGCATCTGCCGGGCGCCAGCAGCGGGTTCCACACCTACGCCATCGACTGGGACGTGGAACGCATCATTTTCAGCGTCGATGGCCGCGAGTACGTGACTTACCGCAATCCGCACACCGGCATCGAAGGGTGGCCGTTCGACCAGCCGTTCTATCTGCTGCTCAATGTCGCTGTCGGCGGCACCTGGGGCGGTAAGCAAGGCATCGATGACACCATCTTCCCGCAACGCATGGAAGTGGACTACGTGCGCGCGTACCGGCGCCAGTAGCCTGCCTGGAAATACCGGTCGCCCGCTGCCGATAGAGTGGCACTTCAGTGCCGTCGAGGCGGGTGGGGTGGAGTGGGGGAGGGCGTAATACCCGGCCACCGCAAACGGGCACTACACTGGCTGACATCCCTCAATGCCCCATGTATGGACATCTTCAAGCTCCGAGTAGGCCAAGCTGGCGCTTTTCGCCTGACTGCCACCGAATACCATTTGGCGACCGCGAAACAGCCGCCCTGGTATCGTGTCTCCCAGACTGGCACGCAACACTATGCAGTGTGCCCCGAGTGCGACAATCCACTGCATATCATCAATCTCGATGTCGACAAGAAGGTGGATGCGCTCGATCGACCGCTTCCGCTCTACGCGAAACACGCCAAGACCTCGATTGCGGGCATCGCCGATTTTGACCCCGACCGGTACGACGACTGCAGTTTAGCCAACCCGACGTCGCTCAATGGCAAGGATAAAACGCGCAAGCCAGGTGCGATTGCCAATGGCATCTTGCATCTGCTTGTTGACCAAGCCGATCTGATCCACCGCCACGCCGAACGTTTTCTCGGTGTGCAGATGCCTGACGAGGGGCTCGAAAAGCTGCTGCGTAAATTCAAGCAACACAACGGCCAGTTGTATCGAGCCGTGTCCCAGTGGAACTTACCATTCGCATTGCTCTACATGGGAGGACACCAGAACACTTTCGGATTTCGCATCCTCGAACGTTCGCCATTTGAGACCGCGGCGATGAAGTCGAAGCACTTCGAACTGCGGAATCAGCGGCTGCTTCCGAAACAAAAAGGCCAAGCCGCGCGGCTCGGTTTTTATGTGACGGATCATAGGATTCCGGCCGATCAGGGCGCACCGCAGACGATGTGCCTGGTAATCGAGGAAAGCACGCCCGCGGCGTCATCGGCACAGAAGCAAGGGAATGACGCGACCCGCACGATCTTGTTCAAAGAACACCTTCCGATGGATCTAAGCTATTTCCGCAACGACCTCGGAAAACGTTTGCGTCTTCGCGAAGTCGCCAAGGCAGCGTTGGAACAATGACGCCTTGATATCCCGGGGGAGGATTAGCTCGCTGTTAGCTTGGGCGGTCGCTGTAGGCGGCTCAAACTCGTGAGTGTGCCGTGCACACGCCCATAGATAATTTCGCATAATGTACATTATGTTCAATAAAGCAGTGCGTCTATCGACCAGCCCTACGCCAAGTCTGGATAACCCGGCCCCAGCTAAAAACCTCTACAGGCCGCAAACACGGCATCGTTGAGGCGCCGCCGTAGATCGATGTTCGACGTGCTTTCCATGCGCGCCCGTTCCCGTTTTGCTTGCTCGCACTCGGCGGACACACGCGGGGTTCTGCGCTGTGGTGAGCTGTGATGGACGCGATCCGTTCCGGCTGCCTTGGCAAGCCGCCGATTCGCGGCCATGCGTCGTTTGGCGTCGTCGCTGGCACGCCGGCGGTCTTCGCTCGAGAGATCCTCATCGGTCGTCACGTTCTTGACCGATGCTGTCTGGGAGCCCGAAGGGCACGGCATGTTCTGCAACGTCACCTGCCCGTCTTTGCCTACGCACCGGTAGACATCCGTTGCCGAGGTCGACCCGGCAGTCAGGCACAGCAAAACAACCACGATCCATTTCATGGCATACCCCCTGTATGTCGGAGAATAGCCAAAGCCTCGTCAGTGACATTTCACAGCCAGGCTGACGACATCCAATCGCGGAGCGTGTTACCGGTGGCCGAGATTTTCTGGGCATTCCTGAAGTTGGGGCTGACTTCGTTCGGTGGTCCAATCGCCCATCTCGGCTATTTCCGGGAGGAATTCGTTCGTCGGCGGCAATGGCTGGACGATGCGGGTTTCGCGCAGTTGCTGGCCGTTTGCCAGTTCCTGCCGGGGCCGGCCAGCAGTCAGCTGGGATTCGCCATCGGGCTGTTTCGAGGCGGATGGCTGGGGGCTTTGATGGCATTCGTGGGGTTCACCCTGCCCTCGGCACTGCTGATGTTCGGTTTCGCGCTGCTGGCGCCGCATGTCGATGGCGGCATCGGCAGTACGGTCGTGCACGGATTGAAACTGGTCGCGGTTGCCGTGGTCGCGCAAGGCATCCTCGGCATGGCGCGGCAACTGACGCCGGACGTGCCACGTTTTCTGATCGCCGTGGTCGCGGCGGCGTTGATCCTGTCGACTGGCAACGTCCGGATGCAACTGGTTGTCATCGTGTTGGGCGGTGGGTCGGGGTTATGGATGCGCGGCAAGAACATGTCGCCACCGCCAGTCGCGACCTTCCCCGTGCGGTACGGCCGCGGCGCCGCGATGCTGTTCCTGACACTGTTCCTGGTTGGTCTCTTCGCAAGCCTGATCCTGCCTGCGGAGCGAACAGTCTCCGTAGGGGCATTGGCAGCGGCGTTTTATCGAACCGGCGCCCTGGTGTTCGGTGGCGGCCACGTCGTGTTGCCGCTGCTGCAGCACACGGTGGTCGAGCCTGGCTGGGTGACGCCCGATGTGTTTCTGGCCGGCTACGGCGCGGCACAGGCGATGCCGGGGCCGATGTTTTCACTGGCGGCGTTCCTGGGCGCCAGTGCGTCGTTGGATGCATCGCCGGGACTCGGCGCGGGCATCGCCTTGATCGCGGTCTTCCTGCCGGGGTTCCTGTTGCTGCTGGCGGTGCTGCCCGTGTGGACGCGTCTGGCGGCGCGGGCATGGGCGATTCGCGTGATGGCGGGAATCAACGCGGCCGTCGTCGGTCTTCTGGTGGCCGCATTCTACGATCCTGTCTGGACCCAGGGCATTCGCGGTTTCGCCGATGTCGCCATCGCCGCGGTCGCCTTCGTGATGGTGACCGCGCTTCGCCTCTCGGCGCTGTGGGCGGTGCTGTGGTGCGTCGCGGCTTCGGTCGCGCTGGCGCTGTAGCGGACTGACGAGACGGAATCAGCTCTTCAGTTTCAAGACGCGATTCACGCCCAGCGCGGCCAAGGTACAGATCGCGCCGGACAGCAGATAGGCGCCGACGAAGGCCAGGCCGAAATGCGCGCACAGGCCCAGCGCGACCAGCGGCGCGAAGGCGGCGCCGATCAGCCAGGCGAGATCGGATGTGAGCGCGGCGCCGGTGTAGCGGTAGCGGGCGCCGAAATTGGCCGTCACCGAACCCGCCGCCTGGCCGTAGGACAGGCCGAGCAGCACGAAGCCGATCAGGATGAACACGTCCTGCCCCAAGGTGCCGGAACCCAGCAGCGTCGGTGCGAAGCCGCTGAACATGGCGATCGCCGCGGCCAGTGCGCCGAGCGTGCGCGGACGGCCGAAACGATCGGCGATCACGCCGGAAAGGACCATGGCGCCGGCCGCGAGCAGCGCACCGATGATCTGCACGCCGAGGAATTCGCTGACCGACTGGTTCGAGTACAGCAGGATCCACGACAGCGGGAAGATCGTGACGATGTGGAACAGTGCGTAGCTCGCCAACGCGGCGAACGCGCCGATCACGACGTGGCGGCCCTTGGCGGCGAACAGTTCGAGCACGGGCGTGGGTTCGAGATCGTGCTGGCCGAGCTCGCGTTCGTATTCGTGCGTGACCACCAGACGCAGGCGTGCGAACAGCGCCACGACATTGATCGCGAAGGCGGCGAAGAACGGATAGCGCCAGCCCCAGTCGAGGAAATCTTCCTTCGACAAACTGGAATTGAGGAACGCGAACAGTCCGGCGGCGATGATGAAACCCGCCGGTGCGCCGAGCTGGCCGAGCATCGCGTACCAACCGCGGCGATGCTTGGGAGCGTTCAGCGCCAGCAGCGACGGCAGGCCATCCCAGGAACCGCCGAGGGCGATGCCCTGCCCCACGCGGAACAGCGACAGCAATACGATGGAAAGCGCGCCGATCGTGCCGTATCCGGGCAGGAACGCGATGCCGGCGGTGCAGGTGCCGAGCAGGAACAGTGCGGCGGTGAGCTTGGTGCTGCGTTCCCAGCGGGCCTGGATCCACATGAACAGCACGGTGCCGAACGGCCGTGCGATGAAGGCGAGCGCGAAGATGGCGAACGACCACAACGTGCCCTCGAGCTTGCCGAGGAACGGGAAGAACACCGACGGGAACACCAGCGCCGAGGCAATGCCGTAGACGAAGAAGTCGAAATATTCCGAAGCACGCCCGATCACCACGCCAACCGCGATCTCGCCCGGCGCGACTTCCGAATGCGTATCCGCATGATGCGGCGGCGTGCTCATGTGGCCAGGGGTTGCATGGTTCTCGGCGTGCATGGATCGGAACTGGTCAGTTGCGGAGCGGCGGGCGTCATCGCCCTGTAGCACGGATGCCTGAGACATCCGCATGCCGGGATGTCGCTAGCTTCTCACCATCGCGCCAGTCGGGCCATAGGACAAAACGTCCAATCGTCGGCGCGGCGCGGCGCGACTAAAGTGCGTCATGCCGCGGCCGACGCGGTCCAGAACTCTGCGAATTGCTGTGTTCCTCCCCCCGATGACCACTCTGAAGTCCCTGTGCCGCCGATCGTTGGCCGTCGCCGCCCTGCTCCCCTTGGCCGGCTGCAATACGATCCTGTTGAACGCGCCCGGCGACGTGGCCGCGCAGCAAGGCAATCTCATCGTCGTTTCGACGCTGCTGATGCTGCTGATCATCGTGCCGGTGATCGCGCTGACGCTGCTGTTCGCCTGGCGCTACCGCGCTTCCAACCAGGAAGCGACATACAAGCCCGACTGGGATCACTCGACCCAGCTGGAACTGCTGATCTGGGCCGCCCCGTTGCTGATCATCATCGCGCTTGGCGCGCTGACCTGGATCAGCACGCATACCCTCGATCCTTATCGTCCGCTCGATCGTATCTCCGCCGCGAAACCGGTGCCGGCCGGCACCAAGCCGCTGGTGGTGGAAGTGGTGGCGCTCGACTGGAAATGGCTGTTCCTCTATCCCGAACAGAATATCGCCACGGTGAACGAACTGGCCGCGCCGGTGGATCGTCCGATCCAGTTCAAGATCACCGCGTCCACGGTGATGAATTCGTTCTACATCCCTGCCCTCGCCGGCCAGATCTATGCGATGCCGGGCATGGAGACTTCCCTGCACGCGGTGATGAACTCGCCCGGTGAGTACGAAGGTTTCTCGGCCAACTACAGCGGGGCCGGTTTCTCCGGCATGCGCTTCAAGTTCCATGGCATGAGCGAGGGCGATTTCGAGCGCTGGGTGCAGAACGCGAAGAACAGCGGCAGCCCGCTCGACCGTCCCGACTACCTGCAGCTCGAGAAGCCCAGCGAACGCGAACCCGTGCGCCGCTACGCCAGCGTCGCGCCGGGGTTGTACCGCGCGATCCTCAACCGCTGCGTGGACACCGAACGCATGTGCATGGACGAGATGATGGCCATCGACGCCGCCGGCGGACTGGGTTTGGGTAGCGTCGAAGCACTGCTCCCGCGCCGAAAGGGCGATCTGCGCGGAGGCCCCATCGTGGCTTCGACGATGTGTACCGCCGAAAGCATCGGCAAGCCATGGAACGCGGCGATCACTCTCGCCCCGTGACGCAACAAGGCGGGCTTGGCGCGAGCGCTGCCCGCCGCAAGGATTCTTTGGAGTCGACATGACCGAACACCCCCATCCCTCGGGAAGTCTCGCCCGGCTGATCTTCGGCAGGCTGAGCTGGGACGCGATCCCGCTGCACGAGCCGATCCTGATCGCCACCTTCGCCATGGTGGCGATCGGCGGCCTTGCCCTCCTCGCGGCGATCACCAAGTACCGCCTCTGGGGCTATCTGTGGCGCGAATGGTTCACCAGCATCGATCACAAGAAGATCGGCGTGATGTACATCGTGCTTGGTCTGGTGATGCTGCTGCGCGGCTTCGCCGACGCGATCATGATGCGCCTGCAGCAGGCGATGGCCTTCGGCGACAACATGGGCTATCTGCCGCCGGAACACTACGATCAGATCTTCACCGCGCACGGCGTGATCATGATCTTCTTCGTGGCCATGCCGCTGGTCACGGGCTTCATGAACTACATCGTGCCGCTGCAGATCGGCGCGCGCGACGTGGCCTTCCCGTTCCTCAACAATTTCAGCTTCTGGATGACGGCCTGTGGCGCGGGGCTGCTCATGATGTCGCTGTTCGTGGGTGAATTCGCCAAGACCGGCTGGCTGGCGTATCCGCCGTTGTCTGGCATCGCCTACAGCCCCGACGTTGGTGTGGACTATTACATCTGGTCCCTGCAGATAGCCGGTGTCGGGACATTGTTATCAGGCGTCAACCTGATCGCGACCATCATCAAGATGCGCGCACCCGGCATGACCATGATGAAGATGCCGGTGTTCACCTGGACCTCGCTGTGCACCAACGTGCTGATCGTGGCGGCATTCCCGGTGCTGACGGCCGTGCTCGCGCTGCTGTCGCTGGATCGCTACGTCGGCACCAACTTCTTCACCAACGATCTTGGCGGTAACGCCATGATGTACGTGAACCTGATCTGGATCTGGGGCCATCCGGAGGTCTACATCCTGATCCTGCCGGTGTTCGGCATCTTCTCCGAAGTGGTCTCGACCTTCAGCGGCAAGCGCCTGTTCGGCTATGCCTCGATGGTCTACGCGACCGTGGTGATCACGATCCTGTCGTACCTGGTGTGGCTGCATCACTTCTTCACGATGGGATCGGGCGCGAGCGTGAACTCGTTCTTCGGCATCACCACGATGATCATCTCGATCCCGACGGGCGCGAAGATTTTCAACTGGCTGTTCACCATGTACCGCGGCCGCATCCGTTTCGAGGTGCCGATGCTGTGGACGGTCGGCTTCATGGTCACCTTCGTGATCGGTGGCATGACCGGCGTGCTGCTGGCGGTGCCGCCGGCCGACTTCGTGCTGCACAACAGCCTGTTCCTGATCGCGCACTTCCATAACGTGATCATCGGCGGCGTGCTGTTCGGCCTGTTCGCCGGCATCAATTTCTGGTGGCCGAAGGCCTTTGGGTTCAAACTCGATCCGTTCTGGGGCAAATGCTCGTTCTGGTTCTGGCTGACCGGCTTCTGGTTCGCCTTCGCGCCGCTGTACGTGCTCGGCCTGATGGGCGTGACGCGCCGCGTCAGCCACTTCACCGATCCCTCGCTGCAGATCTGGTTCCAGATCGCTGCCTTCGGTGCGTTCCTGATCGCGATCGGCATCGCCTGCATGCTGATCCAGTTCTACGTCAGCATCCGCCGCCGCCATCAGCTGCGCGACGAGACCGGCGATCCCTGGCACGGACGCACGCTGGAGTGGTCGACCTCCTCGCCGCCGCCGGCCTACAACTTCGCCTTCACGCCGGTGGTGCACGACAACGACGCCTGGTACGACATGAAGCAGCGCGGCTACGAACGTCCGACGTCCGGCTTCCTGCCGATCCACATGCCCAAGAACACCGCCGCGGGCTTCGTCATCGCGATCCTGAGCACGCTGTGCGCGTTCGCGCTGATCTGGCAGATGTGGCTGGTCGCGGGCGTCGCTTTCGCGACGATGCTGATCGCCGCGATCGTGCATACCTTCAACTACAAGCGCGATTTCCACATCCCGGTCGACGAAGTCGTCGTCACCGAGGACAAGCGCACGCAACAACTGGCCACCGCTCATGTCTGACGCCCACGCCATCGCCCTCCATCACCCTGACGGGCGTCCGGTCTTCTTCGACGCCAAGGGCAAGCACCATCCGGAGAACGGCACCCTGCTTGGGTTCTGGCTCTACCTGATGAGCGACTGCCTGGTGTTTGCCTGCCTGTTCGCCGTCTACGGTGTGCTCGGGCGCAGTTATGCGGCCGGGCCGTCGGGCGCGGATCTGTTCGACCTGTCGCTGGTGGCGGTCAACACGTCGATGCTGCTGTTCTCGTCGATCACGTATGGCTTTGCCATGGTGGCGATGCAGCGCGGCAAGACCGGCGCGGTGCTGGGCTGGCTGGCGGTGACCGGCCTGTTCGGTCTCGCCTTCCTCGGCATCGAGCTGTACGAGTTCGCGCATCTGATCCATGAAGGGGCCGGTCCCCAGCGCAGCGCCTTTCTGTCTTCGTTCTTCGCCCTGGTCGGCACGCACGGCCTGCACGTCACCTTCGGCGTGGTGTGGCTGGTGGTGCTGATGCTGCAAGTCGGCAAGTTCGGCCTGACCGCGGCCAATCGCCGCCGCCTGCTGTGCCTGTCGATGTTCTGGCATTTCCTCGATGTCGTATGGATCGGCGTCTTCACCTTCGTCTATCTGATGGGAGTGCTGCCGTGAGCCAGACGCCCGTACACCACGACCATTCCGATCATGGCGCCGATCATCACGACGACCACGATGACGGCATCCACTTCAGCGTCAAGGGTTATGCGATCGGCTTCCTGCTCTCGGTCGTCCTGACCGCGATCCCCTTCTGGCTGGTGATGGGCAAGGTGATCCCGGGCTCGGGCATGACCGCGTTTGTGATCCTCGCCTTCGCCGTCGTGCAGATCCTCGTGCACATGGTCTACTTCCTGCACATGAACACGAAGTCGGAGGGCGGCTGGAACATGCTGGCGCTGATCTTCACCCTGGTGTTGGTGGTGATCCTGTTGGCCGGTTCGTTGTGGGTCATGCATCACATGAACACCAACATGATGCCGATGTCGCCGCACGACATGCGCAACATGCCGTGAGCACGCCCGATCGCGACGGGGCCGCGCGGAAGCCGCGTGGCAGGGGTGCGCTGATCGCGCTCGCCGTCGTCTTCATCGTCGCTTTCGTGGGATTGATCGCGCTGGGCGGCTGGCAGGTGCAACGCCGCGCCTGGAAGCTCGATCTGATCGAACGCGTCGAATCGCGCATCCATGCACCGCCTTCCGCCGCGCCCGGGCCGGATGAGTGGTCGCGGGTGAGCGTCGCCCGTGACGAATACAAACACGTGCGGCTGGACGGCCGTTTCCTGCCGGGTCGCGATACGCGGGTACAGGCCGTGACCGATCTTGGCGCGGGCTTCTGGCTGCTGTCACCGTTCCGCACCACGCATGGCGATGTCGTGCTGGTCAATCGCGGCTTCGTGCCTGCGGACTGGAAGGCGCCAGTAGGTTCAAATCCAGCCCCCGCTACCAACATCGCTGGCCTGCTGCGCATGACCGAGCCCGGCGGCGGCTTCCTGCGCAAGAACGCACCGGCCGAGGATCGCTGGTATTCGCGCGACGTGCAGGCGATCGCTGCCGCGCGCGGCCTGGGGCCCGTCGCGCCCTACTTCGTCGATGCGGACCACCAGGGCCCCGTGGACGCGGCCGGGCCGCGCTGGCCGGTCGGTGGCTTGACGGTGGTGCGCTTTCCCAACAACCATCTCGTCTACGCGCTGACGTGGTTCGGCCTCGCGCTGATGGTCGCCGCGGCCGCCTGGCGCGTGGCGCTGGAGGAACGCCGGCGGCGCGTCGCCGCCCACTCTTCCGGCTGAGAACACTGTCGATGCAGGATTTGTCGATCTCCCGTCCGCTCCAGAAGGCCGCACCGTCGGTGATCGCGCCGCGCGGCAGCGTCAAGTCCCTGCATCCGTTGATCCAGCTACGCTGGATCGCGGTGGTCGGACAGATCGCCACCATTCTCTTCGTCTATTACGGCCTCGACATCCGGCTGCCGCTGGTGCCGATGGCGGTGGTGCTGGCATGCCTGATCGTCTTCAACCTGTTCAGCATGCTGCGTTGGCGCCATCGCGAGGAGGTGGGCAACAACGCATTGTTCCTCGCGCTGCTGGTCGATGTGGTGACGCTGACCGCGCAGCTTTACCTGAGTGGCGGTGCCGCCAATCCGTTCGTGTTCCTGTACCTGCTGCAGGTCGCGCTGGCGGCGGTGCTGTTGCGCTCGTGGTCGAGCTGGGCGGTGGCGGCGGCGGCCAGTCTCGGTTTCATCGGATTGATCATCTTTCCCGGCCCGGTGACGATCCCGGCGCATCCGGATCGCGGCCTCGCCGATCCCTACGTGCAGGGCCTGCTGCTGTGCTTCGTGCTCAACGGCACGTTGCTAGTGGTGTTCATCACGCGCATCGGCCGCATCCTGCGCGCCCGTGACGCGCACCTGGCCGATCTGCGCCAGCGTGCCGCCGAGGAGGAGCACATCGTGCGCATGGGATTGCTGGCCTCCGGTGCGGCGCATGAACTCGGCACGCCGCTGGCGACGCTGTCGGTGATCCTCGGCGACTGGAAGCGTATGCAACCCTTCATCGAACAGCCGGAGCTGCAGCAGGAACTCGACGAGATGCAGGCGCAGCTCAATCGCTGCAAGACGATTGTCACCGGCATCCTGCTGTCGGCGGGCGAAGCACGCGGCGAAGCGCCCGCGCAGACCACCGTCGGCGCCTTCCTCGACGATCTCGTCGCCGAATGGCGCGAGACGCGTCCGGTGCGCGCCTTCGCCTACGCCAATCGCTTCGGCGAGGATCTGACCATCGTCTCGGACTCGGGCCTCAAGCAGATGATCTGCAATGTGCTCGACAATGCCCTGGAGGCCTCGCCGGGCTACGTCGCGCTGGAAGCCTCGCGCGATGGCGACGATCTGGTGCTGGCGGTCAGCGATTCCGGCCCCGGTTTCGCGCCTGCGATGCTGTCGCACTTCGGCAAGCCTTATCAGTCGAGCAAGGGGCGGCCCGGCGGCGGTCTTGGACTGTTCCTTGCGCTGAATGTCGCGCGGACGCTCGGCGGCAGCATCACGGCGCACAATCGCAGCGATACTGGTGAAGGCGGTGGCGGCGCGGTCGTCACCATGACGCTGCCCCTCTCCTCCCTCACTCTTGCCGATGCACGCGATGAACGCTGAGCCGCCCCAAGTTGAGCCGCGCCAATTGCTGATCGTCGAGGATGATGTCGCGTTCGCACGCACGCTGAGCCGTTCGTTCGAACGGCGCGGCTACACCGTGCGCACCGCGACGGGCCTGGACGAGATCGAACCGTTGCTGCGCGAGTATTCGCCGGGATATGCCGTGGTCGATCTGAAGCTGGCCGGTGGCAGTTCCGGGTTGGCTTGCGTGCAGGCGCTGCATGCCCACGATCCGGCCATGCTGATCGTGGTGCTGACCGGCTACGCCAGCATCGCCACCGCGGTGGAGGCGATCAAGCTCGGCGCCTGCCACTATCTCGCCAAGCCGTCGAACACCGACGACATCGAAGCGGCGTTCGAGCGCGCCGAAGGCGACGCGACGGTGAAGGTGACCGAACGCCAGACTTCGATCAAGACACTGGAATGGGAGCACATCCACGAAGTGCTCGCGGCGACCGATTTCAATATCTCCGAGGCCGCGCGTCGCCTCGGCATGCATCGCCGCACGCTGGCGCGCAAGCTCGGCAAGCATCGGGTGAAATGAACGTGCCGAGACATGAATGCGATCAGCGCATTCGCCGCGCGATGTCGTGAGCGGCCGTCTCCGATGACTCTTGTGATGCAGAAGTGAAAATTCGCGCGAATACGCCCTAGGGCACGCCCTAGTATTTTTGGCTTCGGTCACTCTTATACCCTGTCGTCGGTCACTACCCGTGCCCTGCCCCTGCTCATTCTTGGAGTGGTTATGAGCATCGTCGACGGCAATATTCCCAGGCTTGATTCCCTCGTGAATCCTGCTCGCCTTCCGCTTTCGGGGCCAGCTGACATCGCCGCGCCCAAAGCATTGGCGGATGCCATCACCCAGTTGCGTGCGAGCGTCGAGCAGATGGGGCCCACGCTCGACCAGACAACGAAAGCATTGCAGCCGTTCACGCTGCCGAAGAACGGCGACACCGGCCTCGCGAACCGACTGGCCACACTGGCCGATCGCGGCGATCAGGCCTTGGGCGACCTGCGCGCTTCCACGGATCAGGCCGTCGACCGCTTCGAGCTTCCTCAGACCGACGATGTCGTTCGCGACGGCCTCGCGGCGATCAGCCAGGTCTCCGAAGCCGTCGGACAAGTCGCGGATGTGGTCGGCGACATCGCCAGCCTCGTCCAGCAGGTCGCGGCACAGGTCAGCCGCATCCCCGGCCCCGTCGGGCAAGTGGCCAGCGCCGTCTCGCGAGTGGCCGGTGCCGTCGACAGCATGTCCGGCGCGGTGAACAAGCTGTCGGGCACGGTCGATCATCTCGCCGAGACGGCGGGACGCGGCGATCCCGCGGAAACATTTGGTGAGGTCGCCAGGGCCGCCAGCGACGTGGCCGAAGTGGTGTCGCAGATTTCCTATGCCGTCGGCGATATCGCTGGCGCCGTCCAGAGCCTCTCGGGCATGGTCAGCTGGATTCCGGGACCGGTCGGCCAGGTGGCTGGCGCCGTCGGCAACATCGCTGGCGCGGTCGACAATATTTCCGGCGCCGTCGGCGGCGTTTCCAATGCCTTGGGGTATATCAACGATGCCGGGATCGATGGAGGCGCGCCCGGTGCGATGACCGCGGCTTTCAATTCGATCGATGATGTGGCCAGGGCCGCGCTGCAGGTCGCCAAGGCCGCAGGTCAGATCGCGATTGCCGTCGGCCAGATCACGGCCGCATCCATGGGCGTGTAACAACGACAGCGCCGCCGTGCGGCGGCGATTTCACGGCGTCGCCGCGCCTCGCTCCAGCTTGGCCCCGACTGTGCGCAATTCAGCCGCCCGCGATGCGGCGATGGGCACGGGCCAGCGCGCCGCCATTGAGCGCCCACAACAATGCGATCACCGCGCCAAGCACAGCGGCGATCGCGGGTTGCTGCGCCAGGGCGTCGATACCGGCTTTCAGCCAGCTGCTGAGCGCATCCGCGCCGCGATAGACCACGCTGTCGACGAAATTCTTCGCCTTGTACTTGGCTTCCGGCTCCACCACGGTCCACAGCATTTCGCGTCCCGGCCGGATGAAGGCGTACTCGCCCGCGCGGCGCACGACCATCACGATCGCCAGCACGGCGAAGGTCGGCGCGAAGGCCAGCCAGAGGAAGCCGAACACCGTGACCACCGGCACCGCCACGAGCAGCACGCCGATGCCCAGGCGCTGCGCCAGCCGTCCGGTCAGGAACAGCTGCGACAGGATCGACAGCGCCTGCACGATGATGTCGATCGTGCCGAACACCTTCGTCTGCGCATGCCTGTCGGGGAAGTTGAGTTCCACCAGCCGCGCCTGCTCGAAGTACAGGAAGGTGCTGACGCTCGCCAGCAACAGCACGAAGATGGAGATGCCGATCAAGTAGGGGGATTTCAGCACCTCGGTGGCACCGGCCAGCGGACTGCCGCCCAATGGGCGTTGCCGCTGGATGATCTCTTCCGCCGACAACGGCCGCGCATCGCGCCAGCGTTGCACGGTACGCGCGGCGAATGCGGCCGCGATCAGCAGCAATGCCGACAGCAACAGCAAGCCGGGATGGCCGATGACATCCACCAGCGTCACGCCGAGCGCCGGGCCGACCAGTCCGCCCAGGCTCGCGCCGCCGGCCATGATGCCGAACAGGCGCTTGGCCTGCGCGACCGCGAACAGATCGACGAGCACGCTCCACGCCACCGAGATCGCGATCAGGTTGAACACCGAGATCCAGATGTAGAACGTGCGCGCCAGCCAGACGTTATCAGGCGAGAAGATGAAACCGAACGCGAACCCGGCCAGGTTGACGGCGAAGAAGCCGAACACCCAGTACAGGATGCGCCGCCGCTGCACGCGCGAGGCGATCCAGCCGAACAACGGCATCGCCGCCAGCGTGGCGATGAAAGTGCCGGTGAACAGCCATTGCAGGTTGTCCACGCCGCCGGTGATGCCCATCGTCTCGCGCACCGGCCGCAACATGAAATAACCGGCGAACAGCAGGAAGAACAGCGTGAATCCGGCGAGGACCGCGCCGGATTCCTCCTCCCGCAGATCGAACAGGCGCGTGAACCAGCGTCGCAGCATGTGTCCTGCCCTGTCTCAGCTCAGTGCGGCGACGAGCGCGGCGCGCTGCTTGTCGTCGAGTAGTTCACCAACGCCACCTTTCAGATTGTCGGTCTGGTTGTCGGGCTTGGAGGTGGCGGGGATCACCACGGTCACCGCCGGCGGACTGATCGCGAATTTCAGGAACAGCTGCGCCCATGAATCGGCGCCGACGCCCTTGGCCCAGTCCGGGACCGGTTTGCCTTTCACTTGAGCGAAGAGTTTTCCGTCTGCGAAGGCGCGATTGATCATGACCGCGATGCCAAGCTCCTGCGCCAGCGGGAAGATGCGCTTTTCGGCGCCGCGCGCGATCGGCGAATAGTTGATCTGCACGAAATCCGGCTTGAGCTTCCGCATCAGGTCGGCCAGTTCGTCCTGGGCGCTTTCGACGTAGTGAGTCAGGCCGACGTACTTGGTCTTGCCCTGCTGTTTCAGCTCGCGCGCCAGCGCCAGTTGTGTTTCCGTGTCGCCGAGGTTGTGGACCTGCAGCAGTTCGACCTTGTCCGTCTTCAGGTCGCTCAGCGATTGATTGAATTGCTTCAGGCCTTCGTCACGGCCGGTGACACCGGAGAGCTTGGTCGCCAGGAACAATTTGTCGCGAACGCCGGCTTCGGCGATGAGCGCGCCGAGCACGGGTTCGGCGGTGCCGTAGGTCGGCGCGGTGTCGATGACGGTCGCGCCTGCGGCAATGAAACGCTTCAACACCTCGCGCAACGGATCGCGGCTGGCGGCATCGTCACCGACTTCGAAGGAGCCGGACGTGCCCATGCCGATCACGGGGATCTGCTCGCCGCTGGATGGAATCGCACGCTTGAGCAAGGTGCCCGAGAACGGCTTCGGCGCGGGTTTGGCGGCTTCACCGGCGGCGTTCGCGGATGTGGTGCCCTGGCTGCAGGCGGCCAGCGGCATCAGGGCGACGGCGGCGATCGACAAGGCACTGCTCGAAATGAAATCTCGACGCGAAGACATGCACAACCTCCGATGATGGACGGCATCTGCCGAGGTTGAGCCAGACTGCGCCACGGTCATGTCATCAGGCAGTGCCATTCGACATGGCGCGATGTTGTGTTCGCGTTAGACGGGCGTGATCCGTGTCACGTGATGCCGCTTGAGTTGCATCGCGCTTGAGTGTCGCGTCGTTCGAGTCGCGATCAACCGATCGAGTGCATCGCCGCCGCCGCGCGCGAACCCGCCCAGACCAGTGCAAGCCCCAGCACGATGGATGCGGAGAGATACACCAGCATCAGTTCGCTGCGCTGCGAGCGTGCGAAGAGCAGGCATTCGAGCATCAGCGCCGAGAAGGTGGTGAGGCCGCCAAGCACGCCGACGATGAGGAAGGCGCGCAGGTAAAGCGCCGAGGGTCCCCGCCCTTCCAGCAGCACGGCGATGTAGCCGACCGCAAACGAGCCGATGAGGTTGACCGCGAAGGTACCCCAGGGAAAGCCGTTGCCCAGTTGCCGCAACAGCCAGCCGCCGATCCAGAACCGTCCCGCCGCGCCGAGCGCACCGCCCGCCATCACCAGCCCCAATTGCCACCACCAGATGGCGGGGTTCATGGCGTAGCCTCAAAAATTGAATCAAAACACATGATTAGCCCTCATTCTTGAAGTTGTTTGAAGGGCGTGCGCCTACCGCCCTCGTGCCAGGTTCGGTAGGCATCATCAGCCGGCGCATCGGCGCCAGCGGTTCAGGGAGGATGCCATCTCCCGTGATCGGATTTGAGGCGCCAGATTATGCCCGTGATCGGCCTTGATGCACGCCGGACTGGATCGCCGGCATGTGGTGACTCGTCATTCCGGCCGCCGATGCGACATCATTGCGGGTATCCCTCCGGCAAGTCCGCGACCCTGTGCGCGGGCTTCCGACAACGGAAGACCTTCCCCCGCTTCCATGACGATCCTCCGCTATCGCTTCGGCGATCATTCGCTCGACCTCGGCAAACGCGAGCTGTACCGCGCGGACCAACCGGTTCCGCTGCCGGCGCGCGTCTTCGAATGCCTAGGTTTCCTGATCGAACACCGCGACCGTGCCGTCAGTCGCGACGAGCTGGTGAAAGCCGTGTTCGGTCGTGCCGACGTGTCCGACGCGCAGCTCGCGCAGATCGTGGTGCGCGCGCGGCGTGCGGTCGGCGACGACGGCCATGAGCAGCGTTCGATCCGCACCGTGCCGCGGTATGGCTTTCGCTGGATGGAAGAGACCGTGGTCGAGGTGGCCGGCGCCGGAGACATTCCGCCGGCGATGGCCGGGGATGCGGAAGTCGAGAAGGCTGGCGTCGTTCCTGCTGATCCGGTGCCGCCGCCATCAGATGCGGTGGTGGAGGAAGAAGTGGCGTCCATGCCCTCTTTCACGCCTGCCGCGCGTCGCCCCCGACGTTGGAGGTGGGGGGCTGTCGCGGCAGTGGTCGTGCTGGCGCTGGCGGCCTGGGGCGTTCAACGCCTGTGGCTGTCGCGCTCTGCGCAGCCCGTCGTTGATGTCGCGGCCCAAACGTCTTCCAGCCGGATTCTGATGGTGCTGCCCAGCGACATCGACGACCGAGACACCGCCAGCTGGGCGCGCCTGGGCTTGATGGATTTCATCGGCGACCGTCTGCATCGCGCCGGGTTGCGCGTCATGCCCAGTGAGGCGGTGCTCGGCGTGCTGCGCGAGCAAGGTGCCGACGATCCGCAGTTGTTGCGGCGGGCGTCGCGTGCGGACTGGATCGTCAGCAGCCGCGCCGAACGCGCATCGTCGGACTGGCACGTGACGTTGGTGGCCATCGATGCCGCTGGCGTGGAGCAGCGCGGCGAAGCGCGCCAGGCCGATCTGCTCGGTGCGGCGCGGCTTGCCACCGATCGCCTGCTGGCGGTGCTGGGCGGCCGTCTGCCGGAACGTGACGACAGGCAGCCCGACCTGGCCGAACGCCTGCAACGCGCGCGTGCGGCGATGCTGGCCAACGAAATCGAGACCGCGCGCCGCATCCTGGTCGAAGCACCGGAACTGCAGCGCGCCCAGCCTCAGCTCCGCTATCAACTGGCGCGGGTGGATTTCCGCGCCGGCGAATACACGCGTGGGCTGGAGACCCTCGACAGCTTGCTGGCCACCGACGAGGTACGGCGTGATCCGGTCTTCAAGACGCGGGTGTTGAACGCGCGCGGCGCCATGCTGATCCGTCTGGAACGCTACGACGAGGCCGAGCGCAACTACGACGAGGCGGTGGCGCTGGTCAGCGACGGCAAGCATCCCTCGGAGCTGGGCGTGGCGCTGAGCGGCCGCGCGGTGGTGCATTCCACGCAGGGCCGCTTCGATCGCGCCCTTGCCGACTACGGCGGTGCCCGCGTGCAGATGACCAATGCCGGCGACACGCTGGCGGTGGCGCGGGTGGATGCCAATCTCGGCATCCTCGAGGTCGACCGCGAACGCCCCGCGCAGGCCCTGCCCTACCTGCGCAAGGCCGTGGAGGATTTCAAGTCGATGGGCGCGGTCAGCGAGCTGGCGACGTTGCGCAGGATGCTGATCACCGCCCATCTGCAACTGCTGCGCCCGGACGCGGCGCTGGCGGAAAGCGAACGCGCCTGGACGATGCTGGACCGCATCCGCGATCCGATCCAGCGCGCAGACCTGATCCTGATTCGCGCCGAGACGCTGATCGCCGCCGGCCGGCTGCGCGAAGCCGCGCGGCTGCTGGCGATGCCAGAAGCCGGTCACGTCTCGGCCGCCGACTACGGCCGCGTGGATTACCTGCGCGTCGAGCTGGCCATGCAGGCGGGACAGTTCCGGGAGGCCGTGTCGCTGGCCGACGCGCGTCTGCGCGACTGGCCGCGGCAACGGAACGACCGGCTGCACGAGTGGATGCAATTGCATCGGGAGCAGGCGGCGCTGGAGGCGGATCTGCAAACGACCTCCGGGATCGTACCGGGCATCGCGCCAGGTTCGGACGAATCACTGCCAGCCCATCTGCTCGCCGCGCTGGAACAGCAGTCGCGTGGAGACAAGGCCGCTGGCGACGGCTACCAGGCCGCGCTGGCCCTGGCTGATCGTCGCGGGGTTCCGGACGAGATCGCGGCGGTCGTGAAGCCTTACGCCCTCTGGCTGCTGCGCCAGGGCCGGCAGGACGAGGCCGCCACGCTGATCGGCCGCGTCGCGCCATGGGCCGAATACGACTTCGACCTGGCCATGTTGCAACTGCGGCTGCAGCGCGCGATGGGCAACCGCGCGCAATGGCAGGACGCGTTCGACCGCGCCCTGCGCCTGGCCGGCGAGCGCCGCATCGCCGCGGAGCTGGACCCGCGCTCGCCGCAACAGCCTGGCAAACGTGACGGAGCGCAATAAAACGGCAACCGGCACGACGTTATCAAACGATCGTCAAACGCTTGGAATGATTCCGGTGCCGCGTCGACGCCACGTTTCCGGATTCGAGAACACACCGTTCGAAAGCACGCCCGGGAGAGCGAGAAACATGATCAAGAAGCTATTGGCCGCCGCCCTGTTGTCCACCTTGTCCGCCGGAGCGACCGCCGCCGTACCGGCCTCCACCGGCAGCCGTCCGTTGGAGCTCTCTCTGATCCGCGGCGGCGCGGTGGAGGCCGAACCCATCGTCGATGGAAGCTACGTGTACTTCCCCACTGGCCGTGTCCTGGCGACCTGGGACTACCGTCGCGCCAACCGTCCCCTGCGCATCGGCACCACGGCGCCCGCCGAGGGCGTGATCAATTCGCTGGTGCGCCAGGGGAGCTATCTGTACGCCAGTTGGCGTGGCTACGACGGCACCAGCGGTGTCGCCGTGTATTCGCTGGCGAACCCGGCCAGTCCCGTGCTGCTCGACGGCAATCTGGATTACCTGCAAGCCGAGGACAAGTACGCCCTCGGACTCGTCGTCGCCAATGGGCATCTGTACCTGTTCGACAACAACTACGGTGTCTTCGTCGGCGATCTGTCCAATCCGCGCAAGCCGACCTTTGTACAGAGCTCGATCGGGGTGCCGGTCCAGTACAACAAGCTGGTTGCCTACGGCGATGTCATCTACGCCACCGGCCGCAGCTGGCTGGGCGGGACAGTGCTCGATCTCTATGACGTGAGCAATCCGACCGCGCCCTACAAGATGGCCGATCACCAGGTGGATGGACTGGACAGCTTCAGCCTGACGCCCGAGAAAGGCTTCGCGATCGGCGTCGGCAACCAGCTCAGCCTGTACGACCTCAGCAATCCGCAGCAGATGGTGCGGCGTGGTTATCTCGACATCCGGCCAGCCACGCATGGGTTCCGCGTGGGCTCGCACTACTACAGCTTCGGCTACAGCGACGGTCTGGATGTGTGGAACATCGGCAACGTCGACGCGCCCAGTGCCGCGGGGCATCTGGACATCTCCACGCTCGGTGGACGATACGCGGTCAAGCTCGGCAACACCGCCTTGCTGCAGACCGACACCGATCTGGTGCAATCGCTCGACGTGAGCGTGCCGGCGAAGCCGCGCCGCACCGCCACGTCCTGGCTGCCGGGCGGCGTGGCCGCGCGCGATGTCGTGTTCTGGCGCGGTTTCCCGCTGCTGTTGCAGCCGAACTACGGCATGACGGTGAGCGATCCGCTGACGATGACGCCCGTCATCCGTATGGAGGCCAAGCTGCCGCCGTACCTGCAGGCGCGCAGTTTCGAGCAGATCGCCATGGCCGGCAACCGCGCCTATCTCGTGGCCTGGGGGTATGGCCTGATCACGTTCGATCTCTCCGATCCGAAGATTCCGCGCGAGTCCGGCCGCCTGGAGTTTCCCTTCGCGTCCGTGCTCGACGTGAAAGGCAACTACGCTTACCTGGCCAAGTGGACCAATGGCGGCATGATCGGCGTCGCCGACATCAGCAATCCGGAAGAACCGCAGCTGGTGTGGGCGGACGGCCTGTCCTCGCAGCCTTATCGGATGAAGGTCGACGGGCGCTATCTCTATCTGGCGGAAGGCCAGGAATTCGGCGTGGAGAACGTGGGTGGCCTGCGCGTGTTCGATCTGAAGGATCCGGCGCAGCCGGTGCTGCTGACCCGTTTCGACAAGGGCTGCGGTTCGGCCTTCGACCTGAGCGTCGACAACGCCACGTCGCGACTCTATCTCGCCTGCGAAAGCGGCATGCAGATCATCGACATCGCCAAGCCGGCGGCGCCGGCGTTGATCGGCGGCTACAGTTCCGGCGCCTCGGCCGACTACAACAAGGTGGTCCATCACGGCAATCGCGCCTGGTTCGCCGACGTGAACGGGTTGCACGAGCTGGATGTCTCCAACCCTGCCAATCCGAAGCTGCGCAAGACCACGACGATCGGGCACCAGGCGCCGCAGCGCATGCGCATCGATGATTTCGGCCGCCTGTGGGTGCTGGGCGGAAACAGTGGCGTGCAGGTGTTCGGCGGGTTCAAGCTGCCGTTGCCGAGGCAGGATGGGCCGATTGTCAGGAGCACGCCGTAAGTTAGCGCTCCGCCGGAATACGGAACTGTTCTTTCGAGAAAACAACGCGCCCCGGTTCAAACCGGGGCGCGTTCGTATTCGTCATTCCCGCCTTCGTGGGAATGACGGGCCAAAGACTTTCTGGAGTGGTTACGATTTCTTCGTCGACTGTCTTGCCTGCGCACGCGCCTGTCGCAATGCATCCAATTTCTCTTTCAGCTTGATTTCCATGCCGCGCGCCACCGGTTCGTAGTACACGCGCTCGCCCATCGCATCGGGAAAGCCGGTCTGGTCGAGCGCGATGCCGCCCTCGGCGTCGTGGTCGTACTGATAGCCCTTCGAATAGCCGAGCGATTTCATCAGCTTGGTCGGTGCATTGCGCAGGTGCATGGGCACTTCCTGCGTGCCATATTCGGCCACGTCGCGCTTGGCCGTGTTGAAGGCGACGTAGGCGGCGTTGGATTTCGCCGTGCTGGCGAGATAGATCACCAGTTGCGCCAATGCCAGATCGCCTTCGGGGCTGCCCAGCCGGTCGTAGGTCTCCCAGGCTTCGATCGCCATCGCCAAGGCGCGTGGATCGGCCAATCCGACGTCCTCCACCGCCATGCGCGTCATTCGTCGCGCCAGATAGCTGGGATCGCAGCCGCCGTCGAGCATGCGCGTGAACCAGTACAGCGCGGCGTCCGGATTGGAGCTGCGCACCGATTTGTGCAGGGCTGAGATCTGGTCGTAGAACTGTTCGCCGCCCTTGTCGAAGCGGCGCGTGCGGTCGGCGAGCACCTGTTCGAGGATCGTGTCAGTGATCGTGCCGCTCTCGCCCGCCCCGCTTTCGTCGGCGAGTTCGGCGGCGATTTCCAGCAGCGTCAGGCCGCGACGGACATCGCCGTCGGCAGCGGTGGCGATCAGCTTCAGCTGATCCTCGCCGATGACGAGGCCGCGATCGCCGAGGCCGCGTTCCTTGTCCTCGAGCGCATGCCGCAGCGCCACGGCGATGTCGTCGGCCGCCACCGCTTCCATGACGTGTACGCGGCAGCGCGAGAGCAGCGCCGAGTTCAGTTCGAACGATGGATTCTCGGTGGTCGCGCCGACGAACAGGATGGTGCCGCGCTCGATGTGTGGCAGGAAGGCATCCTGCTGTGTCTTGTTGAAGCGGTGCACCTCGTCGACGAACAGCACGGTGCGCCGGCCCTCGGCGAAACGATGTGCGGCCTCGGCCAACACCTGTCGCACGTCCGGCAATCCAGACAGCACCGCGGAGATGGCATGGAAGTGGGCATCGGCGTATTTCGCCAGCAGCAGCGCCAGCGTGGTCTTGCCGCAGCCCGGCGGCCCCCACAGCACCATCGAATGCACGTGCCCGGACTCGATCGACTTGCGCAAGGCGGTGCCGGGCGCGAGCAGGCGGCGCTGCCCCACCATGTCGTCGAGCGTGCGCGGGCGCATGCGTTCGGCGAGCGGGCGCAGCGCGTCGCGATCGGTCGTCAGCAGATCGTTTTCATCGGATTGCGAGGGCGTTCGCCTGGCCACCGGACTATTCTATCCGTTGTGTCCTTCGGGGCCGATGCGCCCCGCTACACTCGCCCCTTCCCCGCCGCGGAGCCTCCCATGAGCCATCTCGACGCCCTGCACGAATTCACGCATCGCCACGACTACCTGGGCGACCGCCACGAGCGCAACGCGCGCCGCACCTGGTACGTGGTGGCGCTGACGGCCGGCATGATGGTGTTCGAGATCCTGGCTGGCTGGTGGACCGGATCGATGGCCTTGCTGGCCGACGGTTTTCACATGGCCACGCACGCGGGGGCGCTCGCGATCGCCGGCTTCGCCTACTGGTACGCGCAGGCGCATCGCGACGATCGCCGGTTTTCGTTCGGGACCGGCAAGATCGGGGATCTCGCCGGATTCTCCAGCGCGCTGATCCTGGCGGTGATCGCGCTCGGCATCGGTGTCGAGTCGGTACTGCGCCTGGCGAATCCGGTGGTGATCGCCTTCGATCAGGCCATCCTGGTGGCGATCCTGGGGCTGGCGGTCAATCTGGTCAGCGCGTGGCTGCTGTCGGGTGATCACCATCATCACCATCATGGCCACGCGCATGGCCATGCTCACGATGATGATCATCACGATCACCACCATCACGACCATGCCCATGACGACCACCATCATCACGAGCATGCCGGCCACGCGCATTCCCATGCCGACCACAATCTGCGCTCGGCCTATTTCCATGTATTGGCCGACGCGCTGACCTCGGTGCTGGCCGTGGTCGCGCTGCTGCTGGGGCGCACGCTGGGCTGGGTGTGGATGGATGCGCTGATGGGCATCGTCGGCGCGCTGGTGATCCTGCGCTGGTCCTACGCACTGCTGCGCGATACGTCAGCCGTCCTGCTCGATGCCTCGGCGCCTGTCGGGATGGAGGATGCGATCCGGAAGCGTCTGGAATTCGGCGATCATCGCATCGCCGATCTGCACCTGTGGCGCGTGGGGCCCGGGAGTTTCGCCGCGATCGTGTCCCTGGTCACACATCATCCGCAGCCGCTGGCGGATTACCGCGCGCGGCTGGAAGGGATCGAATCGCTGGCGCATGTCAGCATCGAAGTGCAGACGTGCAGCTGAAGCATTTGGCTTAGCCGCACAGATTCCAGGACTCGTCATCCGGCTTTCGCCGGGATGACGAGCCTTGTAGGAGCGGACACGTCAAATCGGAAGCGCGTCAGTTCTCGCCGACCACATCCACGCCCTTGCCCGGCGTGTAGGTGAACATGCCCTTCGCGAACGCCGGATTCTTCTTCCAGTCGCTGAACGCGATCTCGGTGCGCTGTCCCAGCGAATCGGTCACCTCCAGCTTCGCCAAGCCACCCGCACCGAAACCCAGGCGCGCGATCTGGAAGCTCGCTTCCTGGCCGCGCTTGGGCGTCAGCGTGAGCCATTGCAGGCCGCCGTCGGTGCCCGCGAGTTCGGAAACGTCGAAGTCGCGATCCAGCTTGCCCGGCTCGATCAGCGCGGCCAGCGGGCTGTTCTGCTCTTCCGCGCCCTGCGGACGCACGGTCACCTGCGACAGATCCGGGTCGTACACCCAGACCTTCTTGCCATCGGCCACGATCAGCTGCTCGTAGGGCTTGGCGTATTCCCAGCGGAACAGGCGCGGCGCCGACAAGGCGACACGTCCGCTGGAGGATTCCTTGCGCCTGCCGTTGGCATCGAAGACTTGCTGCGAGAACTGGCCGTCCAGGCCTTTCAGGTCCTTGGTGAAGGCGGCCAGACTGTCACGCGCGCCGGCGCTGGCGCTGGCGGCGAAAAGCAGGGAAACGAGCGCGAGAACGATGCGGAAGGCGGGCATGGAAGGCTGTCGGCGTGATGTCGGGGAAAAGTGTGCGAAGGGGAAGCTGAACTCGGGCTTGTCCGGGATCGCGGCGAGCCGCCGGAGAACCGGCGGCTCCAGGTGGCGGCCCGCGATCGCTGCGTGCTCACCATGGCCGGATGAACGTCAGTAGGTCATCGACCAGATCACGGAATTGATCTTCCAACCCCCATCGGTGCGCACCAGCTGCCAGGTTTCCTTGCCCCAGTTCGTCTTCTTCGCGCCGTCGTGGTAGCTGTAGTCGAACCAGACCGAGGCGATGCTGCCATCGGTCTCGATGCGGACGTTCTCGAACTTTTCTTCCTGCGGTTCCTTCTCGGCCACGATCGAGTCGATGAACTCGATGGCGCCCTTGTCGTCGCTGGGATACACGCGCTTGGCCTCGGGTTTTTTCTTGCGCGTCCGGGCAAGCGTTTCCTCGGCGACCACGGAAGTCCAGGGAATGTCCTCGGAAAACAGCAGGGCCGTGAACTTGGCTTTGTCCTTCTCGATGATCGAGGTGCGGAAGGCTTCGATCACGGCCTCGATTTGTTGTTTCTGGGTGGCATCGTCCTGGGCGAAGGCGGAGCCGATGGGTGCGAGGAAGCAACCGATCGCGCAGACGATCGGCAGAAGATGTTTTTTCATGAAACTCAGTCCTTGAATGAAGAAGCAGCAGGGCGCGAGCTACTTCGGCGGCGGCGGTGCCAGTACCGTGCGGTCGCCGTTGTGCTCGGGCTGAGAGACTACACCGGCCGCTTCCATGGCTTCGACCAGACGCGCGGCACGGTTGTAACCGATCTTCAGACGCCGCTGCACGCCGGAGATCGAGGCGCGTCGCGTTTCGGTGACGATCTTGACCGCTTCGTCGTACAGCGGATCGCTCTCGTCCCCTGCTCCGCCGCCGGCTTCCGGCAGGCCGGTGGCGCCGACCACGGTGCCGTCGCCCATGGTCTGCACTTCGTCGAGCACGCCCTCGATGTAGTCGGGACCGCTGCTGCTCTGCCTCAGGTGATCGACGACGCGATGCACTTCCTCGTCGCTGACGAAGGCGCCGTGCACGCGCTCGGGCAACGCGGTGCCTGGCGGCAGGTAGAGCATGTCGCCGTGGCCGAGCAGTGTCTCGGCACCGGATTGATCGAGGATCGTGCGCGAGTCGATCTTGCTCGATACCTGGAAGGCGACGCGCGTGGGAATGTTGGCCTTGATCAGGCCGGTGATCACGTCCACCGACGGACGCTGCGTGGCCAGGACGAGATGGATGCCGGCCGCGCGCGCCTTCTGCGCGAGGCGCGCGATCAGCTCTTCCACCTTCTTGCCGACAATCATCATCATGTCGGCGAATTCGTCGATGATCACGACGATGAACGGCAAAGTTTCCAGCGGACGCGGTGCCTCGCCCAGCTCCGGGTTCGGCTTGAACAGCGGATCCATCATCGGCTGGCCGCTGTCCTGTGCATCCTTCACTTTCTTGTTGAAACCGGCGAGGTTGCGCACGCCCACCGCCGACATCAGCTTGTAGCGGCGTTCCATTTCCGCCACGCACCAGCGCAGGCCGTTGGCGGCCTCCTTCATGTCGGTGACCACCGGCGCCAGCAGATGCGGGATGCCCTGGTAGACGCTGAGTTCCAGCATCTTCGGGTCGATCATCAGCATGCGCACGTCCTGCGGACCGGCCTTGTACAGCAGGCTCAGCACCATGGCGTTCACGGCCACGGATTTGCCCGAACCGGTGGTGCCGGCCACCAGCAGGTGCGGCATGCGCGCGAGATCGGCCACGGTCGGGCGGCCGGCGATGTCCTTGCCGAGCGCGAGGGTGAGCGGACTGCCCGATTTGTCGTATTCCTTGGAACGCAACAGCTCGCTGAGATAGATCATCTCGCGATGCGTGTTCGGTGTCTCCAGGCCGATCACCGACTTGCCCGGGATCACGTCGACCACGCGCACCGACTTCACGGACAGGCCGCGCGCGATGTCCTTGTCGAGCGAGCTGATCTGGCTGACCTTCACGCCCGGCGCCGGTTCGATCTCGAAGCGCGTGATCACCGGGCCGGGATAGGCGCCGACCACCTGCGCGTCGATGCGGAAATCCTTGAGCTTGAATTCGATCTGGCGCGACAGCGTTTCCAGCGTGTCCTCGTCGTAGCCCTTGGGCTGCGGCTTGGGATCGTCGAGCAGTGCCAACGGCGGGATGCCGGAGCCGTCGCCGACATTGAACAGCGGAATCTGCTGCTCGCGCTTGGCGCGGTCGCTCTTCTCCACCTGCGCCGGAGCCGGCGGTTCGATCTTGACCGGGGCGCGCTTGGCACGCAGTTCGGTTTCGATCTTGCGGGTTTCCTCGCGCTCCTCGCGGTGGGCACGGGCTTCCTGCCATTCCGCCGCCTGCTGGGTACTGCGGCGAGAAGTCTGCGCGATCAGCGCCGGCAGCTTGAGCACGAACTGGCCGATGCGGTCCATCACCTTGAACCAGGACAGGCCGGTGGCCAGCGTCACCGACACCAGCAGCAGCGCCAGCAGGAAGAGATTGCCGCCGATCGGGCCGAAGCCGCGATACAGCGAGTTGCCGACCAGTCGGCCGAGGATGCCGCCGGCGCCCGCCGAGAAATGCTCGACGTTGCCAAAGCGCAGGTACAGCAGGCCGGTGGCGGAGACCAGGAAGCCGACGATGCCCATCAGGCGCAGGGCGGGTCCGAGATCGGGATTGCCGCCGCCCGGCCGCGACGTATCGCTGCCATTGTCCATGCCGAACAAGGCGATCCAGGCGATCGCGCCAAGCATGATCGGCAGCAGGAAGGCGACGTAGCCGGTCAGGTACAGCAGCACGTCGGCCAGCCAGGCGCCGACGCGGCCGCCGAGGTTGTGTAGCGGCGTGGTCACGCTGCCGGCGCTGGAGGACCAGCCCGGATCGTTCGGCGAATACGTGAACAGGCTGGCCAGCAGATACAGCAGCAGCGGGGCGATCAGGATCAGCGCGATGTCGCGCCACAGGCGCTGGCGTTGCCCATTGCCGCCATCGGGCGTGCTGCGACCATTGGGTGCGGGCGCGGCGCCCTGAGACGCGGAAGCGCGAGGACGTTTGCTGCGTTCCGGGAGCGGACGGGATGCCACCGTGCGGTTATACCTTAGGAAATCTCTGCAATGCGATGATTCTACGCGATTATTTCGGTTTGTGACCGCTTTCTCTTCTCCCTCTGGGGGAAGGTGGCGCGAAGCGCCGGATGAGGGAGGGGAATCACTAGCCGATCAACGTTCCTGGCAAGTCGCTTCCCCGCCATCATCCGCCCCTTCGGGGCACCTTCTCCCAAGGGGAGAAGGGAAAGACTTTACAGCTTCATGCCCTGCAGGGCCGGGTGTACCAGCTTGCCGCCTTCGACGTTGATGCCGCGCATCAGCGCCGCATTGTCACGCCAGCTGCCGGAGGCCAGCTTGTTCACCCACGGCAGGATCGCTGCGCAGATCGCCTGCGAGGAAGTCTGCGGCACGGCGCCGGGCATGTTGGTGACGGCGAAGTGGGTGACGCCCTCCTCCACGTAGGTCGGCTCCTTCCAGGTGGTCGGACGCGAGGTCTCGAAGCAGCCGCCCTGGTCGATGGAGATGTCGACGACCACGCTGCCGTCCTCCATGCCCTTGAGCATCTCGCGGCTGACCACGTGCGGCGCCACCGCGCCGGTGACCAGCACGGCGCCGATCACGAGGTCGGCCGAGGCCACTTCGCGCGCCACGACTTCGTCGTAGGGATACAGCGCGGTGACGTTGTTGCCCAGGCGCATCATCTCGTCCATGCGGTCCTGGCGCTTCTCGAACACGACCACGTTGGAGCCACCGGACGCGGCCAGCGCCGCGGAGTTGCCGCCGGCCTGCCCCGCACCGAATACCACCACCTTGCCGCGCTCGGTCGACGGCAGGCCGCCGAGCAGCTTGCCCTTGCCGCCCATGGGCTGGTGCAGCAGGTGCGTGCCGACCTGCACGCCGATCTTGCCGGCGATCACCGACATCGGCGCCAGCAGCGGCAGATCGCCGTTGTCGAGTTCGACGGTCTCGAAGGCGATGCCGGTCAGGCCGATGTCGAGCAGCCGCTTGGTCAGCGCCGGCAGCGGCGCCAGATGCAGATAGCAGAACAGCAGATGATCCTTGCGCAGGAGCGCGAGGTCGCCCTCGATCGGCTCCTTCACCTTGACGATCAGCTCGCCCTTTTCGTACAGCGCCGCCGCGTCCGGCGCGATCTTCACGCCCAGGCGCGTGTACTGCTCATCCTTGAACCCGGATTTGATGCCGGCATCCTTCTCCAGCCAGACCTCGTGGCCACGCTTGACGAGATCGCCCGCCGCCGCCGGCACCAATGCCACGCGGCCTTCGAGAGTCTTGGTTTCCTTGGGTACGCCGATACGCATGTGCTGTGCTCTCTAGCTGTTTGGTGGAAATTCGGTTGAAAGGCATCGCCGCATCAGGTCAAGACGGCAAAAACCCGCACGGGAGGGCGCGGGTTCGGGCGTGGCTTGCATTGTGGCGAACTAATCGTTTCAGCATTGTCGGTGATCGCCGCCTTGAGTTGGCGCTTCCGCGCCGCCAAGCTATACGACCCGAGACACTGAAATTTCACTCCGCGAGTATACATGACCACCTCGAAGCACTGCCGCCTGCTGATCCTCGGTTCCGGTCCCGCCGGCTGGACCGCTGCCGTCTACGCGGCCCGCGCCAACCTGAAACCTGTGGTCGTGACCGGCCTGCAGATGGGCGGCCAGCTGATGACGACCACCGAGGTCGACAACTGGCCCGGCGACGCGCACGACCTGCAGGGCCCGGCCCTGATGGCGCGCATGCAGGCGCATGCCGAGCGCTTCGACACTGAAGTGGTCTTCGATCACATTCATACCGCCGATCTGTCGCAGCGCCCGTTCCGCCTGAAGGGCGACAACGGCGACTACACCGCCGACGCGATCATCATCGCCACCGGCGCCACCGCCAAATATTTGGGGCTGGAGTCCGAGGAGAAGTTCAAGGGGCGTGGCGTCTCCGCCTGCGCCACCTGCGACGGCTTCTTCTACAAGGACCAGGACGTGGCCGTGGTCGGCGGCGGCAACACCGCGGTCGAGGAAGCGCTGTATCTGTCCAACATCGCCCGCAAGGTCTACCTGGTGCATCGCCGCGACACGCTGCGTGCGGAAAAGATCATGCAGGACAAACTGCAGGCCAAGATCCAGGCCGGCAAGATCGTACCGGTCTGGCACCACGTCGTCGACGAGGTGCTGGGCAACGAGGCCGGCGTGACCGGACTGCGCCTGAAGTCGGTGCAGGACAACAGCACGCGCGAGATCGAGGTGCACGGATTCTTCGTCGCCATCGGCCACACGCCGAACACCACGCTGTTCGAAGGCCAACTGGCGATGAACAATGGGTATCTGGAAATCCGCTCCGGCCTGGGCGGCGGCGCCACCGAGACTTCGGTGCCGGGCGTGTTCGCCGCCGGCGACGTCGCCGATCAGGTGTATCGCCAGGCGATCACTTCCGCCGGCTTCGGCTGCATGGCGGCGCTGGATGCCGAGAAGTTCCTGGACAAGGATGCCTGAGCGGCCCATTGCGAGGGCCCTCTTCTGCCGTCATCCCAGCGAAAGCTGGGACCCACTTTGCTGTTGCTCCAAACCGTTCTGCTCGCGAAAGCGGAGTCCAGCGTCCTGGCTTTTGAAGCAAGATCAAAATGGGTTCCAGCTTTCGCTGGGATGACGATCCGGGAACATGACCACCGCACGCATCCTCGACGATCTTTCGACCCTCGCCCCCGAGGCATGGGATGCGCTGCACGACGGTACCAATCCATTCGTCGCACATGCGTTCCTGGAAGGTCTCGAACGTCACGGCTGTCTGCGCGTCGAGTGGGGTTGGACGCCGCAGCACCTGACGCTATGGCAGGACGGCGAGCTGATCGCCGCCGCGCCGGGATACCTCAAGGACAATTCCCACGGCGAATTCGTTTTCGACCACGCCTGGGCGCACGCCTACGCGCGTCACGGCCGCGAATATTTTCCGAAGTGGTTGTGCGCGGTGCCCTACTCGCCCGTCACCGGGCCACGCCTGCTGGCGCGTGACGAAGCCGGTCGCGGGCAATTGCTCGCGGCCATGCGCGGCATCGTCGAACGCATGGGCCTGTCGTCGGCGCATGTCAATTTCCATCGCGAGAGCGAGGACGCCGCGTTCGACGAAATGTCCGGCGATACATGGCTGTCCCGAGCCGATGTGCAGTACCACTGGCGCAACGACCAAGGCTGGCGATCGTTCGACGAATTCCTCGCCGCGATGGATCACAAGCATCGCAAGAACATCCGCCAGGAACGCGCCAAGGTGGCGCGCGCCGGTGTCACCTTCCGGGTGCTGCATGGCGACGAGGCGAGCGAGGCGGACCTCGAAGCGATCCACGACTTCTATCTGCAGACATTCGCCGAGTACGGCAATTCGCCTGCGCTGACACTCGATTTCATCCGGCATCTGGCGACCGCGATGCCACGCAATCTGGTGCTGATGCTGGCCGACCAGGATGGCGAGACGATCGCCGGTGCGCTGTGCCTGCGTGGCGGCGACACGCTTTACGGCCGCTACTGGGGCGCCACCCGTCAGGTTCCGGGCCTGCATTTCGAGACCTGCTACTACCAGGGCATCGAGTACTGCCTGCGCGAAGGCCTGCGCGTGTTCGAACCCGGCGCGCAGGGCGAGCACAAGATCGCGCGCGGCTTCCTGCCGAGCTTCGTGCGCAGCCGTCACTGGATCGCCGATCCGGCGTTCTCCGCGGCCCTCGAACAGTGGTGTCGCGACGAAACGGTTGCGCTGCGGCGTTATGCGAGGATGCTCGAGACACATATGCCGTTCCGCCGCGACTGATTGCGGAGTCCGCTCACGCATGAGCTATCACCTGCCCAAACTCGGTGACGACCCGCTGGCGCCGTTTCCGGACGCAGAAACCGCGTTGCGTCGTCCGGACGGCCTGCTCGCCTTCGGCGGCGACCTCTCGCCGCCGCGGCTGCTCAACGCCTATGCGAACGGCATCTTCCCGTGGTTCTCGGCCGGGCAGCCGATCCTGTGGTGGTCGCCCGATCCGCGCACGCTGTTCCGTACCGACGGCGTGCGGCTGTCGTCGCGCTTCCGGCGCGATCTGCATCGCTCGACGTGGACGATCCGGGCCGATACCGAGTTCGAGGCCGTGATCCGCGCTTGCGCCTCCGTGCCCAGGCGCGGGCAGGACGGCACGTGGATCACCGGTGAAATGCTGGCGGCCTACGTCGCGCTGCACCGCCTCGGTCATGCGCACAGCATCGAAGTCTTCGATGGCGTGAGACTGGTCGGAGGCCTGTATGGCGTGGCGGTCGGCCGGATGTTCTTCGGCGAGAGCATGTATTCAGGCGAAAGCGGCGGTTCCAAGCTGGCGCTGGCGGGCCTGGCGCGGCGCTTGGCGGCCTGGGAATGGCCGCTGATCGATGCGCAGGTCGGCAGTGCCCACCTTTTCAGCCTGGGCGCGGAGTCCTGGCCGCGTGGCGATTTCCTCGCGCGCGTCCGCGCGCTGGCGTCGATTCCGGAGCCTTCCGGGGCCTGGACAGCGCGTTTCGGCGCCCTGCCCGTCTCCGATCTGGCTTGATGCTGGCGCTCGAATGCGGTCGCCCGAATAACGAAATTTTGCTCGTGGAGCCGTCTCGTGGCAGAATGCCGCGCTATTTCGGCGCTCCGCGCCGGGCATCACACGATTGCACAGGATGTATGGCGAAAGACGACGTCATCGAATTTGAAGGTACGGTTTCCGAAACGCTCCCGAACACCATGTTCCGGGTGAAGCTGGAAAACGGCCACGAGATCATCGCCCATATTTCCGGGCGCATGCGCAAGAACTACATCCGTATCCTGACCGGCGACAAGGTCAAGGTGGAAATGACGCCCTACGATCTGACCAAGGGGCGGATCACTTATCGCATGAAATGATTCACATGAATTGATTTGCACGACACGTGCATGGAAAAGGCGGCCCGAGGCCGCCTTTTTCTTTGGCCGCCAGGAATCCGTGGCGAACCTAGGCCGGAAGTCATCGGTGGCGAAGGTCATGACGACTTCCTGCAGATTTTGCGCGCGCGGCGAACCGCTACTTTGCTCGCGAGCTCAATCCGAGCTCGACCACCGAGATTGCCCTCATGTCATTGCTCAACAAGATGGTCCTGGCCGGTTCGTTGTTCGCGTGCGCGGGTGCCGCGTTCGCGGCGTCCGGCGATGGTTGCGTGGATGTCAGCGATGCGCGCACCGTGTCGGCATTCGGCACGCAGTACGCGCTCGTCAAGGATAACGATGCGTATTACAAGCTCGGCTTCCGCGGCAACGGCTGCGATGCGTTGACCCTGGCCACCCAGGTGGAAGTCTCGACGGACAACGGCCGTCTTTGCCCGAAGACCAGTCATGTCACGACCAAGCGCGGCAGCTGCGATGTGATGAGGATCGAGCAGATCGAGCAGCAGTCCTACGAGCGCCTGCGTCGCCGGCGATAGAACCGATAGAACCGGGTAACGAAGGCAATCGCACGGGAAGCCTCCCGTGACCGGATCGCGTGGACGCCGGCGGGAATCCTGTTGGCGTCTCGTTTTGCCCTGCCCGGCATCAAGTCAGGGGCCGAGCCTGGACCGGCGTTTCTGGTTCCGGTGGCCCGCACTGCCCCGAACCGGCCCGCTACCTTGAAAAACGGTATGTGAGCGTGGAGGCCGATCCGCGCCGGCGCTGTCCGGCGCTCAAGGGGCTTGCTGCCCGCGGCATTCCAGCGGAAAACTGAATACGCTATCAGAAATGTGACATTTAGTATTTATTGAATGTGATGAATATCACGAATATGATGCCCGCCGCCAAGGACCGTGTCCGGCAGTCTCAAATCCATCACATTCATAGGGGAACCATCCATGTCTTTCCGTCTTGCCGCCGCAAGCGTGGCGCTGGCTATTGCCGCCGTCGTCGCTCCGGCCCACGCCGATTCGCTGACCCCCGCCTCCGATTGCCGCTTCACCCAGGGCTATTGGCAGAACCGCGCGCAGAACGCGGGCGATTTCACCACGGATATCTGGCTGTCGCTGCGCGACCAGGCCTTCTACCAGTCCGGCCTCACCTACGGTCAGGTCCTGGTGGTCGCTCCGCGCGGCAATGCTTACTGGATCCTCGCCCATCAGCTGGTGGCCGCCCAGGCCAACTACGCCAACGGCGCCGACCCCACGGGTGATACCGCTGCCGCGCTGACCCGCGCCGACGAAATCCTGTCCGCCTACACCCCGCAGCAGATCGCCGCGCTGCCGAAGACCGACCCGCTGCGCCAGGAACTCATCCAGCTCGCCAACACCCTGGACGACTGGAACAACGGCCTGATCGGTACCGGCCTCTGCTCCGGTGGCGGCAGCTTCGCTCCGTAAGACGGATCGCTCGCAATCCTCCGCGACAAACGAAACCGGCGGCCTGATGGCCGCCGGTTTTTTCATGGGCGCGTGCCGGGTTCGGCCACCGCTATTTCACCGAGCACGACAAGGTGAATCTCAACGAGCTGTTGGCAGGCAGCGCCGCCAGCGCGACACCCGATTGCAGCGAGGACACGCTGACCGAGGGACAGATGGCTCCGCCGCTCACCACGGCGCACTGCACATCGACGCAATCGAGGCTGCTGGTCAACGGGTCGCTCAGGACGCTGCCACTGGCATCGCCCGGCCCGCTGTTGCTGACGACGATGCTGTAGGACTGCAGACTGCCCTTCCCGACCGTGTCGCTGGGCTGGTCACTCGCGCCCGCCGACGGCGTGTTGGTCTTGGTGATGCTGAGATTGCTGGTGGTGACGGTATTGGTGAAGGTACAGGTGACCGTTTCCCCCGCCGACACGTTGATGCTGGCGACACGGGTGGCGGCGTTGCCGCTGCTGTTGCCGCCATTGGGGTCGTTGCAGACCAGTCCCGTGAGCGACCAGCCGGTGGTCGCCGCCTCGGTGACGGTGTAGCTGCCCGGCGCGACGCCTGCGAAAGTGCGGGTGTTGGACAGCGTGGCATCGCTGTCATCGTCCAGACTGAACGCACTGAGGCCGGTGCCGGTGGTGGTGAAGCTGAAATCCTGCGCATCGTTCGGGACGGCGTCCTTGACGATGACGATCGTGCCGCCGGGTGTATTGGTCAGCGTGCAGGTGATGTTGTCGGTCAGGCTCTGCGGCGTGATGGTGAAACTCTGCCCGGACCCCGAAGGCAGGACCGTCGTCGAAGCGGCATTGGCATTGGTGCAGGAGATGCTGGTGGCATAGCTGCTCAGGTTGGTGGTGCCGGCGGCGGCTTCGGTCAAGGTATAGGTCGCGCCGGCCGCGACCGTGGTCGCTCCGGTCGTGCCGGTGCCGGCGGTGACCGTGGCGCCGGTCCCCGCCGTGGTGCTGTTGGCGACGCTGTTGATGACCGTGCCGCCGGCATCCTTGATCTGTGTCGTGAATTGATCGGTGGCCTGCAAGCGTCCGCTGGCGGCGAGCGCCTTGTTGACGGTGATGGTCGGCGCATCCAGGGAGACGCTGACGATCACGGCATCGCCGTTGTTGGCGACCGCGACCGGCTGCCAGCGCGTCGAACTGGTGTTGCTGCGCATGTACACCTTCATGCTCACCGTGCTCAGGCCGGAACCATTGATCCGTACCGATCCGCACGCGGCCTGGTTGAGCGCGCAGGAGACGCTGGGCGCGCTGACCGTGGAATACACCCAGTTGGCGCCATAGCTGAAACCATTGGCTGTGCCGGCACCGACCGCGAACGGCGTGTTGCCGGACAGCCGGGTCAGGCTGACGCCACTGGTGACGACTTCGAATTCCTGCGAGAAGTTGATGGTCTCGCTGGTCGAGGTATCCCGGGCGAAACCGCCGAGGCCTGAGAAATGCAGCACAGGGTTGGTGACGGGCTGGCTGAAGCTCAGCGTGAGGGTGGCCATGTAGAAGCGCGTGCCTGTCGGCAGATTGGCGTTGGCGAAGGCGCGGGTCGAGGCGAACAGCTGCGCGCCCGCGTTGGTGCCGACCGTGATGCCGGTCCCCGCGGCGGCGCCTCCGGTGGAGGTGAAGTTGCCGCTGGCCGGTGAACCGACGGCGGACAGCGGCGAATAGAGGCCGGTGCTCGTCAGCAAAGGAGCGAAATTGTTCGCGTCCGCGCCGAAGTTGACGGCCACGCCGGTCGACGATTCGGTCACCGTGTTGAGCGTGTACTGCTGATCACCGAGCGCGTAAGTGACCGTGAGCGCCGGATTGGTGGGGACGAAGGTGTTCCCGGTCGGGTTGTCGGTGTTGTTGCGGATCGTCACGGCCTGCGGCGCTGTCGACGGACCGGACCCGGCGGGGCCGCTGTTGGCCGGCGTCGTGGCATTGCTGATCAACTCGAGCGATTGCGCCGCCCATGCGGGCGTAGCGGCCAGGCACAGCCAAAGCAAACCACCGGCCGCCGGCCGGCGGAATTTCCCGATTTTATTCACATCCCCTCCCTGTTCCTCCGGCGCCCCTAGCAATCCCCTCTCGTGCCCGGCCGGATAACGGGATCATGAGAGTGACTCAAGTCACAAAAATATGATGCCATAGATCACATTCATGTGATGATGGCGTCATGGGCGCCCCGGTGCATGCGGGGCCGGAAGGGATTGTCCGAAGGCTGGAGAGTCGGGTCTTGGGCGAAGACCGATGGCCGCGTGCGTTCTTGCGGCGTGGTTCATTACGCAAGCACACGGATGCCGGGGCTGGCCGCCCCGGCGATCCTGCGCTGCCCGAATGCTTAAACGGAAACCGGCAGCAGCTTTTCCGGCTCGGCCTGCACGTCGAGCACGATCTCGCCGTCCTTGACGTCGACGCCGACGCGCCCGCCCTGCACCAGCTTGCCGAACAGCAGTTCGTCGGCAAGCGGACGCTTGATCTTGTCCTGGATCAGCCGCGCCATCGGACGCGCGCCCATCAGTGGATCGAAGCCGTGCTGGGCCATCCAGTCGCGCGCGGCCGGCGTAGCCGAGAGCGTGACGTTCTTTTCGTGCAGCTGCGACTCCAGTTCGATCAGGAACTTGTCGACCACGCGCAGGATGTGCTCCATGCCCAGCGCCTGGAACTGCACGATCGCATCGAGGCGGTTGCGGAATTCCGGCGAGAAGCCCTTGCGGATCACTTCCATCGCATCGGTGCTGTGGTCCTGCCGGGTGAAGCCGATCGAACGGCGTGCCGCCTGCGCGGCGCCCGCGTTGGTGGTCATCACCAGGATCACGTTGCGGAAGTTCGCCTCGCGTCCGTTGGTGTCGGTGAGAATGCCGCGGTCCATCACCTGCAACAGGATGTTGAAGATGTCCGGATGCGCCTTCTCCACCTCGTCGAGCAGCAGCACGCAGTGCGGCGTCTTGACGATCTTCTCGGTGAGCAGGCCGCCCTGGTCGAAGCCGACGTAACCCGGAGGCGCGCCGATCAGGCGGCTGACCGAATGCGGCTCCATGTATTCGCTCATGTCGAAACGCACCAGCTCGATGCCGAGCTGCAGCGCGAGCTGCTTGGTCACCTCGGTCTTGCCGACACCGGTCGGGCCGGCGAACAGGAAGTTGCCGATCGGCTTGTCGGGATTGCCCAGGCCCGAACGGGCGAGCTTGATCGCCGAGGTCAGCGTTTCGATCGCCGGATCCTGGCCGAAGATCACCATCTTCAGATTGCGCTCCAGGTGCTCGAGCACGTCCTTGTCGGACGCGCTGACCTGCTTGGCGGGAATGCGCGCCATCTTCGCCACGATCGTCTCGACTTCCTCGACATCGATCAGGCTCTTGCGCACGCCTTCCGGCAGCAGCCTTTGACGCGCACCCGCCTCGTCGATCACGTCGATGGCCTTGTCGGGCAGCAGGCGGTCGCCGATGTGCTTCACCGACAGGTCGACGGCCGCCTTGATGGCGTCGTCGGCGTAGGTGACGCCGTGATGGGCTTCGTACTTGGACTTCAGGCCTTGCAGGATCTCGATGGTCTCGCCCACCGTCGGCTCGACGATGTCGATCTTCTGGAAGCGGCGTGCCAGCGCGCGATCCTTCTCGAAGATACCGCGGTATTCCTGGAACGTGGTCGAGCCGATGCAGCGCAGCTCGCCCGAAGCCAGAGCCGGCTTGATCAGGTTGCTGGCGTCCATGGTACCGCCACTGGCGGAACCGGCACCAATGATGGTGTGGATCTCGTCGATGAACAGCACCGCGCCCGGAATCTTCTTCAGCGCGGACAGCACGGCTTTCAGGCGCTTCTCGAAATCGCCGCGGTACTTGGTGCCGGCGACGAGGGCGCCAAGGTCGAGCGAGTAGATGGTGGCGTCCATCAGCACGTCCGGCACTTCGCCGTCGACGATGCGCTTGGCCAGGCCCTCGGCGAGCGCGGTCTTGCCGACGCCGGCCTCGCCGACGTAGAGCGGATTGTTCTTGCGGCGGCGGCACAACACCTGGATCGTGCGCTCGATTTCCTCGGCGCGGCCGACCAGCGGATCGATCTTGCCGTCCAGCGCCATCGCATTGAGGTTGCTGGCGTACTCGGCCAGGGCGTCGCCCTTGCCCTCGCTCTCGCCGCCTTCGGATTTCTGCCCGGATTCCTCGCTTTCGCGCGGCTCCTCGCCGCCGGTCTTGGCGATGCCGTGCGAGAGGTAGTTGACGACATCCAGCCGGTTCACGTCCTGCTGGTTGAGGTAGTAGACCGCGTGCGAATCTTTTTCGCCGAAGATCGCCACCAGCACGTTGGCGCCGGTGACTTCCTTCTTGCCGGAAGACTGCACGTGGTACACGGCGCGCTGCAGCACGCGCTGGAAACCGAGCGTGGGTTGCGTGTCGCGGGCGTCGTCGTCGGCCAGGCGCGAGACCGAACTGGCGATGGCCTGTTCGAGATCGCTGCGCAGGCGGTTGAAATCGGCGCCGACGGCTTTTAGGACGGCTTCTGCAGAAGGATTATCGAGCAGCGCGAGTAACAGATGTTCGACCGTCATGTATTCGTCGCGCGCCTCGCGAGCGCGCTTGTAACACTGGCCGATGGAGTATTCGAGATCTTTGGAGAACATGGGGCGGAAGCCTCCTGAACGTCTGTTACCCAGATGGGGCCACCGACCGGATTTTCCATGCCCGCCCCGTGCTGTCGTTTTAGGCCTTTTCCCCTGTGCTCCGCAAGATGTACGGGTGGCGGGATGCAGAATCCCATGGCAACGATTCAGAGAGCGTGCGCAAGCTCTCCTTTCGGGGGCGCATTCGGCTTACGCTTTCTCCATCGTGCACAGCAGCGGATGCTGGTTGAGACGGGAATATTCGTTGACTTGCGCCACCTTGGACTCCGCCACTTCGCGCGTGTAAACACCGCAAACGCCGCGACCGCGCGTGTGCACGTGCAACATCACCTGGGTGGCCTTGTCGAGATTCATGGCGAAAAAACGCACTAGAACGTCGACGACGAAGTCCATCGGCGTGTAGTCATCGTTCAGCAACAAGACGGAATACAGCGGCGGGCGTGCCACTTCCGGCTTGCTGGTTTCCACGGCGACGCCGTGATCATGCTCGTGTTCGCGTGGGTTGTTGGCCATCGGTGAATTATACGAGGGGCGCCATCGCGTTGAAAAATGCACGCCCTTCGCATTTCTCGTCGTCGAGCCGGCATCTCACGCCGTCGTGAATCAATCACTTGTACGATCGATCCGCCGAATGGCGGCCCATGGTTGGGCACGGTGCGGACATGGCATGTGACAATAGTCCTATGACCTATCGCGAAGGACGCTTCTGGCAACCCGACGTGACCGTCGCCACCCTCGTGGTCGACGGCGGGCGCCTGCTGTGCGTGGAAGAGCACGTCAACGGCGGACTGGTGCTCAACCAGCCGGCCGGCCACCTCGAACCGGACGAAAGCCTGGAACAGGCCGCCCTGCGCGAAACCCTCGAGGAAACCGGCTGGGATGTGCGCCTGACCGCCTTCGTCGGCGCCTATCAGTGGAAGGCGCCGCCGCGCGAGGGCGAGAGCGATGGCCGGCACTACCTGCGTTTCGCCTTCGCCGCGGAGCCGGTCGCCCACGATCCGGCGCGGCCGCTCGACGAGGGCATCGTGCGCGCGGTCTGGATGACGCCGGCCGAACTGCTGGCCGCGCGCGCGCGTCACCGCAGTCCGCTGGTCTGGCAGGCGGTGACCGATCATCTGGCCGGGCAGCGCTATCCGCTGTCGATGCTGACGCATCTGGTGGTGTGAGGATGGCCGCTGTCCGGACGATCGTTGGCATGTCGGGCGGCGTCGATTCGTCGGTGGCCGCCCTGCTCTTGCGCGATGCCGATGAGCCGACAGCGGGCCTCTTCATGCAGAACTGGGCCGACGACGGCAGCGGCGACTGCCGCGCCGAGGACGATCGCCGCGATGCGGTCGCGGTGTGCGGGCGCCTCGGCATCCCGATTCATTTCCGGGATTTTTCGAAAGAATATTGGGACGGTGTGTTCGCCCACTTCATCGCCGAATACGCTTCCGGCCGCACGCCGAATCCGGACGTGCTGTGCAATCGCGAGATCAAGTTCAAGTATTTCCTCGATGCCGCCCGTGATCTCGGCGCCGAGCGAATCGCCACCGGACACTACGCGCGGGTCGCGAACAACGCCGGCCGCTGGCAGCTGTTGCGCGCCCGCGATCGTGCCAAGGACCAGAGCTACTTCCTGCACCAGCTCGGGCAGTCGCAGCTCGCGGCCACACTATTTCCGCTCGGCGACCTGGCCAAGCCCGAGGTCCGCCGCATCGCCACCGAGGCCGGGCTTTCGACCGCCGCCAAGAAGGATTCCACCGGCATCTGCTTCATCGGCGAACGCGATTTCCGCGAATTCCTGTCGCGCTATCTGCCGGCCAGGCCCGGCGAGATGCGCACACCTGACGGCCGCGTCGTCGGCACGCATCCGGGCGTGTTCTATTTCACCCTCGGGCAGCGCGAAGGCTTGCAGCTCGGCGGCGTGCGCGGATTCGATGCCGCGCCCTGGTACGTGGTCGGCAAGGATGTCGAGCGCAATCTGCTGTATGTCGATCAGGGCAGCGACAGCCCCTATCTGCTGTCGAACATCGCGAAGACCGAGACCGCGCACTGGATCGCCGCCAGTCCGCCGGCTTCCGCTTTCACCTGCACTGCGCAGATTCGCTATCGCCAGACGGATGAAGCCTGCGATGTGCGCGTGACCGACGACGGCACGCTGGAAGTCCGCTTCGCGCGTTCGCAGCGCGCGATGACGCCGGGCCAGTCGCTGGTGCTCTACGACGGCGATGTCTGTCTTGGCGGCGCCGTGATCGCATCCACCGATGCGCCCCTGGAAATCACCTTGCCATTGCCGCGACGGGAGGCGGCGGCCTGATGCACGAACGTATCCTCGCCCTCGCCGGCCTGCTGCAGGCGCTCAAACAAGTGCGTCGTGTCGCCGAGACCGGACAGGCGGAAGGTTCGGTGCTGGAAACCGCGCTCGACAGCGTGTTCCGCATCGACGCCGAATCGCCGGAGGCCGTCTACGGCAACGTGGAAGCTCTCCGCCCTGGCCTGCGCCTGCTACGCGAATATTTCCGCAACGAGAACAAGGACGAGGCACTGCCGCGGCTCGCGCTGGCGGTGCTGCAGATCGAACGCCGCTTCGTGCGCGACGGCGCGATGGCCACGCGCGTGCACGAAGGCATCCTCGCGGCCGCGCCGCTCGCAGAACGCCTGGGGAGTACCCATCCCGAAGTGCTGACCGCGCTCGGGCAGCTGTATGCGGACACCATCAGCCACCTGCGCCCGAAGGTGATGGTGCAAGGCAATCCGCATTATCTCGGGCAGAACGACATCGTCTCGGAAATCCGCGCGGTGCTGCTGGCGGCGGTGCGTTCGGCGGTGCTGTGGCGGCAGATGGGCGGCAGCCTGTTCGATTTCCTATGGAGCCGGCGCCAGATGCTCGCTGCGATCGACGCGTCCTTGCGCTGACCCCGTGCGGAATGCGAGTTGAATCGCAGGATCAATCCGGCACGATCAACTTCAGGCCCTTGAAGTAATCCCGATAGAACCCGGCATCGCGGGTGATCAGGCCATCGCATTGCAGCAGCGCATGCGCGCCGATCAGGAAATCGGCGACCACGCGTTCGCGCATGCCCCCGCGTGTGCGGAAGCGGCGGTACATGTGGCCGGCGCGCATCGCGGCGGCTTCGTGGGTCGATTCGTAGCGGATGCCCAGCGACGCCAGGGTGTCCAGCAGGCTCACCGACGTGTCCAGCATCGCCTGCACTTCGGCCACGACGGCGTCGCAGACGACCACGTCCTCCCGCGCCAGCGCCTCGCCGATGCAGATTTCCGACGACTCGGCATGCACCGGGTCGCCGATCAGCACGTCAAGCAGCGTTGACGAGTCGAGTGCGATCATTCCAGCGGATCGCCCGGAGCGCGGCCGCGGACGGTGCGCAGGGCCTCGTCGGTGCTGGTCATCCCATCGACCAGCTTGAACTTGCCGCGGACCTTGCGCAGTGCTTCAGTGACATCTTTGCGGAGGATGATACGGCCGCCGTCCAGCTCCACCTTCAGGGTGGTGCCTTTGGTCAGGCCCAGGGCGTCGCGAACCGCCTTGGGCAGTGTGATTTGGCCGCGTTCGGCGACAGTGGCTTCCATGGGACGCCTCCTGGACTATTCCGGTACGGGCTGTTCCGGGTATGGATGGAGCATACATACTTTCATTTGCATACTCAATCGTTCATACTATGCGCGGTCCACCGCAAAAGCCCGTCGTCCATACGCGGACTTTCTTCCCCAAAGCGGATTCTTCAGACATCACCGCCAGGGCTCCCAGCCCCAGCCACCAGGAACAGTCCCATGCCCGCCCACGATTCCTTCTCTACCCGCACCCGCCTGGACGTCAACGGCAAGTCCTACACCTATTCCAGCCTCCCCAAGCTCGGCGAGCGCTTCGACATCGCCAAGCTGCCCTACTCGATGAAGATCCTGCTGGAGAACCTCCTGCGGCATGAGGATGGCGGCATCACCGTCGGCAAGGAGCACATCGAAGCGGTGGCGACCTGGGACGCGACCCGGGAGCCCGACACCGAGATCGCCTTCATGCCGGCGCGCGTGGTGCTGCAGGACTTCACCGGCGTGCCCTGCGTGGTCGATCTGGCGGCGATGCGCGACGCGGTGGTGAAGCTCGGCGGCAAGCCGGAGCAGATCAACCCGCTGATCCCGTCCGAACTGGTCATCGACCATTCGGTGCAGGTCGACGTGTTCGGCCGCCCCGACGCGCTGGATTTGAACGGCAAGATCGAGTTCGAGCGCAACAAGGAGCGCTACGGCTTCCTGCGCTGGGGCCAGAAGGCGTTCGAGAACTTCAAGGTGGTGCCGCCGAACACCGGCATCGTGCATCAGGTGAACCTGGAGAACCTCGCCCGCGTGGTGATGGAGCGCGAGGTCGATGGTGAAACCCTCGTGTTCCCGGACACCGTGTTCGGCACCGACAGCCACACCACCATGATCAACGGCATCGGCGTGCTCGGCTGGGGCGTGGGCGGTATCGAGGCCGAGGCCGCGATGCTGGGCCAGCCCTCCTCGATGCTGATCCCGCAGGTGGTGGGCTTCAAGCTCACCGGCCAGCTGCCCGAAGGCACCACCGCGACCGATCTCGTGCTGACCGTCACCCAGATGCTGCGCAAGCTCGGCGTGGTGGGCAAGTTCGTCGAGTTCTACGGCGACGGCCTGCAGCACCTGCCGCTGGCCGATCGCGCCACCATCGCCAACATGGCACCCGAGTACGGCGCCACCTGCGGCATCTTCCCGATCGATGCCGAATCGCTGACCTACCTGCGCCTGTCCGGCCGCTCGGAGGAACAGATCGCGCTGGTCGAGGCCTACGCCAAGGCGCAGGGCCTGTGGCACGACGCGCAATCGCCGCATGCCGTGTATTCGGCCACACTCGAACTCAACCTGGGTGACGTCAAGCCCTCGCTCGCCGGCCCCAAGCGCCCGCAGGACCGCGTACTGCTGGAAGACGTGCACAGCAACTTCAACGACAGCCTCGGCCCGCTGATCGCCAACCGCAAGACCAACGGCAGCGTCGCCCGTCTCGACTCGGAAGGCGGCGATCAGCCGCAGGCGGAACACCTCGCCGCCGCGCCGGTCTCCAGGATCCGCATCAACGATCAGGACGCCGAGCTGTCCGACGGCTCGGTGGTGATCGCCGCGATCACCTCCTGCACCAACACGTCGAACCCGGCGGTGATGCTCGGCGCCGGCCTGCTGGCGCGCAACGCGGTCAAGCTCGGCCTGAAGGCCAAGCCTTGGGTGAAGACCTCGCTCGGGCCGGGTTCGCTGGTGGTGACCGATTATCTGAAGAAGGCCGGCGTACTCAGCGATCTGGAGAAGCTCGGCTTCTACGTGGTCGGCTACGGCTGCACCACCTGCATCGGCAACTCCGGCCCGCTGCCGGACGAAGTGTCCAAGGGCATCGCCGAGAACGAACTGGTCGTGGCGTCGGTGCTGTCGGGCAACCGCAACTTCGAAGGCCGCGTGCATCCGGAAGTGAAGGCGAACTACCTCGCCTCGCCGCCGCTGGTCGTGGCCTACGCCATCGCCGGCACGGTGAACATCGACCTGACCACGCAGCCGATCGGCCACGACAGCGAAGGCAAGGACGTCTACCTGCGCGACATCTGGCCGTCCAACAAGGAAATCGGCGACGCCATCGCCGCCACCGTCGGTCCGGAACTGTTCGCGCAGAACTACGCCGACGTGTTCAAGGGCGACACCCGCTGGAACCAGATCGCCTCGCCCGACGGCCAGGCCTACCAGTGGGACGGCGACTCCACCTACATCAAGAACCCGCCCTACTTCGACGGCATGACCATGGCGGTCGGCACGATCGACGACATCCACGGCGCCCGCGTGCTGGGGCTGTTCGGCGACTCGATCACCACCGACCACATCTCGCCGGCCGGCAACATCAAGAAGGATTCGCCGGCGGGCCGCTTCCTGCAGGCGCGCGGCGTACAGCCTGCCGACTTCAACAGCTACGGCTCGCGTCGCGGCAACGATGACGTGATGGTGCGCGGCACCTTCGCCAACATCCGCATCAAGAACCTGATGTTCGGCGGCGAGGAAGGCGGCAACACGCTGTATTTTGGTAAGCACGCCGACGCCAAGAGCGGCGCGGCTCCGGAAAAGCTGGCGATCTACGACGCCGCCGTGAAGTACAAGGCCGACGGCACGCCGCTGGTGGTGCTGGCTGGCAAGGAGTACGGCACCGGCTCCTCGCGCGACTGGGCCGCCAAGGGCACCAACCTGCTCGGCGTGAAGGCCGTGATCGCGGAAAGTTTCGAGCGTATCCATCGTTCGAACCTGGTCGGCATGGGCGTGCTGCCCTGCCGCTTCCGCAACGGCGAGAACGCGCAGAGCCTGGGGCTGGACGGTTCGGAAGTCTTCGACGTCACCGGCCTGCAGAAGGGCGCCTCGAAGACGGCCACCGTCACCGCCACCAAGGCCGACGGCAGCAAGAAGAGCTTCGAGGTCGACGTGCTGCTGCTGACGCCCAAGGAAGTCGAGTATTTCCGCAACGGCGGCCTGCTGCAGTACGTGCTGCGTCAGCTGGCGGCGAAGAAGGCGGCCTGATCAAGGGTTGCCCGGCTTCAGGTCATCTGACTCGCTTTTCGAGATCCCCGCGCAAGCGGGGATTTCGCTTTCAGGAAGCAGCGTTTTAATCCGGGATATTCCCGGGCGGGATATCTTCCCAAATTGGCAGTTTATGCCCTTGGTTGTCGGCTACCGGCATTACTTCAGGTGGCCAATTGCAGCGCAGCAATGCTGCACAAAAACACGCGCTTGCTCCCCCCTAGAGCCTATGCTCCAATCCAATCAAAGACGCCACCCCCACGGGCGCCCCGCCAACCACGCATATATGGAGAGAGCTGCATGACCCTCGATCGTCCCTGGCTGAGCAGTTATCCCGCGGGGGTTCCAGCCGAAATCGACGTCAACGAGTTCCACTCGGTCCCCGCCATCCTGCAGAAGACCATCGAGCGCTATCGCGATCGTCCGGCGTTCTCCAACATGGGCAAGCGGATCACCTACGCGGAGCTCGATGCGCTGAGCAAACGCTTCGCGGCCTATCTGCTCGGCGAGTTGAAACTCAAGAAAGGCGATCGCGTCGCCATCATGATGCCGAACTGCCTGCAGTATCCGATCGCGACATTCGGCGTGCTGCGCGCGGGCCTGACCGTGGTCAACACCAACCCGATGTACACGGTGCGCGAACTCAAGCACCAGCTCGCCGATTCCGGCGCGAGCGTGGTGCTGGTGCTGGACAACTTCGGCAACACCGTACAGCAGGCGATTGCCGGCACGCAGGTGAAACAGGTGATCACCACCGGGCTCGGCGACCTGCTCGGTCTGAAAGGCGCGCTGGTCAATTTCGTCCTGAAGTACGTCAAGAAAATGGTGCCGGATTACGACATCCCCGGCGCCGTTCGTTTCAACGATGCGCTCACGCTCGGACAGCGCCATGTCCTGCCCGACATCGAAATCGACCACGAGGACATCGCCTTTCTGCAATACACCGGCGGCACCACCGGCGTCGCCAAGGGCGCGATGCTCACCCACCGCAATCTCGTCGCCAACATGCAGCAGGCTTCGGCCTGGGTGAGCACGGTCGCGAAGCCTGGCGATGAAACCATCATCACCGCGCTGCCGCTGTATCACATCTTCGCGCTCACAGCGAACGGCCTGGTGTTCATGAAGCTCGGCGGCTTGAACATCCTCATCACCAACCCGCGCGACATGCCGGGATTCGTGAAGGAACTCAAGCGCGAGCCGTTCACCGCCATCACCGGCGTCAACACGCTGTTCAACGGCCTGCTCAACACGCCCGGTTTCAGCGACATCGATTTCTCGCGGCTGCGTCTCACCCTCGGCGGTGGCATGGCCGTGCAGCGCGCGGTCGCCGAACGCTGGAAAAAGGTCACTGGCGTGACCCTGGTCGAAGCCTATGGCTTGACCGAAACATCCCCCGCCGCCTGCATGAATCCGATGGACCTGACCGACTACAACGGTTCGATCGGTTTGCCGGTGCCTTCCACCGACGCCTGCGTCAAGGATGAGGAAAATCGAATCCTGGCGACCGGGGAAGTCGGCGAGCTGTGCATCAAGGGCCCGCAGGTGATGAAGGGTTATTGGAATCGCCCGGAAGAAACCGCGCAGGTCATCGATGCCGATGGCTGGCTGCACACCGGCGACATGGCGCGCATGGACGAAAAGGGTTTCTTCTATATCGTCGACCGCAAGAAGGACATGATCCTGGTCTCCGGCTTCAACGTGTATCCGAACGAGGTCGAGGATGTGATCGCGCTGATGCCGGGCGTTCTGGAAGTGGCCGCCGTCGGCGTGCCCGACGAGAAATCCGGCGAGGCGGTCAAGGTGGTCATCGTCAAAAAGGACCCCAACCTCACCGCCGACCAGGTCAAGGCGCATGCCCGCGAAAATCTGACGGGCTACAAGCATCCAAAATATGTGGAATTCCGCACGGAGTTGCCGAAGACCAATGTCGGCAAGATTTTGCGGCGCGAACTCAGAGAATCTTCGCCGTCCTGAAGCGAATATCTCCACCCGTCCAAACACAAGCCCCTTTCGAGGGGCTTCTTTTTTATCGAAAGTTCAGGTGTAGCATCCTCGAGAAATGGGAATCAGCCCGTTTTCATCCCGCCACGGACGGCCCACCCCCGAGGACATCGCAATGACCAACGTAGAAAAACTTCTCCGTACCCGCACTTTTCCCACGATACGGGTCGAATCCGATCCTGCCGAAACCGCGCATTGGCTGTACATGCACACCAATATCAGCCAGAGCGCCCGCCCGTGTTTCCGTACCGATCTGCTCGAAGATATTTGGAGTTTCATGACCTCCATCACACTTCGTGACAGCCAGCGTCAGCCCGGCAAGCTGCGCCACTTTGTGCTCGCCTCCGATGCCGCGGCCTTCAACCTCGGCGGCGATCTGGAGCTGTTTGCCAACCTGATCCGCAAGAACGACCGTGCGCAGCTGCTGGCCTATGCGCGTCGCTGCATCGACGGCGTCTATCAGCTGCACTCCGGCATGGGCGGCGACATCCGCAGCATCGCGCTGATCCAGGGCGATGCGCTGGGCGGCGGCCTGGAGATGGCGCTGGCCTGCCACACGATCGTCGCCGAGGAAGGCGTCGGCATGGGCCTGCCCGAAGTGCTGTTCGGCTTGTTCCCGGGCATGGGGGCCTACTCGTTCCTGTGCAAGCGCGTCAGCCCGCAGCTGGCGGAGAAGATCATCCTCGAAGGCAACATCTACAGCAGCGAGGAAATGCATCGCATGGGCGTCGTCGACATCCTCGTGCCGAAGGGCCAGGGCGAGGCCGCGGTGGAAGACCTGATCCGCCAGCAGCAGCGTGCGCCCTACGCGCACCTGGCCATGAACACGGTGCGCAACATCGCCCGTCCGGTCGGTTACGACGAGCTGATGGGCATCACCGAGGTGTGGGTCGATACGGCACTGGCGCTGACCGAGCGCTCGTTGCGCATGATGGAACGCATCGTGCGCGCGCAATCGCGTCGCAACGAAATGGAAGCCAGCGAAGCTTTGCGCTAATGGACTAGTGCTGGGGGCGGCCACCGTCGCGCGCGGGCCTGTTGCGGACGCGCGCGTCGAGGGCGTTACGCCCAACCGTGAACTGTTCGTGCAGGCGGCTCAGGCGAGCTTTCCATTCGCGCCGCACCTGCCATTCGGCCAACCGCATGACCTCGCCGCATGCATTGCTGAGTCCGACCAACCCGATATTGCTGGCGACGCCCTTGAGCGCATGCGCATGATCGCGCAACGCGGCCCAGTCCATGCTCGTCGCCGCCTGTTCGATGCCGGCCAGGCAGGCGTCGGCATCCTTGAGGCATTGCCGCACGAATTCGGATTCGAACGCCTCGCCCATGCCGAGGGCCGATAGTTCGTCCAGCACCGCCGGATCGAAGATATCGTCGGCGGTGGGACTGCTTTGATTGCGTGGAGCGTTCGTCGTGGCCGCCGGGGTGACCGGATTGCTCGAACGGCGCGGCAGCGCGACCGATCCGGGCTGCGCCAGTTCCGCCAGCAGGTCGAGCAGTTTCTCTGTCGAGACCGGCTTGGCGAGGAAGGCGCGGGCCCCTGCCCGTTCGCAATCGGCGATGGATTTCGGCGTTACGTCCGCGCTCAGCACAAGTACCGGCGTCTGCTTGCGGCCGGCCTCGATCACGCGCAGATGTCGCAGCAGGTCCAGCCCGCTCAAGCCGGGCATGTGCAGATCGACGATCACCGCGTCGTATTCGCTGATCTCCATCGCGTCGAGCACGGCGTCGCCGCCCTCGACCGTCACCACGTTGTGGCCGGCCTTCTGCAGCAGGCGTTCGAGCACCATCCTGTTCGCGGCGTGATCGTCCGCGATGAGGATCTGCATGTTGCGGACACGCGCGCGATGGCGCAGGAAGGGATCATCGAAGGAGATGATGTTCTCCATCGACGGCCGCTGCGCGGCGGCGACGTCCTCGGCGGTCACCACTTCCTCGAACGGCAACTCCACCCAGAAGCGGCTGCCGACGTTTTCCTTGCTTTCGAATCCGATCGTGCCGCCCATCGCCTCGGCCAGCCCCTTGGCGATGGTGGTGCCCAGACCCGAGCCGCCGTAATCGCGCGACAGCGTGCCGTCGCCTTGCTCGAAGGCCTGGAACAGGCGCGCATGGGCGGACTCCGGAACCCCGATCCCGGTATCGGTGACGGTGAAGCGCAGCCACACGCGACCATCGCGCCTGTCGAGCTGGGACACGTCCAGCCGCACCGAACCGTGCTGCGTGAACTTCACCGCATTGCCTGCCAGATTGAGCATCACCTGGCGCAGGTGCGAAACATCGCCGCGCAAGCGATCGTGGGTGCCGCTGCCGATGTTCGATGCGTAGACCAGGTTCTTGGCTTTGGCCGACGGTTGCAGGATCAGGTCGATGCCGTTGAGCACCTCGCGCAGTGAGAACTCGCCGACGGTGACCTTGAGCTTGCCCGCCTCGATCGCGGAAATGTCGAGCACGTCCTCGACCAGTGCGAGCAGGCTGCGCGTGGACGCCTGCATGGTGGCCAGATACTCACGCTGTTCCGCGTCGAGATTGGTTGTGGCCAACAATTGCGACACGCCCGACAGGCCGTTGAGCGGCGTGCGGAATTCATGGCTCATGTTGGCCAGGAACATGCTCTTGGCCTGGTTCGCGCGCCTGGCCTCGTCGCGGGCGCGGGTCAACGCCCGCAGCAGACCGGACAGATAGGACGGCACCGCGATCAATCCAACCAGCAATCCGATGCCGACGCTGGAGTTGTGGCGCCAGTAAGGCGTGAACACCAGGACGGCGCCGAAGCTGACCGCGGCCATGGCGATGGCGCCGAACAGATAGCGGTTGCCGAAGCGCAGACCATTCCCGATCGTCACCCACATGATGATGATGTAGAACCAGCCCAGCGGTTCGCCCATCCGGACCATCGCGACCGCCATCAGGCCGTAGTCGGACACCATGCCGATGACGCGGCGGACGTGCGACACGCCCGGACGCATGATGATGCCGACGATCAGGCCGATTCCGACCATGAACCCCGTGGCCACGAACAGCAGCACGTCCCGGAAGGCCGGACTGAGATGGGTGTCGGTGGCCAGCATCCACAACAGGTACACCAGCACCACGGTGATCACCGCGATCCGTACCAGCGCCTGCCCATGCTCGCTGTCCGGGCGGTTCGAGAAGCGCGATTTCAGCCAGGGCAGAAAGCGGGTCATCACACGATCATTGCAGCTTCGGGAGTGATATGAACGACTCGGAAGTGCGTTCGCAGATCGCCAGCAGGCGCTGACGGTTGCGCAACAGCGCGTCCACACAGCGTGGATCGAACAGTTTGCCGCGTTGCTGCGAAAGATAGCTCAGTGCTTCGTCGATGGCCCATGCATCCTTATAAGGACGTTTCGAGATCAGGGCATCGAACACATCGGCGACCGCGACGATCCTGGCTTCGATCGGGATCTGCTCGCCGGACAGCCCGTCCGGATACCCACTGCCATCGTAACGTTCCTGATGTCGCAGCGCGATGATGGCGCTGACCTGGATGAAGCGATTCTGGCTGCCGTTCAGCAGTTCATAACCGATCTGCGGGTGCTTGCGCATGATCGTGATTTCTTCCTCGGTCAGCGGGCCGGGCTTCATCAGCACTGCGTCCGGGATCGCGATCTTGCCGATATCGTGCAGGGGCGCGGCGAGTTCGATCATGCGCACCTCGTCCTCGAACAGCCCCATCTCCTCGGCGACCAGGCCCGCGACCTGCGCAAGGCGCTCGAGGTTGGCGCTGGTGCCGGCGTCGCGATAGGCGATGGCGCGGGCCAGCCGGGTCAAGGTCTCGCGTTCGCGCTCCTCGACTTCATGCATGCTGGCCAGCAGGCGTTGTTCGAGGGAGAGCGCGCGTTGCTTCACCGATTCCGACTGCTGCCTCAGCTGCAGCAGATTGCGGCAACGCGCACGCAGTTCGCGCGGCCGCACCGGCTTGACCAGGAAATCGATGACGCCGGCATCCAGGGCGGCCTGGCGGATCGGCTCGTCGCCGACCACCGTCACCAGCACGATCGGGACGTCGCGATGCAGCAGCGGACGGCGGAAGCGGCGCGCGAATTCGAGGCCGTCCATGCCGGGCATGCGATAGTCGAGCAGCAGCAAGTCGGGGCGATTGCCCTCGCACCAGCGCAGCGCCGCTTGCGGATCGCCGAAGTCATGGACCTCGAGTTCCGGGCTGATATCCTCGAGGATGTGCCGCAGCATCGTGCGCGCGGACGTTTGGTCATCGACGATGACGATATTCACTGATGATCCTGCCCCGCTTGATGAGGGTCATTTCCCCGATCCAAACGTCGACATACTCGCCCGTTTTAACAGAAGCAGGCAAGTGCTGAACCCGTGTTGATCGCCCCGGATGCCGATCCCCGAAGGCTCGGCATCAGCGGCTGGAGTACATGGTCACAATTTGACAGCGGGTGCCATGTACGGAAGCTGTCGCAACGATCAGTTCGCAGCTTCTGGACGCATGTAGGGGAACAACAACACGTCGCGGATCGACGCTGAATCCGTGAACAGCATGACCAGCCGGTCGATTCCCACGCCGAGACCACCCGTCGGCGGCAGGCCGACCTCGAGCGCGCGGATGTAGTCGGCGTCGTAGTGCATCGCCTCGTCGTCGCCGCTGGCCTTGGCCTCGACCTGGGCACGGAAACGAGCCGCCTGATCTTCCGGGTCGTTCAACTCGGAGAACCCGTTGGCCAGTTCCTTGCCGCCGACGAACAGCTCGAAACGGTCGGTGATGCCGGGCTCGCTGTCGGACTCGCGTGCCAGCGGCGAGACTTCCACCGGGTAATGGGTGATGAAGGTCGGTTGGATCAACCCGGCTTCGACTGTCTTCTCGAAGATCTCCAGCAGCAGCTTGCCCCATCCATACGAAGGCTTGACCGGAATCTTCAACGCTTCGCAATGCCGCGCCAGCGCCTCGCGATCACGGCAGTCGGCCGCGCTGATCTGCGGATTGAGTTCGCGCACGGCTTCTTCCAGCTTCCAGCGCCGGAACGCGGGGCCGACGTCGATGGCATTGCCTTCCCATTGCAGCGCGGTCGTGCCGAGTGTCTGCAGCGCCACGTCGCGGATCATCGATTCGGTGAGATCCATCACTTCCGTATAGGTCGCATAGGCCTCGTACAACTCGAGCATCGTGAACTCGGGGTTGTGGCGCGTGCTGACACCTTCGTTGCGGAAGTTGCGGTTGATCTCGTACACGCGCTCGAAGCCGCCGACGACCAGGCGCTTCAGATACAGCTCCGGCGCGACGCGCAGATACAGATCCAGGCCCAGCGCGTTGTGATGCGTGGTGAACGGCTTGGCAGTGGCGCCGCCGACGATGTAATGCATCATCGGGGTCTCCACTTCCAGGAAGCGGCGCGCATCGAGCCACTGGCGGATCGCGGCGATGATGCGCGAACGCTTGAAGAACACGTCACGCGCTTCCGGCGTCACGATCAGGTCGACGTAGCGCTGGCGATAGCGCTGCTCGACATCGGACAGGCCATGCCACTTGTCCGGCAATGGCCGCAGCGACTTGGTGAGCAGACGCAGCTTGTCCACCTTGACCGACAGCTCGCCGGTCTTGGTGCGCATCGGTGTCCCTTCGGCACCGACGATGTCGCCGATGTCCCAGCCCTTGAACGCGTCGTACTGCTCGCCGAGCGCGGTGGATTGCAGGAACAGCTGGATGCGTCCGCTCACATCCTGGATCTGCGCGAACGCGGCCTTGCCCATCACGCGCTTGGCGAGCAGGCGGCCGGCGATGGTGACACGGCGTCCGGTGGCTTCCAGGGCTTCGCCGGTCCACTGCTCGGCATCGGCATAGTCGGCCTGCAGGTCGCCCGCGTGGTCGACGCGGCGGAAATCGTTCGGGAAGGCGATGCCCTGCTCCCGGATCGCTTTGAGCTTGTGGCGGCGCTCGGCGATCAGGGCGTTTTCGTCAGGCGGCAGGGTCTCGTCGGTCATAGGGTCTGGTGAATGGCGTTTGTGGAAAGTCGGCGGAGACGCGGGCTGTTGCGGAGGAACCCGCATGCTCGGATTAGACAGCGTCGGAGCGTTTGGAACCAGCCTCCAGGCCGGATTTCAGGCTCGCCTCGACGAACTCGTCCAGATCGCCGTCGAGCACCTTCTGGGTATCGGTGCGCTCCACGCCCGTGCGCAGGTCCTTGATGCGGCTCTGGTCGAGCACGTAGTTGCGGATCTGGCTGCCCCAGCCGATGTCGGACTTGGTGGCTTCCAGCGCGTCCTTTTCGGCGTTGCGCTTCTGGATTTCCATCTCGTACAACTTGGCCGCCAGCATCTTCATGGCACGGTCGCGGTTGGCGTGCTGGCTGCGCTCGGTCTGGCAGGCCACCACTATTCCGCTGGGCACGTGGGTGATGCGCACCGCCGACTCGGTCTTGTTGACGTGCTGGCCGCCGGCGCCGGAGGAACGGTAGACGTCGGTCTTCAGATCGGCCGGATTGATGTCGATGTCGATGTTGTCATCGACTTCCGGAGAGACGAACACCGAAGTGAACGAGGTATGGCGCCGGTTGTCCGAATCGAAGGGCGACTTGCGCACCAGCCGGTGCACGCCGATCTCGGTTTTCAGCCAACCGTAGGCGAACTCGCCCTCCACGCGGAAGGTCGCGGACTTGATGCCGGCGACATCGCCGCCGCTCACTTCCAGCAGCTCGGTCTTCCACCCGCGGCTCTCGGCCCAGCGCAGGTACATGCGCAGCAGCATTTCCGCCCAGTCCTGCGCCTCGGTGCCGCCGGCGCCGGCCTGGATGTCGACGAAGGCGTTGGCCGAGTCCATTTCGCCGGAGAACATGCGCTGGAATTCCAGCTTGTCGACGTGGACGGCATAGCGCTCCACATCCTCGACCACCGCGTTGGCGGTGTCGTCATCGTTCTCGGCTTCGGCGAGGTCGAGCAGTTCGGCGGCGCCGTCGAGCCCTTCGATCAGCGAACGGATGCCATTGACGGTCTTGTCGAGCATGGAACGTTCGCGGCCGAGCGACTGCGCGCGTTCGGGATCGTTCCAGACATCGGGATGTTCCAGTTCGCGCTCGACTTCTTCCAAACGTTCGCGCTTGGCGTCGTAGTCAAAGATACCCCCTGAGCGCGACCAGCCGCCCGGTGAGATCGGCGATGCGCTGACGGATAGGATTGAGTTCGATCATGGCGATGGATTAAGCCGGTGTGAAAAAGACTTGAAATTGTAGCTCAATCGAGAAAACAACGAAGTCACGAAATCAACACTGCGGCATCGAAACGGTAGGGAGCAATACGTGGACTGCGTTTAAGCAGATAAGCCCCGATGCCTGACCCCTTGATCTGTGCCGGAGGGGGCTGCCGGCCTCCCACCGTACACAGGAATCCCCAACTCATGATCCGCAAGAACGTGCTTTCTCTCGCGCTGCTGGCTGGTTTGTCGGGTTTCACGGCCCTCGTCCCGGCTGCCGAAATGGGCGCCTCGTCCGTCACCGCCACCCCCGTGGCCAAGGCATTGGGCGGTGCCGAATTCGCCACGACCGGCAAGGCCGGCGCCATCCGTGCCGTCGATCTCGGACTGCCGGAACAGGCGGCATTCGCCGCAGTGGCCAAGCGTCGCGCCGAGCAGGCCAAGCATGGCCAACCGCTGGAGATCGGTTTCGCCCGCGGCGTCGGCCGCAACCGGATCGACCTCAACGGACTGAATTGGGAAACGCTGCCCGACGGTTCGCGCGGCGCCCGCTTCACGCTGACCTCGACCAACGCGGTGGCGCTGCGTGCCGGGCTGCAGCTGCGCTCGACGGGCAAGCTCGGGGGCGATCCTTCGGTGGTGACGCTGCGCTTCGCCGGCAACGATGGCCGCGTATTCGAGGAGACAGGCGGCGATTTCGCGAATGCGGACACGGGCTGGTCGCCGGTCGTGGCCGGCGACACGCTGACGGTCGAGATCGTGCTGCCCAAGGGCCAGCGTCCGAGCGGCCTCTCGCTCACCGTGCCGCAGCTCTCGCATCTGGACGTGGATCCGGCCGCGAGCACGCGTGACCTGGCGCGTGCGACCGGCGTCGGCGCGAGCGACTCGTGCGAGCAGGACATCGTCTGTCGCGTGAATCCGAGCGCCGGCTTCCTGGCGGCCAGCAAGGCGGTGGCACGCATGGTCTATACCTCCGGCGGCGGCTCGTATCTGTGTTCGGGCACGCTGCTGAACAACAGCAATTCGCCCAAGCGGCAGCTGTTCTGGACGGCGGCGCACTGCATCAGCACCTCGACTGTCGCCAGCACCTTGCAGACCTACTGGTTCTTCGACGCGACCGGCTGCAACAACGACACCGCCAATCCCAGCGCGGTGACGCTCACGGGCGGCGCCTACCTGCGCCATGCCAACACCACGCGCGACACCTCGCTGCTGGAACTGAAGAACGCGCCGCCCAGCGGTGCCGTCTACGCCGGCTGGAACAGCGCGGCCATCTCCTCCACCGGCACCGCGATCGAAGGCATCCATCACCCGGCTGGCGACCTGAAGAAATATTCGCTCGGTTCGGTGAATTCTCTGTCGAGCTCCATCGACGGCAAGTCGCCGTTGACCAAGGTGGTCTGGAGCGCGGGCGTGACCGAGGGCGGCTCTTCCGGCTCCGGCCTGTTCACCATCAACTCCTCGGGCACCTATCAGCTGCGTGGCGGCCTGTACGGCGGATATTCCTACTGCTCGGCGCCGCAGGATCCGGACTATTACTCGCGTCTGGACGGCGTCTGGTCGAGCATTTCGTCCTACTTCTCGCCGTAATTTCCGATACCGCTCCCTCTCGCGGAAATCTGGAGAGGGAGCGAGACCGGAGCCATCGCTTCAGCACGGAGACGCTGCGCGATTCCTCGCCGCGTCTCCTCTCTTCATCGCACTTCGAACTCGCCGACCAGCACCGTCTCGGCACGGTCGGACAGGCGCAGCGTCACTTTTTCGTCGTGCTGGCGCGGTGTCCCCCAGCCGGTAGTAAACGTCAGTGTCAGACTGGTCGCGCCGGTGACGATCTGTTCGCGATCGCCAAAATAGTTCGCCTCCACCTTGTACTTGCCCGGCTTGGCATCGCGCAGGACGAATTCCTCGGGGCCATAGCCGCCGGTGAAATCATCCGAGATCAGGCCGCCCTGATAGGTCAGCTGGTGGCCGTAGTAGCACTTCTCCCCGTTGGGATCGGTCACCCACAAGTCCATGTCGCTGTTGTCGCTGTCCCACCCCAGGACCACGCGCAGATCCAGCGGCATGTTGCGCAGCAGGCGGTGGTCAATGAAGGCGGTGTCCAGCGGCGTCGGACTGGTGGCCACGATGGCGTTGAGCTCGTTGAGCGCGACCAGTTCAACCTGATCGAAACGAGCGTCCCAGGCGCGGGACACGACTTCGTAGAGCCGTTCGATAGCGGCCTGCCGTTCTCCCGTGGCGGCCAGGGCCAGGCCGAGATCGCGATGGCTTTGCGGCTCCTCGTCTGCCAACGCCAGCACTTGCCGGAAAACCTGCACGGCCTGCGTCCAGGCCTTGGCCTGCATCAGACGGTATCCGAGCACGCGCAGGACATGGCGGTTTTCCAATTGCAGTTCGGCGAGATTGGAGAGAACGCGCAGCGCTTCGGCGCGACGGCCGCGTTCCAGCAGCAGGTCGGCGACGTCGAGATAGAACGCCGTGCTCTCGGCATGATCGTCGCGCTCATCGAGATAGAGGATGTAGATGCGGTCCGGCTTGGCCGCGCGCAGGCGTCTGGCGTATGCGGAATCCGGTTGCCAGGGTTGCAGGCGAATCATGGTGCCGCCGCCGGATTCGATGTCCTCCGGGGAGACTTTGGAACCGGTGACCACAATGCTGTCGAGTGTCATATTGCCGGCCGCGGCCGCTGGCGCCTCCATGGGAGCCGCCTGTGGCTCGGCCGCAGGCGCGGGAGCATAGGCATATCCATCGGCTTCCGGAGCCCGCGCGAGGCGCCTTCTCTCGTTGCTGGCTGGGCTCTTCGGAGGACTCCCCTTGGGGAATTTCTTTTCCCACCATGCGATGCGCTTGGCGAACAACTCGGCCACCGCTTCCAGATGCTCGCGACGCGATGTCTCACGCTCGCGGTCCCCGGTGTTGCGCAGCATCGCGACGGCCTCTCGCAATCCGGGCGGTGCCGGAATGTCGTAGGTGACATAGTCCTCCGCCGCTTCCAGCACCAGCAACGACGTGCCCGGTGTCACCAGGCCATAGTCCTGCCCTAACCTCGTGATCGTCGCGCGATTGGACTCCGGTTCCATGGCCAGCGCCGCGACACGCCAGCCTGCCCACAGCTGCGCCGCTTGCGGCGCCTCCGGCGCATCGCTCGAAATCGGCACGTCGATGGTCCGGAGCGGAACGCCACCGGCCTCCAGGGCCACGTGCAGGACGGCGGCGGGCTCGCTCAAACGCCCGGCGACGCGCAGCAGACCGCCTTCGGGGTGGATGGACTGCGTCTGCAGATCGGAAACGCCCTCGCCGCGAAGCCCGGCGACGCGGATGCCTTCTTCCAGCAGCGCCTTGTCTGCTGCCTCCAGCCCCGCGCGGCCTTGCCAGGCGATCAGGCGTCCTCCGCGTGCATCGGACAGCCCGGTCAGCCGGGCCGCGTCGGCCTGCGCACCGGCCGAACTCAGCGCATACAGCCGCTGACCCGGTGACAACTTGGGAAACGCGTCATCGCCATAGTTCTGCAGGCCGTCGCTGACCAGCAGGTATTCGCCGATGCCGGCTTGCGCAGACCAGTCGGAGAGATTGCTGGCACCGTCGTAGACGGCGGATTCCAGTACCTGGCGCAGCGCGGTCCAGCCGCCGTTGCGGATCTCGTAAGTGCCGCCGTCCTCTCCGACGTCGCGCAGCAGCCGCAAGGTGACGCGTCCATCGCCCATGGCGCGGAAATAGCGATCCAGCAGCGCGAATTCGCTCGCGCGATCGCGTTTGCGCGCCGATGCCGATGCATCCCAGAGCAGACCGACCGAATCCGGAATCGTCCGGCGTCGTTGCGCCGTCTGCGGCAACGGGATTTCCGCCAGGAAATGGCGCTCACCGGCGAATGCGGACGTATAGACCTGCGGCGAATCGACCGCCGGGAAATTGAGGGTCAACGGCATGCCGGCGCGGAAGGCGCTACGCCGCACTTCCGCGGCGTAGCCGCCCTGGACGCGCCGGAAAGGCACCGCATCGAAGCTGCCGCCGACAGTCGGCGCCGTCCGCGCGCCCGATGCCCGCACCTGCAGATCGAAGGACTCGGCGCCCGCGAGCAGTTGCACGGGCACGGCCATGCGCCAGGAATCGCCGTCGCGGTGCATCGCTTCGTCCAGCACGAGTCTCACTTGCCGCGTTCCATGCGGCGGCAGCGGATAGATGCGCAGCCTGAAATGATTTCCCGCCGTTTGCTCCAGCAGTGCCGGATCGACCTGGCGACGCTCGATGCTTTCGAAGACCTGCTGTCCCTTGTTCTTGGGGATCGGCACGGCATCGCGCATCACGCCATCGATGTCCAGGGCGAAACCGGTCACCTGCTGACCGGGCTGCAAGGGGAACTGCAGGGTGCCTTCGAGATCGCGCCCGTTCGGATTGTGGAGCGTCAACAGCAGCGTCGTGCGGGCGAAACTTCCGGAGGCGTCGATCGACACCTTGGCGGACTGCAGCCGCGGCTGTGTTTCCCCTTTCTCCAGGCCGTCGACCAGGACCAGCGGCGGTGCCTGGACATGCCCTTGAACGGCCGGCTGCTGAACGGCCTGTTGGGCGACGGCAGGCGTGCCGATGATCAAGGCGGCGCCGAACACGGCGATTCCCAATGGAACGATGAGGCGAAGCATGCGATTTCCCCCGACGATGGATTCCTTCCAACGCGCCACCCGGATCAATGGGGTTGGCGTGCTCCCTATATCGGACCTGCCGGCGCTCGACAACGACCAAACGCGACCTGCATCCGGCCGGCGACTATAACGTCAGGCGGCCTCGCCGCCGGCCAGCCGCGAAGCCGCGGCTTCGCGATGCACGATGATCAGCTGGATGGCATCGCCGCCGCGGTAGTCGTCCAGCGCAAGGCGATACGCGATGCGAATGCGGGACGGAGGCGGCGTGCCCGTCCAGCCGCCGAATTCGATGGCGTTGAGGCGAAGCGCGTCGAGTCCGAGCTCGAGCTTGAGGTGATGGGTGCCGACCGGGCGCCAGGCGAGCACGGTGAACTCGCCGTCGAAAACCGGTTCGGGAAAGCCCTGCCCCCAGATGCCCCCGTCGCGCAACGCCAATGCGTTCGCCGCGATAAAGGCGTCCGATGCCAGTTCGCCATCGCTGGCGATGATGTCGTGCAGCGATTCGGCATCGAGCAATTGCATGGCGCAGGCGGCGAAGGCCGCCTCGAAATCGGCAAGGTGCGCGAGCCGCAGGTTCAGGCCGGCGGCCATGGCATGACCGCCGAATCGTTCGATCAGGCCCGGATGCGCCGTATCGACCAGCGCCAAGGCATCGCGGATGTGGAATCCCGGAATGGAACGCGCGGAACCACGCAGCCATTCGCTGCCCGGTTCGCTCGGTGCGAATGCGATCACCGGGCGATGCAGGCGCTCCTTCATCTTGGATGCGACCAGGCCCACCACGCCGGGATGCCATTCGGCATCGAATAGGCAATGCGCGATGCGCGGCGTGTCGAGCCTGCCGGCCAGCGGCGCAAGCGCGGCTTCGGCCTCCTCCACCATCTGCTGCTGCACGGCGCGGCGCTCGGCGTTGATGCCGTCCAGCACACCGGCGAGTTCGCGCGCACGCGTCGCGTCGTCGCACAACAGGCACTCGATGCCGACCGCCATGTCCTCCAGCCGGCCGGCGGCATTGATGCGTGGAGCGATGGCGTAGCCGATGTCGGCGGTCGAGAGCGTGGCCGCCATGCGTCCGGAGACTTCGATCAACGCGCGCAAACCGGCGCTGCCCTGCCCCGCGCGCAAGCGCCGCAGGCCGGCCGCGACCAGCGCGCGGTTGCAGACATCCAGCGACACGAGATCGGCGACCGTGCCGACGGCGACGAGATCGAGCAGGCTGGTCAGATCCGCTCCATTGCCATCGAGCACACCGGCTTCGCGCAAGTGTTTCCTCAACGCCAGCAGCACGTAGAAGATCACGCCGACGCCCGCCAGCGATTTGCTAGGGAAGCCGTCGCCCACCTGGTTCGGATTGACGATGACGTCCGCCGGCGGCAGCGCTTCGCCCGGCAGGTGATGGTCGGTGACCAGGACGTCCCATCCCAGGGCTTTCGCCGCCTGGATGCCCGCATGGCAGGCGATGCCGTGATCGACGGTGACCAGCAGGTCGGGCTGCAATCCGGTCAGGTCTTCGACCAGGGCTGGCGATAGTCCGTAACCGTGCACGATGCGGTTGGGCACCGCATACGACACGCGTGCGGCGCCCAGCATGTGCAGGCCGCGCACGGCGGTCGCGCAGGCGGTGGCGCCGTCGCAGTCGAAATCGCCGACGACGAGGATGTGCCGGTTTTCAGCGATGGCAGTCGCGAGCAGCTCGACGGCACGATCGATGCTAAGCAGGCCGCTAGGCGCCGGTAATTGCGCCAGCTTCGGCTGCGCGCTGGCGAGATCGTGCGCACCACGTGCAGCGTAGACGCGCCGCAGCAGCGGCGGTACGTGCTCGGGCCATTCGTCGGCAACGGTGCAGTCACGGCGACGGATCGTGCGCAACGGCTTCATGGATCGCGCCGTGGAATGGATCGTAAATAGGCACCGCGCCAGAAACGCAGGCGATGCCAGCGGCCAAGCCGCAGCAGGTTGCCGTCTTCGTCGTCGAGTTCAAGATGATCGATCTCGCCCTTGTGGAGCGCGGTCAACGCCGGTCGCAGCCATTCGCGTTCCAGCCAGGCGAGATCGCGTGTAGCGGTGAGGTCGAAGACCAGATCGGCCGCGAGATCGTTGGAACCACCGGGATAGCGTGGCGGCAAGGCCTCGGCATCGCAGGCGTTCGCCGCCAGCGCGTGCGCGGTGGGATCGTCAGTGTAGATCGCGGTATGCCGGCTGCGCGTCTGCACGCCTTCGGTGGGCAGCGTGCCGCCGCCCCAGAACCACAGGCCGTTGATCGGCGGCTGTCCCTTGGCCGCGCGTTCCGCGTTCCAGGGATGGTTGTGCAGCACGATCTGCACTTCGTTGGCGAGTGCGCGCCAGCGGCGACTCTCGGGGCTGCTGTCGAGATGTTCGAACAGATCGTCGCCGAGCACGTCGCGCGGATCGGCGAATTCGGGAATCCTCGCCTCGCGCGGCAGCCGCAGGTACCAGCGGGCGGGCGTCGGTGCGTCGAGCAGAAAGCCGGCGTCGCCGAACAGGGGCTTCAGCGCGGGCAGCAGGGCATCGCAGTCCGACTGCGTGGGCAACAAGGCATCGCCATGCGCCATGAGCCGGACACCGTTGATGTCGGGACGCAGCCAGACAGGATCGGCGCGCAGCCAGGCCGCGCCCGCGGCGTCACCGACGTCGGCCTGGCGCGAAAGCGCCGCGATCGGCCAGCTGCCTTCGGGAAGATCGACGTGGCGGAGCAGTTGCGCGCGTCTGCCTGGGGCCTGTGATGGCAGGAAGTCGCCCCGCCCCAGTGCTGCGTCGCATTCGGCCGGCAGGCGCTGCGCGCCGAAGCGTGAGAAGGAGGGAAGCAGGAAGGTGATGCGTGCCATTATCAGGCGGTCGTTAGCCTTGTCGTTGCCATCCCTGGCGCTGCAATGTTGACTCCAGGCCGTCCGGCCCGGCGGTCCATGGCCGGGCGGTCCATGGCCGGGCGTTCGGAAGTGCGGCCCTCAGAGGCGTTGACGACGCCTCCTCGACCTTGAAGGCGTCCGCCAAACTCGCACTTCCTCACCCTCACCCGTAGGCGACCGCGACGATCTCGTATTCCCGCGTACCGCCCGGCGCTTCGATGGTGACGCTGTCGCCCTCGTGCTTGCCGATCAGCGCGCGCGCCACCGGCGAGGAGATCGCGATCAGGCCCTGCTTGATGTCCGCTTCCAGGTCGCCGACGATCTGGTAGCGCCGTTCTTCGTCGGTTTCCATGTCGGCCAGGGTGACGTTGGCGCCGAACACGATCTTCGAACCCGCATTCAGCGTCGACACGTCGATCACCTGCGCGTGCGACAGCTCCGCTTCCAACTGCTTGATGCGGCCTTCGATGAAGCCCTGCTGCTCGCGGGCGGCATGGTACTCGGCGTTTTCCTTCAGATCGCCGTGCGCGCGCGCTTCGGCGATCGCGTTGATCACGGCCGGACGCTGCACGCTCTTCAGTTCTTCCAGTTCCGCGCGCAGACGCTGCGCTCCCTGCGTGGTCAATGGCGCTCTCATGCTTGCTTCTTTTCCTCTTGCTTCAATTCTTCGTGCAATTCCTGCAGCGCCCACACCGGACCGCTGCCGCGATACTGCAGAGAATGCAGCAAGGCCTTGGCGCCGGCAATGGTGGTGGAATACGTCACACGTTGCTGTAGCGCCTCACGGCGGATCGAGAACGAATCGGCGATCGCCTGCTTGCCTTCCGTGGTGTTGACGATGTAGGCGATTTCGCCGTTCTTGATCAGATCGACCACGTGCGGCCGCCCTTCGGTGACCTTGTTGATCTGTTCACATTCCACGCCGTTCGCGCGCAGGAACGCGGCGGTACCGCCGGTGGCGACGAGCTTGTAGCCGCGCTGCACCAGATCCTGCGCCACCGGCAGGACGCGAGGCTTGTCCGGATCACGCACGGAGACGAAGGCCTTGCCGGTCGGCGGCGGCGTCTTGATGTTGGCCGCCTCCTGCGCGCGCGCGAACGCGGCGCCGAAGCTGCGGCCGACGCCCATCACCTCGCCGGTGGAGCGCATCTCGGGGCCGAGGATCGGATCGACGCCCTGGAACTTTGCGAACGGGAAGATCGCTTCCTTCACCGAGTGGTAGTTCGGCACGATTTCCTTGGTCGCGCCCTGCTCCGCCAGCGTCTTGCCCGCCATGCAGCGTGCCGCGATCTTCGCCAGCGGCAGGCCGGTCGCCTTGGAGACGAAGGGCACGGTGCGCGAGGCGCGCGGATTCACTTCCAGCAGAAAGATCGTCGGTTCGCCATCATCGTCGGCTTGCACCGCGAATTGCGTGTTCATCAGGCCGACGACGTTCAGCGCCTTGGCCAGCGCGATCACTTGTTCGCGCAGACGGTCTTGCACTTCCTTCGACAGCGAATACGGCGGCAGCGAGCAGGATGAATCGCCCGAATGCACGCCGGCCTCCTCGATGTGCTCCATCACACCGCCGATCAGCACCGCACCGGTCTTGTCGGCGATCACGTCGACGTCCACCTCGACCGCGTTGTCGAGGAAGCGATCGAGCAGCACAGGCGAATCGTTGGATACCTTGACCGCATCGCGCATGTAGCGCGCGAGGTCGGCATCGGCGTGCACCACTTCCATGGCGCGGCCGCCGAGCACGTAACTCGGGCGCACCACCAGCGGATAGCCGATCTCGCGGGCCAGCACCAGCGCTTCGTCCGGATTGCGCGCGGTGCGGTTGGGTGGCTGCTTCAGCTTGAGTGTCTCGACGAGCTGCTGGAAGCGCTCGCGGTCCTCGGCCAGGTCGATCGAATCGGGCGAGGTGCCGATGATCGGCACGCCGTTCGCTTCCAGTGCGCGCGCCAGCTTCAGCGGTGTCTGTCCGCCGTACTGCACGATCACGCCCTTGGGTTTTTCCAACTCGACGATCTCGAGCACGTCCTCGAGCGTGAGCGGCTCGAAATACAGGCGATCGGAGGTGTCGTAGTCGGTGGAGACCGTTTCCGGGTTGCAGTTGACCATGATGGTCTCGAACCCGTCCTCGCGCAGCGCCAGTGCGGCGTGCACACAGCAGTAGTCGAATTCGATGCCCTGCCCGATCCGGTTCGGGCCGCCGCCGAGCACGATGATCTTCTCGCGATCGCTCGGCTGCGCTTCGCACTCGTCCTCGTAGGTCGAGTACAGATACGCGGTGGTGGTGGCGAATTCCGCCGCGCAGGAATCCACGCGCTTGTAGACCGGCTTGATGCCATGCGCGCGACGCAGGGCGCGGATCGCCTTCTCGTCGGTCTGCGCCAGCTGCGCGAGACGCGCGTCCGAGAAGCCCATACGCTTGAGCTTGCGCAGGCGCTTGCCGTCGAGCGCGTCGACACCGGCGGCCGCGACCTCGCGTTCGCTGGCGATGATGCTCTCGATCTGGTCGAGGAACCACGGGTCGACGAACGACAGCCCGAACACTTCCTCCACCGACATGCCGGCGCGGAACGCATCGGCCAGATAGAACAGGCGCTCGGGACCGGCCTCCTTCACCTCGCGGCGCAGGACGGTCAGATCATCGTCGCTGGACAGGTCGAGACCGGTGGGGTCGAGCCCGACCTTGCCCGTCTCCAGCCCGCGCAGCGCTTTCTGCAGCGATTCCTGGAAGCTGCGGCCGATCGCCATCACCTCACCCACCGATTTCATCTGTGTGGTGAGGCGCGCATCGGCCTGCGGGAATTTCTCGAAGGCGAAGCGTGGAATCTTGGTGACCACGTAATCGATCGTGGGTTCGAACGACGCCGGTGTCAGGCCGCCGGTGATCTCGTTCTTCAATTCGTCCAGCGTGTAGCCGACGGCGAGCTTAGCGGCGACCTTCGCGATCGGAAAACCGGTGGCCTTCGACGCCAGCGCCGAGGAGCGCGAGACGCGCGGGTTCATCTCGATCACCACCACGCGCCCGGTCTGCGCGTTGATGCCGAACTGCACGTTGCTGCCGCCGGTATCGACGCCGATCTTGCGCAGCACCGCGATGCTGGCATCGCGCAACCGCTGGTATTCCTTGTCGGTGAGCGTCTGCGCCGGCGCCACGGTGATCGAGTCGCCGGTGTGGACGCCCATCGGATCGAGATTCTCGATCGAGCAGACAATGATGCAGTTGTCCGCGGTGTCGCGAACCACTTCCATCTCGAATTCCTTCCAGCCGAGCACCGACTCTTCCACCAGCACTTCGTGCACGGGCGAGAGCTCGAGGCCGCGCTTGACGATGTCCTCGAATTCCTCGCGGTTGTAGGCGATGCCGCCACCGCTGCCGCCGAGCGTGAACGACGGGCGGATGATGGTCGGATAGCCGACCTTGGCCTGGATCTCGACCGCCTGCTCGAATGATCTGGCGACCTCGGCCTTCGGGCATTCCAGCCCGATCTCCTGCATCGCCACGCGGAACAGTTCGCGATCCTCGGCCATGCGGATGGCTTCGCGCGAGGCGCCGATCAGTTCGACACCGTACTTCTCCAGCACGCCGTTGTCGGCGAGGTCGAGCGCGCAGTTGAGCGCGGTCTGGCCGCCCATCGTCGGCAGCAGCGCGTCGGGCTTTTCCTTGGCGATGATCTTCTCGACCATTTGCCAGTGGATCGGCTCGATGTAGACCGCGTCCGCCATTTCCGGATCGGTCATGATCGTGGCCGGATTCGAATTCACCAGCACCACCCGATAGCCCTCGTCGCGCAGGGCCTTGCAGGCCTGTGCGCCGGAGTAATCGAATTCGCAGGCCTGGCCGATGACGATCGGACCCGCGCCGATGATCAGGATGGTTTTGATGTCGCTGCGCTTTGGCATTGCATTCCTCAGGTACTGCGTTCTTGATACAAGCAGGCTTAATACATGCGGTTCTGCCACCGCTCGGGCGGCAGCCAGGTGATTTGTGTCTCGTCCTTGGTGTTGACCGCGCCGTTCTCGACGGCATTCATGACCTGATACTGCATCTGCCGCCAGGCCGTCGCCTCCGCGCCGATGCGGGCGCCGATACGGTTGTTGTGCGCATCCATGGCGCGGCTGTCGCTGCCCTCGCCGCCACGCTCCATCACCGCGGTCACCCACTCCACCCAGCGCGGTGATCCGGTGTAAGCGACCGTGGCGCTGGCGAGCGCATGACGATAGGCGTCGGAAGGGCCGTTGCGTCCGCCCGGAAGATTGGCCACGAACCAGTGCACGTACACCGTCGTGAACACGAAACACGGATAGGCGGCCAGCAGCAGTGCGACGAGCGCGAGCCACTTCAGGCGTTTCCAGCGCGGGCGCCGGTTGGCCGTCAAGCAGAGCGCTCCATCATCGTCACGAAGCGATCGAACAGCGGCGAGACGTCATGCGGGCCGGGCGAGGCTTCCGGGTGCCCCTGGAAGCTGAATGCCGGCGCGTCTGTCAGTGCGATGCCCTGGTTGCTGCCGTCGAACAGCGAACGGTGCGTGACGCGCACATTGGCCGGCAGCGTGGCCTCGTCGACGGCGAAGCCGTGGTTCTGCGAGGTGATCATCACGCGCTTGGAATCGAGGTCGATGACCGGATGGTTGGCGCCGTGGTGGCCGAATTTCATCTTCAGCGTCCGCGCGCCGGAGGCCAGGCCGAGCAACTGATGGCCGAGGCAGATGCCAAAGGTGGGGATCTTCTTCTCGAGGAAGCTGCGGATCGCGGCGATCGCATAGTCGCAAGGCTCCGGATCGCCCGGGCCGTTGGACAGGAACACGCCGTCGGGTTTCAGCGCCAGCACGTCCTCGGCGGAGGTCTGCGCCGGCACCACGATCACATCGCACCCGCGTTCGGCCAGCATGCGCAGGATGTTGCGCTTCACGCCGAAGTCGTAGGCGACGACCTTGAACTTCGCTTCAGCGCTCGCGAAGGTGTTGCGGTCGAGATCGAGCTGCCCGTCGCGCCAGGGATACGAACTGCGCGTGCTGACTTCCTTCGCCAGGTCCATGCCCTTCAGGCCCGGGAACTTGCGGGCGGCTTCGATCGCCTTGTCGACGTCGGCCTGCTCGATAGGCGCCGCGCTGGCCATCAGCGCGCCGTTCTGCGCGCCGCGGTCGCGCAGCAGGCGCGTGAGCTTGCGGGTGTCGATGTCGGCGATCGCCACCACGCCGCGCTGGCGCAGCCATTCCGGCAGCGCTACCTGGCTGCGCCAGTTGCTGGGGCGGCGCGGCACGTCGCGCACGATCAGGCCGGAGGCCCAGACCTTGCCGGCCTCGTCGTCCTGGTCGGTGCAGCCGGTGTTGCCGATGTGCGGATAGGTCAGCGTGACGATCTGACGGGCGTAGGACGGATCGGTGAGGATTTCCTGATAGCCGGTCATGGCGGTGTTGAACACCACCTCGCCCACGGAAAGACCGGGCGCGCCTACGGAAACGCCCTCGAAGACGGTGCCGTCTTCAAGCGCGAGGATTGCAGTTTCAATCACGGATTTCGCCTACGTCGGGTTGCAAGAAACCACCGAAGCGGCGCGGAACCGGTCCGGAGGCAGGGGGAATCAGGCGAGCGAGAATTGTACCTGCGACGGGGCCGCTTCGCCAGCGGTCCCGCGTAAAACGCCCAGGCGGCGTCTAAGCCACGGCAGCGGCGGTATTTCTTCCCGCTTGGGCATATTCCCACGCTCTCAGGCCGGTCTGGCGTGCCGTCGCCACCGTGGGCGGGTGGCGGATACTGTGCCGGGAGAGATAGACACGTCAGGCGGTGGTGTGAACGAGACAGAAAACCTTTACGCGCCGCCGCGTGCCGCCCTCCGCCACCGGCTTCCGGTCGATCCGAAGCGTGGCTCGCTTGCCGCAGGTATCGGGTTGTTCTTCTTGTGTCTGCTCGCTGGCGGCGTGATCACGTATGTGGCGGGTAGCGCGTTGGCGGCAGCATTGCCCGAAGTGATTCATCCGCGCCGTGTTTCCACGCTGACACTGCTGTTGCCGTGGCCCGCGGCCTACGCGCTCGGCATCGGCTTGGTGATCAAGGACCGAACACGGACCGCGTTAGGAATGTTGATCGGCTTTGGGATCCTGGCTGCGATCCTATCGGTGCTGTTGGGCGTTGCAATTTTCGTTTCCGCTCCGGATTGACGCGATGCTCTGACGAATCCAGCCGCGATTGCCGGACACTACAGCAAATCACGCAGCCGATATTGCCCCGCGACACGCCCCGCCAGCCCAACGGCGGCATGCAACGCGCCACGCGCGAAGATGTCACGATTGCTGGCGCGATGGATCAGTTCGATCCGCTCGCCGGTGGCGGTGAACTGAACGGTGTGCTCCCCGACGATGTCACCGGCGCGCAGGCTGGCGTAGCGCGGCTGCGCCCCGCCCCGCTCCGCCGCGATGCCGAGCGCGAGCGCGGTGCCGGAGGGCGCGTCCTTCTTCTGCGTGTGGTGGGCCTCGACGATGTCGCAGTCCCAGCCGCGCAGCGCCGAGGCGGCGCGTTCGACCAGTTCCTCGAGCACGGCGACACCCAGACTGAAATTCGCCGCCCACAACACCGGAATGCGGACCGCCGCCGCCTGCAGGTCCGTACGCTGCGCTTCCGACAGGCCGGTAGTGCCCGAGACGAAGCCGGTGCCACGGCTCGCGCACAGGGCGAGGATCGCGTCGAAGCCTTCCGGCAGGCTGAAATCGATGGCGACGTCGAATTCCGGCACGCCGGACAGCTCCGACGCCGAGAAACACGGGACGCCATCGACGACACGCTGTGCGGGGGAACGCGCCGACACCGCGGCGACGATGCTGCAATCCTGGCGCGCGGCACCGAGACGTAACAGGGATTGCCCCATGCGCCCGGACGCGCCATGGATCAGGATTCGGACGGGTTCGCTCATTCGAGCAGGCTAACGGCGCGCGTGCGGTCCGGCAAGCACGTCGCCAGATACCGCCATCATGGCCGGGAAACAGGCTGTGCCGAGAGCGCGTGGAAGCGCTGCACTGACGTCTCGCTGACGCGCAATCGACTCAATCGCCATCGGCCTCGCAGGACTTCCGCGCAAACCCGCTTCCAACCCGAATGTGGCGCTGCCTTGCCGATGCCGGCGATTCCCGCGCCACGCACCTGCGCGCATTGCACACGCAGGCGGCCCGCGACGATGTGGCGCAGCACCTGCTTGACGCTCATCCGCAGGCTGGCACGCAATTCGCGCAGGCTCCAGCCTTCCACGACTCGGGCGCTCAGTCTCAGGCGATGCAGCTTGCAACGCAGCGCACGTTCGCTGCGTCGTAGCGCATGGCTCAACTGTTCCACGGTGCGGGTTCCTGCACGGGCTTGAAGGTAGCGAAGTTCGCCTACACTCCAACGCCGCCGTCGTGGCATCGAAGAAACGCGTGGAGTATTCGTACTGCTTGCCGGAGATTCCCGAGGCATGGCTCCCCCTGTCCCTGGAGCAAAGCGCGAAACCGTATTGCTGGCCGGTAGTCATACGCTTGGGAATGACGGCGCGTTGTGACATCACTGGCAAAAATTCGTGTTTGCCACGGATTCCCTGCCTCCCCTCCCGACCTGCCGTCCTGATGAGACATTTCATCGCCCATGAAATTTTTTTAGCGCTTTGAAGCGACAGGATTTTTCGTGACTTTCGCGCGGGTTTTCAGTTGCCCCCCGGCACGGCCTGCCTATGTTGGATCGCCCCCATCCGTGCCGTATCCAAGAGGCAACCGACATGACAGCACCCGCGAAACAAACCCGTAGCACTCTCGCCGTGACGATCCTCACAGGCGTGCTCGGCATTCTTCCGTCCATGCAGGCACATGCCATCATCCTGAATGAAGAAGGCCACACGGCCGGTGCGCAATGCGCCGCCAATGACGTGGCCGACAATGGCATCGCGGTCGGCACATGCAGCCCGGCCAATGGCAATGGGCCCAGCGTTCCCTGGGTGTCGCTGATAGTCGGTTTCGAAACTCCGTTGCTTCCCCTGGCGCAAGGTCAAAGCTGCTCGGCTGGCGGCATTACCGCTTCCGGCCTGATCGTGGGGTCCTGCGTCGATGAAACGGATATCGGCATGGCGGTCACCTGGGAGGCCGCGGCCCCCGGCGATGCGCCGACGGAACTCAGGCCCCTGCAAGGCATCCTCGGCATTCTGGCCGACGCCAGCTCGAGCGTGACCGCCCATAACCAGGCCGGCGCCGTGGTGGGCGAAAGCCTGAGCGGGACAGCCAAGGCCACTGCGGTCATCTGGTTGCCGGGCAGCAATACTGCCATTCCGGTGTCCACCGCCGCCGACAACTGCATCGCCATGGACGTGAATGACAGCCTGATCAATGGTCGCCCCAGCGTGGCGCTGAATTGCCCCAGCGGCGGTATCTTCCAGGGCAAGGTCGCCCAGGCCAATGGCCTGCTCGCCGGCTATGTGATCACCAGCCTGCCGCGTCCGGCGGGCGCCACATTCTGTACCGTGAGCGCGATCAATGACGCGAATCAGGCCTTGGGCACCTGCCATTTCCCCGCGCCGGATGTTCCCGTCACCGCATTCTGGTCCAGTCCCAGCAGCGCGCCGGAACTGCTCGATGATTTGCAAGACAGTCCGCTCAATCGCGGCAAGTACCTCAACAATGCCGGACATGCGGTGTTCGTCTACCGCACGGCCCAAGGTCATCGTGGCGTTGGTTTCTGGGATCCCGCGACGGACGATCTCAGCCTGATTTCACCGATCTCCGGCGGCACCCGGGTGAGAGCGACCGGCTTGGCCAATGACGACACCGTGGCGCTCGTCAGCGAGAACGCCGACGAAAACCTGCAGGCGGCGATCTGGACGCCGACCGGCGGCACCGAGGCCATCGACTTGTTCGAGGGCGGCAAGGTCAGCGGATTGCAGGGGATTTCGCCGAACGGCGACTGGGTGGTCGGTGTCGCCGAAGACGGTGCGCACAACACCAATGCGGTCTACGCGCTACTCCCGTGATTCGCGCGAACACTATCAGGAGACGAATCAAATGAAACGACGGTTTCCATCCGCGGCCCTGCAATGGGGCGGCCTATCCGCTGGCCTGATTCTGGGATTCTCTGCGAGTCCCGCCAGCGCGTTTTATGTAGATAACGAGGAAGCCTATGAGGCTCTATTGAAGCGTCAAGACCCAAGCGCAGAGGATTTAGAGGAAAGCCTGGGCGCAGTGGGCGCCGAAGCAAGCGACGATAGGATCAAACTCCTGCTCGCGGAGGCCCATGGCCAGGATATGAAGGAGCACACCGACGACGACGGCGAATCGGATGATGCGCCGACGTGGTGATTCAGGCTTGATATCGCCATTGCGCGAGAAACCGTGCCGTCTTCACTACGTCACGCTTGCTGGCGGGTACGCCGCCAGCAAGCGCGCTGTTCCTTCCCGTGATCACTGATAGACGACTTGCGCCTTCAGGTTCGGCAACACCTTCTTGGTGAATTCCTGGTAGGCCTTGTTGAAGGCCGGCGTGCAGGTCGCACCCGGCGTGCGGTCGTCGAAGATGCGCTTGACCTTCAGCACGTTGTCTTTCAGTTCGTAGGTCGCCTTGTAGTCGAGCGCGTCGCCCGCCACGGCCAGGTCCGACGGGACCGCGACCACCTTCACCTGCTCCGGGAATTCGTAGACGTACTCCTCCTCGGAATAACCGCTCACGCAAGTCGTCTCGTTCTTCTCGTCGATCTCGCCGGTGGCCGCGTTGGCGAAGTGCGCGACCGAGGAGATGTTGAAGAAGGCGGGCGCAATGCGGAAGGCGCCGGGGATCGGCAGCATTTCCTTCACCTCGAACTCGCTGCTGTAGCTGTAGGTGTCGAGCAGCGGCTTGGGGTCATCGGATGTGAACGTGCCACTGGCGATGAGCCCCATGTTCTGGAAGAAGTTCTTGGTCACGTCCTTGTAGGTGTCCTTGGACACGTCGCGGAACCCGGCGCGGGCCGCGATCGCGTACATCCCGTTCAATTCCACCTTGACCTTGCCGGTGACCGATCCGTCCGCCTGGATCTTCAGCACCGTGCTCATGCGCTGCCGGTTGCTGCCCAGCGGCCACGCCGGTGTGCGGGCTTCCTTGCGTTCGCCGCCGACCGGCAGGATGGGTTTTCCTGCGCTCTGGATGGGCAGCATGCCGAACGGAATGCCCTTGGCGGTGGCATCGGCGTACAAGTCCAGCGACGGGATGTAGTTGAAGACGTGGTTGACCATCGAGGCCACCGGGATTTTCGGCAGCGTGTAGAGGTTGCCGGAGTTGATCAGGTCCTGTTCGCTCGAAATGCCCTTGGCCGCGAGCAGTGCCTGCAGCAAGGTCGCATGGTCCTTGCAGTCGCCCATCTTGTTGTCGAGGATGAAATCGAGATCATGCGGCACGACCGCGCCGAGGCCGATGCAGTTGCCGGCGTAGGTGATGTTGGTCGATACCCACTCGTACAACGCCTTGGCGACATCGCGCGGCTGCTGCTTGCCGGCGGTGATCTCGTCGGCGAGCTTCTGGATGCGGGGCGTCACCGCGGCCTTCGGCAAGGCGCGCTTGCCGTAGGCGTCGGCGATGTCGGCATAGCTGCCGAAAGTGGAATAAGCCACCGCGATGCTCTTTTCGATGTCGTAGATGGCAGCCGCGTCGTCCTTGTTCTTCTTCGGCGCGGTGTTGCTGTACGACCATTCCAGCAATCTGCGGCCGTTCTTGGTTTCGTCGCGGGTTTGCTTCAGATTCCAGGCCTGGTATTGCGCCTGCAGCGAAACGGGCGCGTCGATGCTGATCTTCCCGTCGCCGTAGTAGGTGTCGCTGGAGAAACCGTCGACGACGGAGAATTGGCCGTCGAACATCGGCTGGCTGGCGACAAGCTTGTAGGAGAAGACCACCGTGTCGCCAACGGCGAGTTCCGGGAAGACCACGGTGAGTGAGCTGTGGTCGGAAAACACAGGTCCACCGTCGTCCTTGCCGCCGTTGGTCTGCACCTGGTAGTTCGACTTGGGCACGTCGATGCGGCGGCCGTCCGGCTTGAGCGTGTAGGCCTGCAGCACCTCGGCTTTCTGGATGCTGGTGCTGTAGCTGATCGAGGCTTCCTTCACCGCCTCCAGCGCCTGCTCCTTGAGCACCTTCAGCGCCCACTCGCGCTGTTCGACGTAGGAACCGTCGGCATTGACGATGTAAGCGGTGTGATCGCGTTCGTTCTGCACGAAACGCTCGGGCGCCTCTTCCTCGGCGACAGCATTCGCATTGAATGCGTACAGCATGGCGAGCGCCGCCAGCAGTTGGCGGCCCGATAGGTGTTTCAACATAAATCCCCCGTAGAGACGAATCCTTCGCCTGTTCAGTGGGAAATCCTACCGGAAAACCGGTACGGGACGTGCCCTCACGAATCGGCGGTATGATCCGGCGCTGACAGGGGCCGATTTCGCAACCGTTGCCGGAGTTGCCGATCGCTATGCTGCTGGATCCTGCTCGTCTCGATCATCCGGATGTCCAGGTCGCCACGGCGCCGTTCGCGTTCATGATCGCGCCGGCGCAGTTGCCGGAGGCCGAACGCGGCGCCCTTGCCGCCGATTTCCCGCGCTATCGCTGCGCCGGTTTCTTTCCGTACCAGGACGAGGATTGCGGAAGCTCGATGCGGGCACTGGTGGCCGAGATGACATCGCCGGCATTTGCGGATGCCCTGGGGGCCAGGCTTGGGCTGGGACGGCTGTCCGAGCATCCTGCGATCGTCACGGTGAGCGACGCCGTCAACCGGCGCCACGGCACGATCCATACCGACAGCAAGTCGAAGATCGCCACCGCCCTGCTCTATCTCAACGAGGATTGGCCGCGGACCAGCGAGGGCTGCCTGCGCTTCCTGCATCGCGGTGACGACATCGAATCGCTGGCAGCGCCGGAGATCCGGCCGGTGTACGGCATGCTGGTGGCGTTCCGGCGTGCGGACAATTCCTGGCACGGGCACCTGCCGTTCGAAGGCGAGCGCCGGGTGATCCAGGTGGCGTGGCTGACCAGTGCGGAGGAGTTGCAGCGCAAGAATCGCCGGGGGCGGTTCTCGCGCTTGGTGAAGAAGATCGCGGGTTCTCTGGATGCCCGCTGGGGCGCGCGGCGCGGTGTCAATGCGCGCCACGATTGAGGCAAGCATACCCAGGACTACTTAAAAGTCCGACTTGTCGCTCCCTTCTTCTTCAGACTGTCGATCCTGCGCCCCCTTTCCAACACGCCTGTCTGGCCTTTTTGGCTTCTTCTCTCCAAAGGCAGCACGCCTCTTCCCTACTTTCGCTGGAAGCCCATACGGGATGATGGGATGCCCAATTCTGTCGAGGAAGAACTGATCTGGCATCGATCTAGCCGCGGCTAGCACTAGCTGGGTTTCGTGTCCAATCTTCTCATTGACAAGACTTAGCATCGCTTGGGCAAGGTCTAAGAATGCTTGAACTTCGTCTGGCGCGAGATAAGTGCGGCGCCCATTCGATGGAGCAACACTTTGAACAAAACATCGTCCATCGTCGCCCACTTCAACCAATGCATCGACACGCAACTCCTCAAACGTGTTAACAGAGTGCGCTATAAACTTATCGCGGAAATCCTTGAAGAAGGAATTCCAACGCTTAAGCTCATCCGGCAATCGGGCCACAAGATCAGAGACTCCTACCGATCTTGCACCTGGACCTCCAATACGACCGTAGGAAACGGCGGCAGCCTTGGTGAGAGCTGCACGAGCATATGGTTCTGCTAACGCCGGGTCGATCGAATCTCGCAACATGAAGCAATACTGCTGCACGTCGAGAAGATCTATCTGAATGCTGAGAAGCTCAGCAAGTCTTTGCGCTTCGGGTTGCGAAAAATCCACCCGTTCCACAGTACCCATGGCCCCCCCAGATGGACTAGGCCGCGAAATATCCCTTTCAGCACCGCAACACTAAAAGACACAGACTCCCATTTTTACGGAATGACTACGTCGTTACGACGTCATGCGTTCCCAGAAACCTTTGACGCCATCGACGAAGGTGCTCGACTTCGGCGAATGACGCCGCGCGCCCTCGCCCACAAAGGTGGCTTCGAACTTATCCAGCAATTCGCGCTGCTCGGTGGTGAGGTTGACCGGCGTCTCGACCACGACCTTGCAGTAGAGATCACCGACGCCACGGCTGCGCACCGACCTCACACCCTTCTCGCGCAGGCGGAACACCTTGCCGGTCTGGGTTTCGGCGGGGATGCGGATTTCGGCCTCGCCGTTGAGCGTGGGCACGCGCACCACGTCGCCGAGCGCGGCCTGGGAAATGCGGATCGGGACCTCGCAATGCAGATCATCGCCGTCGCGCTCGAAGATCTCGTGCGGACGCACGCGAACCTCGACGTAGAGATCGCCGGGCGGCGATCCCGGCGGACCGGCCTCGCCCTCGCCGGACAGGCGAATGCGGTCGCCATTGTCGACGCCGGCAGGAATCTTCACCGACAGCACTTTCTCTTCCTCGACACGTCCGTTGCCGCGGCAGACCTTGCACGGGCTCTTGAACGTCTGGCCGCGCCCATGGCAATCCGGACACGGCTGCTGCATCGAGAAGATGCCGCGCTGGAAGCGGACCTGGCCACGGCCATGACAGGTGCTGCAGGTTTCGAGCTTGCCGTCTTCCGAGCCGGTGCCGTTGCAGGGCGCGCAGGCGATCAGGGTCGGAATCTCGATGCGCTTCTCGGTGCCGGCGACGGCTTCCTCGAGATCGAGTTCCATCACGTAGCCGACGTCGGCGCCACGGCGCGGACCGCGCGCGGCACCACCGCCGAAGATGTTTCCGAAGATGTCGCCGAAGATGTCGCCCATGTCGGCGAAGCCCGGGCCGGCGTTGCCACCGCCCATGCCATGCTCGAACGCGGCGTGGCCATGCTGATCGTACATGCGGCGCTTGCCGCCGTCGGACAGCACTTCGTAGGCTTCCTTGCACTCCTTGAACGCGGCCTCCGCGGCCTTGTCGCCGGGATTGCGGTCGGGGTGGTGCTTCATCGCGCAGCGGCGATAAGCCTTCTTCAGCTCTTCGTCGCTGGCGTTGCGGGCTACGCCCAGGACTTCGTAGTAGTCGCGTTTGCTCATAGGCTATCGGCAGGCGTCGCTTTTCCCTTCTCCCCCCGGGAGAAGGTGGCGCGGAGCGCCGGATGAGGGCGGGAAAATCACTTGCAGGGAAACGTCCCGTGGGCCGGAACTCCCCTGCCCTCATCCGCCCCTGCGGGGCACCTTCTCCCGGCAGGAGAAGGAAGAGCAAAGCGTTACTTCTTGTCCTCGTCCTTGACTTCGGTGAACTCGGCATCCACCACGTCGTCACTCTTCGGCGCGGCACCGGCGTCACCGCCGTGGTCTCCGTCCGAGGACTGCGCGGCGGCGGCGGCGAACAGCGACTGCGCGGCTTCCTCCAGCGCCTTCGACTTGGCTTCGATCTGCGCCTTGTCGTCGCCCTTCATCGCGGTCTCCAGTTCGGCGATCGCGCCTTCGGTGCGGCCGATCACGTCTCCCGGCACCTTGTCGCCGCTGTCCTTGATCGCGCTGCGCGCGGTGTGGATCAGTGCGTCGGCGTGGTTGCGGGCGTTCACCAGCTCATGGAACTTCTTGTCTTCCTCGCGGTGCGCTTCGGCGTCGGCGACCATGCGCTGGATCTCGTCGTCCGACAGGCCCGAGCCGGCCTTGATCTCGACCTTCTGTTCCTTGCCGGTCTTCTTGTCCTTGGCGGTGACGTGGACGATGCCGTTCGCGTCGATGTCGAAGGACACCTCCACCTGCGGCATGCCGCGCGGCGCCGCGTCGATGCCGGTGAGGTCGAACTTGGCCAGCGACTTGTTGTAGCGGGCCTGTTCGCGCTCGCCCTGCAGCACGTGCACGGTGACGGCGGACTGGTTGTCCTCGGCGGTGGAGAAGGTCTGCGAGGCCTTGGTCGGAATCGTGGTGTTCTTCTCGATGATCTTGGTGAACACGCCGCCCAGGGTTTCGATGCCGAGCGACAGCGGGGTCACGTCGAGCAGCAGCACGTCCTTCACGTCGCCGGCGAGCACGCCACCCTGCACCGCCGCGCCAATCGCCACGGCTTCGTCGGGGTTGACGTCCTTGCGCGGTTCCTTGCCGAAGAACTCGGCCACGGCCTGCTGCACTTTCGGCATGCGGGTCTGGCCGCCGACGAGGATCACCTCGGCGATGTCACCTGCGCGCAGGCCGGCGTCGTTGAGCGCGGTGCGGCAGGGGTCGATGGTCTTCTTGACCAGATCCTCGACCAGCGATTCGAGCTTGGCGCGGGTCAGCTTGATGTTCAGGTGCTTCGGACCGGACGCGTCCGCCGTCACGTAAGGCAGGTTCACTTCGGTCTGCTGCGAGGACGACAGTTCGATCTTGGCGCGCTCGGCCGCATCCTTCAGGCGCTGCAGGGCCAGCGGGTCCTTGCGCAGGTCGATGCCCTGGTCCTTCTGGAATTCGTCGACGAGATAGTCGATGACGCGCTTGTCGAAGTCCTCACCGCCGAGGAAGGTGTCGCCGTTGGTGGACAGCACTTCGAACTGCTTCTCGCCGTCGACGTTGGCGATCTCGATGATCGAGACGTCGAAGGTGCCGCCGCCGAGGTCGTACACGGCGATCTTGCGGTCGCCGCCTTCCTTGTCGAGGCCATAGGCCAGCGCGGCTGCGGTCGGTTCGTTGATGATGCGCTTGACGTCGAGGCCGGCGATCCGGCCCGCGTCCTTGGTGGCCTGGCGCTGGCTGTCGTTGAAGTAGGCCGGCACGGTGATGACGGCTTCGGTGACGGTCTCGCCGAGGTAGGCTTCGGCCGTCTTCTTCATCTTCTCCAGCACGCGCGCGGAGACTTCCTGCGGCGCCAGGTTCTTGCCGTCGGAGGTCGCCACCCAGGCGTCGCCGTTGTCGTGGGCGACGATGCCGTAGGGCACCAGGTCGAGATCCTTCTTCACTTCGGCGTCGGTGAACTTGCGGCCGATCAGGCGCTTCACCGCGTAGAAGGTGTTCTTGGGGTTGGTGACGGCCTGGCGCTTGGCGCTGGCGCCGACCAGGACTTCGCCGTCCTTGCTGTAGGCCACGATCGACGGCGTGGTGCGGTCACCTTCGCTGTTCTCGATGACACGGGCCTTGCCGCCTTCCATGATCGCCACGCACGAGTTGGTCGTGCCGAGATCGATACCGATGATTTTTGCCATTGCTGTTTCCCTCTCGGAATTTCGTTTTTGCGTTTGGCGGCCGCGCCGCCACTAGGGGCTATCTGGGGTCGGGGGCCGGCTGTTCAAGCATCCGTCGTGACAAGTGCCCTGCCCGGCGGCGTTCATTCAGTCGTGCCTGGCCACCACCACCAGCGCCGGACGCAACAGGCGCTCGTTGAGGAGGTAGCCCTTCTGGAACAACTGCGCGACCGCGCCCGGCGGCACGCCCGGCGCCTCGACCAGGCTCATGGCCTGATGCTTCTCGGGGTCGAAGGTGTCGCCGGCCAGCGGCGCGACCTCGGTGAGGCCGTTGTTCTCGGCGATGCGGTGGAGTTGCTTCAGCGTCAACTCGAGGCCTTCGCGTAGCGGGTCGGATTCGGCCGCCGCGGACAGGCCGGCTTCCATGCTGTCGAACAGCGGCAGCAGGTCGGCGAGCAGGCGCTCGTTGGCGAATTTGCGGGCGATCTCGATGTCGCGGGCCAGGCGCTTGCGCTGGTTGTCCAGGTCGGCGCGCTCGAGCAGGAACTGCGCGCGCAGTTGCTCGATCTCGGCCTTCAGCGCCTCGATGACGTCGGCCTGGGTGTCGGCTTCCGGGGCCGTCTGGGCATTGGGGTCGAACTGCGGTTCTGTGGTCATTGCGTATCCTGGAATCGGTTCATCTTCTGTCCGTGCGCGGGCCACGCCAATCCCCGCCGAGCCGGTCGGGTCGGCATGCGCTTGGCCTTGGACCGGGCCTAGCTATCGGGGCTGTCCGGGGGCGATTCAAGCCTGGAACAGGCGATGGATTCGCCGAAGTCCCGATTGGAAGGCGTCATCGGGCCGAAAGACGGCCCCGGCACCGCGCTACTCGCTCAACGCCGCCCCGAGCACTTCCGCCGTGGCCTGCACCACGGGGATGACGCGATCGTAGGCCATGCGCGTAGGGCCGATCACCCCGAGCACGCCCAGCACGCGCCCGCCCGCGGCATACGGCGCCGTGACCAGCGAAACGCCTTCCAGCGGCGCCAGTCCGGTTTCCTCGCCGATGAAGATGCGCACGCCCGGGGCGCGCACGGTGCGCTCCAGCAATTGCAGGATCTCGCGCTTGCGGGCGAAGGCTTCGAACAGGTCACGCAGCCGGTCGAGGTCGGACAGGTCCTGCACGCCGATCAGGCGCGTCTGGCCGGCGACGACCATGTCGTCGTTGCCGCGGTCGATCACGTCCGGCGCCAGCACCTGCTCGGCCAGTTCGACCGTGTGCGAGAGCAGGCTTTCCATCTCGTTCTGCGCCACCCGCATCTCGTGCAGCAGCGTGGCACGGATCTCGGACAGCGGACGGCCTGCGAAATTGACGTTGAGGTAATTGGCCACGCGCTCCAGTTCGCCCGGATCGAAAACACGGCGCGGTTCGACGATGCGGTTCTGCACATCGTTGTCGGCGAACACCAGGATCGCCATCACCCGCTTGCCGTCGAGCGGCACGAAATCGATGTGGCGGAAGGCGAACTGTTCGCGCCGCGGCACGCTGACCACGCCGACGAAATGCGTCATCGCCGAGACCAGTTCCGAGGCGCTGCCGAGCAGCGACTGGGTGCCGCTGCCGGCCGGCAGCTCGTTCTTCAGGCGCGCGACCTCACTGTCCGGCAGCGGCCGCACCTGCAACAGCGAATCGACGAAGACGCGGTAGCCCTGCGGCGTCGGCACGCGTCCGCTGGAGCTGTGCGGCGCCGACAGCAGGCCGATTTCCTCCAGGTCGGCGAGGATGTTGCGGATCGTCGCCGGACTGACGTCGAGCCCGGCATGCCGCGCCAGCGTCTGCGAGCCGACCGGCTCGCCATCACGGATGTGGCGCGCGATCAGGGTGCGCAGCAGCTGGCGCGCACGCGGGTCGAGCGTCGGATCGCGGTCTGGGGAACGGGTCATCTTGCGAACTTGCTCAAGCGCTCGGACTGTCCGGTCGGGCCGATGACGATATAAGCCCGCCTTCGGCAAGTCGCAAGCCTTGCGCCTCCCCGATGACATGCTGCGGGGCCGCACGGCACACTAGTGCAGCATGCTCATACGTCTCGCCATCAAGGATTTCGCCGTCGTCACGGCGAGCGAACTGGAATTCGGCCCAGGTTTGACCGTCATTTCTGGCGAAACCGGCGCCGGCAAGTCGTTGTTGGTGGACGCCCTGGGCTTCCTGTCCGGCCAGCGCGCCGACAGCGGCATGGTGCGGCACGGCAGCGAACGCGCCGAGCTGCATGCCGAATTCGACCTCGGCGACGCGCCGGCGGCGCGGGCATGGCTGCGCGATCAGGAGCTGGATGACGGCGATGCCTGCCAGCTGCGCCGCACCCTGCGCGCCGACGGCGGTTCGCGCGCCTGGATCAACGGCCGTCCGGCCTCGCTGACGCAACTGGCGGAACTGGCCGCGTGCCTGGTCGAGATCCACGGCCAGCACGAGCACCAGGCGCTGCTGTCCAAACCGAGCCAGCTCGCCCTGCTCGATGCCTTCGGCGGCCACGATGCCCCGCTGGCGCAAGTGGGTGCCGCTTCGCGCCGCTGGAGTGGCCTGCTGCGCGAACGCGACACGCTTTCCAAGACCGGCGACGTGTCCGAACGCAGTGCATGGCTACGCCATCAACTCGACGAACTCGAACGCGAATCGCTGGCGCCCGAAGCGATCGCCGAACTCAATGCCGCGCATCGCCGCCACGCGCATGCCGCCGGCCTGATCGCCGCCTGCGACAGCGTCCTCAACCGCCTGTCGGGCGGTTTCGATGCCCGGCTCGGCGGCGACGAATCGCCGGCCTTGCCGCAACAACTCCAGCAACTGCGCAATGAACTGGCGCGCGTGCAGGAACACGAACCGCGCCTGGCCGAGGTGGACGCGATGCTGGACGCCGCGGCCATCCAGATCGACGAAGCGGCGGTGCTGCTCGATCGCGTGCGCGCCGATCTTGATCTCGATCCCGCGCAGTTCGAGGAACTGGAGGGCAAGCTGTCCCGCATCCATGATCTCGCCCGCAAGCATCGCGTCACGCCGGAAGAGTTGGCCGCGCACCGCGACGCCTTGTTGCAGGAGTTCGAGAATCTGCGCAATGCCAGCGTCCGCCTGCAGGTGCTCGATGGCGAAATTCAGGCCGCCACCGCCGATTGGCGCAAGGCCGCGGACACCTTGAGCAAGGCGCGGGCAAAGGCCGCGAAGACGCTGTCGACGAAGACTTCGGCGCTGATTTCCGAACTCGGCATGGGCGTGGGCCGCTTCGAGGTGGCGCTGGAACCGCTAGCCGAAACCCGTCCTGATCCACAGGGCGCAGAGCGGGTCGAATTCCTGGTATCGGCGAATGCCGGCCAGCCCCCGCGCGCATTGCGCAAGGTGGCTTCGGGCGGCGAACTGTCGCGCATCTCGCTGGCCATTGAAGTCGCCGCGCTCGGTTCGGACGCGGTGCCGACGATGGTGTTCGACGAGGTCGATTCGGGCATCGGTGGCGCGGTCGCCGAGATCGTCGGCCAGAAGCTGCGCGCGCTCGGCGACAAACGCCAGGCCCTGTGCGTGACGCATCTGCCGCAAGTCGCCGCGCAAGGTCACGCCCACTACCGCGTCAGCAAGGCCGTGGCATCCGGCGTCACCCAGAGCGCGGTGCAATTGCTCGATGCCAAGCAACGCCAGGAAGAACTGGCACGAATGCTTGGCGGCGTTGAAGTCAGCAGCGAAGCACGCGCGGCGGCGAAACGGCTGCTGCGTGACGCCGGATGACACGAAGGGCTGATTCCCTTCTTTCCGCAGATCCTCATCGCTCCACCCTGATGGCCATCTCGATGGCCTGCCTTCCTTCCTCACAAGCAATTGATGTGACGTCAGTCACACTGATTCCCGGGGAAGCAACAAGTCACTGGTAACAGGGACGCCACCAAACAGGGGATTTATGAGGAAACATCGGTGTTTTCGCGCGCCGCGACGGGCGCTGCTGCCTTGCGTCTCGGCTTTCATGGGCCTGCTTTTCGCCTCCGGCGGCGCCTCGGGACAGGCGCGAGAGACTTTCGCCACGTTCAGCCCGAGCAGCGAGACCGCAACCACCTTCAATTTCGCGGGCAATCCGAGCGGCACGATCACCATGACGCGCGCCGCCTGCACGACCGCCGTCAACAACCGCTTTTTCGGCACGGGAACGCCGACCGGCGCCAATTTCCCGGGCACGTGGTTCACGCCCACGCCGCCGCTGGCCAGCCAGAACTGGCTCGCCGCGGTGGTGGACAGGATCGGCGGGATCGGCGGCTGCGTCGTCAGCACGCCGGCGCAGACCTGGACCATCACCTTCAACGCGCCGGTGGAAAATCCCAAATTCCACTTCGCCAATCTCGATAACGGTCGTCCGGCCTTCGTGCTCGGCACGGGCAACACGATGACGCTGCTCTCGGGCAACCCCCGTCTCACGACCAGCGGGCTGACCGTGGATGCGCCGGGCACCTACGCGCTCAACAACAACTGGCTGGAAGCCAATCAGAACGGTTGTCAGGCTCCCGACGGCACCAATCCCACCGGCGCCTGCGGTTCCGTGCAGGCCAACGGCACCTACAGTTCCATCACGCTGCGTTGGTATGACCGCAATGACCTCAACGATCGCGGTGATGGCTACGGCCTGACGATGTCGCTTGCCCAGCCTGCCCTGGTGATCCGCAAGCGCACGATCAACGGTGTCGGTACCTTCGATTACGCATTGAGCAATGCGAGCGTGAGCACCGAGACCCTGACCACGACCGCGCAAAACACTTTCGTCGCCAGCCCGACCCGTTTCATCGCCAATGCCGCCGGCGATGTCACCGTCACCGAAACGGTGCCGGCGGGCTGGAGCGTGAGTGGAAGCTGCGTCGACACCGTCAGCGGCACGACGGTGGCGACGATCGCCGCGACTGGCGCGGTGACCATTCCGGCATCGGCCATCACGCCCTCGGGAAGCTACCGTTGCGACTACACCAACACCCGCAACATCGCCGATCTCTCGCTCACCAAGACCAATACGCCAGCCTCTGGCGCAAGCGATCTGAGCGGCGACAGCGTGGTGCGCGGGACCACCAGCACCTATGAACTCCTCATCAGCAATGCGGGGCCACTGACCGTCGCCAACGCCGTGCTGAGGGACCCCAGCCCCTCGCCCAACCTCACCAGTTGCGTGCTCGGTCCCGCGCCCAACTGCGAATCCAGAGGTTCAGGCTTGGCGACCTGCCCCACCGAGGGCACGGGAGCCGGCCAGCTGTCCGTGGCCAACCTGCAGAATGGCGGCGTGCTGATCCCCTCGATGAGCGCCGGGAGTCTCCTGGCCTTCAAGCTGACCTGCACGGTGCAGTGATCGCGAAGACCTTCGGGGACCGCCGGCCGCAATGCGCGCCGGCGGTTATCGCTTCTTGCGCACGTACAGGACGAGCGAGTGTTCTTCGAGCACGTAGCCGTGCCTCTCGGCGATTTCCCGCTGCAGCTTCTCGATATCGCTGCTCTCGAACTCGATGATCTTGCCGGTGTCGATGTCGACCATGTGATCGTGGTGACCGCCACGGTCGAGCTCATAGACGGCCGTGCCGCCCTCGAAGTTGTGCTTCAGCACCAGTCCGGCGGCCTCGAACTGGGTGAGGACACGATAGACGGTGGCCAGGCCGATTTCGTCGCCGCTGTCCAGCAGCTGCTTGTAGATGTCCTCGGCCGTGAAGTGGTGACGGGCGGTCTTCTGCTCGAGCAGCTCCAGGATGCGCATCCGCGGATGCGTCACCTTCAGCCCCACTTTGCGTAAATCTTGCGATTCCATCGGGAGTCTCCATTCACTGACGGTTTAGCGCCAGCTGCCTGTGGAGTGGGTCGCGGCGGTCTCGGGGAGTGTATCATCGGCGAGATTTCCTTCGCCTGCCCATTCATGCGCAAGTTCCTGATTCTCGTTCTCCTGACCCTGATCACCGCCGGCTGCGGCATCCTGTATCGACAGCCGATCTATCAGGGCAACCTGCTGGAAAAGACTGCCGTCGACCAGCTGCAGGTCGGCATGAGCAAGCAACAGGTGGTCACATTGCTGGGATCGCCGTCGGTCTCCGATCCGTTCCACAACCAGCGCTGGGACTACACCACCTCGCAGCGCACCGGCCGTGTCGGCCGCGCCGAGGTCAAGAACCTGACGCTGTATTTCGAGAACGACGCGCTGGCGAAATGGGATGGCGACTACTTCCCCGAGCAGGACGAGAAGCTGTCCAGGGATCTGCGCCAGGCCTTCGGCCCGAACCTGCCCAAGGACAAGAAAAAGGGACGCGGCCGCTGAGTCGCGGCTTTCGTCGATATGGTTTCTCGTAGATAGAGCCGACCGGCTCTCTCTGACGTCCCTGCCCTAATCCTTTTCCTTGCGCTGCATCGCGCGGCGTCGCCGCGCCTGCTTCGGATCGGCCTGCAAGGCGCGCAGCAACTCCACGCGATCGCCTTCGCGCAGCGGCCGGCCGGCGTCGGCGCGTTCTCCGTGGATCGCGTAGCCTTCGATTCCAGCCGTATCGAACCCGCTGGCGACGATCGCATCGGCGACGGTGGCATCCGTCGTCAGCACGACCTCGACCGCCTGCTGGCGTCGCGGCCAGGCCTGCACGACCTGCACGCGGATGCTCACGCCTCCTCACCCCGATCGGCGACGCGCACGAAGTCGTCGACCATGCGATCGGCCAGCCCCTGGAAGCCCAGCGCCAACGCGGGGCCGAGCAGCCGGTTTTGCGGTTCGAAATCCAGTGTCAGCGTCACCTTGCAGGCACACTCGTCGAGCGCATGGAACTGCCAACGGCCGTCGAGCCGCTTGAAGGGCCCGTCACGCAGCGCCATATCGATGTGGTGCGGCGGCGAGAGCGTGTTCTCGGTGGTGAACCAGGTGCGCAGGGCGCCGAACCCAAGGTCGAGCCGCGCGACCAGGCGTGTTTCGCCCGCTTCCAGGATCTCGGCGGCTTCGCACCATTCGAAACGGCGCGGGTAGGCGGCGACATCGTTGACAAGGGCGAACATGCGGGCGGCGGAGTGTTCGACGAGGGCGCTGCGCTGGATCGTGGGCATGGACGGTAATAATCAGGCGGGAATCGGTCGGGGCGGAAGGAGCGGTCCATTCCCACTCGCTCCTGTCGACATGGGACAATTCCGCAATGGGCAAGAAGGACAGCAAGAATAAGGCAAACGGCGGCGGCACCGTCGCGCTGAACAAGCGCGCGCGCCACGAATACCACATCGAGGAGCGGTACGAAGCCGGCCTGGCCTTGCAGGGCTGGGAGCTGAAATCGATCCGCGCCGGCCGCGCCAACATCGGCGAAAGCTACGCGGTGGTGCGTGGCGGCGAGCTGTTCCTGTTCGGTTCGCAGATCACGCCGCTGATCTCGGCGTCCACGCACGTGGTCACCGACGAGCGCCGCACCCGCAAGCTGCTGCTGCACCGGCGCGAGATCGACACGCTGATCGGCCGCGTCCAGCGCGACGGCTACACCCTGGTGCCGACGGCGCTGTACTGGAAAGGCAACCGCATCAAGGCCGAACTCGCCCTGGCCAAGGGCAAGCAGGCGCACGACAAGCGCGAAGCCAGCAAGGAGCGCGACTGGGCGCGCGAGAAGCAGCGGCTGCTGCGCCGGCACAACAAGGACGCCTGACCGGAAAAGCGGCGCTCAGTCTTCCGTCCGCGCGCCCTTCTTCGGCAACGTGAACCAGAACGTGACGCCCTCGCCCAGTTTGCTCTCGGCGCGGATCGTGCCGCCATGGCGCTCGATGATGCGCCGCACCGACGCCAAGCCGATGCCGTAGCCCGGAAATTCCTGCTGGCTGTGCAGGCGCTGGAACGGCCGGAACAGCTTGCCGGCGTATTCGGGCGAAAAGCCCGCGCCGTTGTCGCGGATGAAGAATTCGGTCTGCTCCGCGTGCTGCGCGCCCTTGCCGAAAACGATGTGGGCTTCTTCGCGGCCGCCGGTGAATTTCCAGGCGTTGTCGAGCAGGTTCTGCAGCAGATTGCGCACCAGCGCGGCATCGCCGGTCGCCTGCAATCCGGGCTCGATCTCGACGAGGGCCCGACGTTGCGGAGCGGCCTCGCGCAGTTCTCCGATCACGTCGTGTGCGATCAGCGAAAGATCCAGCGTGGCCCAGGTCAGCGTGCTGCGGCTGACGCGCGACATGCGCAGCAATGCCTCGATCAGTTCGTCCATGCGTCCGGCGGCGTTGCGCACGCGCGCGAGATAGTCGCGCCCTTCGCTGTCGACGCGATCGCTGTAGCGCTCGGCCAGCAGGCGGCTGAAACCTTCGATGCTGCGCAACGGGGTGCGCAGGTCATGCGAAACGCTGTACGCGAACGACTCCAGTTCCTGGTTCGCATGCGTGAGTTCGCGCGTGCGCATCGCCACGCGCGCTTCCAGCAGGCGGTTGAGCGCCTGTTCCTGCGCCTGCGCGCGCAGGCGCTCGGTCACGTCCTCGACTTCCACCAGACTGGCCACGTCCTGGCCGATGTTGCCCGGCACCGGCGCGTAGGTCAGCTGCAAGTCGCGCACTTCGCCGTCGATGCGTTGCAGCCGGCGCATGATGCGGCGGACGCCCTGCCCCGGCGTCCAGCCATCGCTGACCTCGTCCTGGCCGCCGATGAAGCGGCGCGTGAACAGTTCGCCGACCAGCAGCTCGGGCGTGCTGCCCAGGATCGTGGCGAGCGATGGATTCGCCTCCACGATCGTGCCGCTGTGATCGAGCAATGCCTTGCCACTGGCCGAATAGCGCATCGCATTGCGGAAGCGCAATTCGCTGCGCCGATACGATTCGCTCATCTGCGCGGCTTTCAGCTGCGCCATCGACTCGGTGCGCGCCAGCGCCAGCGTGATGCCGGAGAGCAGCAGCGAGGCGATCACGCCGATGATCAGCACCGCCAGCAACTCGGGAGGACCAGCCAGCAGGCCACCCTGCGCCTCGGAACTGAAATGCAGCTGCCAATGGCGTCCATAGACGTCGAGTTCGGTGGTGCGTTCGAACAGCGGCGTGCCCTTGTCGTTCGTGGGAACGCCCGGATACACCTGCTGCCCGTTGTTGGCCGCGTCCGAAATCGTCAGCCCGATGCGGCCGGGCGTCGTGCGCATGATCTCGTCGATGAACGCGCGCGTGTCCAGCGGCATGCACACCCAGCCCTGCAACGCCTGCCAGCGCTGCGCCACCGTCTTCGGGGTTTGCCCCCGGTAGACCGGCACGTACAACATCAGCCCCGGTGCCGACCAGCGTGTCGCCGGCATCAGCTGCACGGGTTGCGTCATGCGCGCCATGCCGTATTCGGCAGCGCCCGCCATCGCCGCCTTGCGCGCCGGCTCGGAGAACATGTCGTAGCCGATCGCCTCGCGGTTGGAAGGAATCGACGGTTGCAGATAGAGCAATGGACCGTAGCGATTGCGCGCGCCCTCGGGCCGGATCACCAATGGCTCTTCCCCTGTCTGGCGCATCGCTTGCTGCAGTGCCCGCAGTTCGTCCTGGTCCAGATAAGGCACGAAGCCCAGGCCCGCCAACGCGGGGAAATGCTTGTCGATGTCCAGGCCATCGACATAATCCTTCCATTGCGCGGCGCTCGGGCGCTCCACCGACGCGAACAGCGACACACCGCCGCGGATCACCAGTTCGTAGTTCAGCAGCCGCTGTCGCAGCAGTTTGGTGATGCCTTCGGTTTCCGAGACGAATTCGGCGTAGGCGGCGCGCAGTTCGCTTTGCTGCGCGCCGCGCCAGTACAGGAACACCAGCAGCAGCGACGAGAGCAGCACCAGGACCGGAAGCGCGTAACCGCGTGTCGGCGCGCGCGGCAGCGCGGAAGTGAGCGATGGGCTGGCCTGCGAACTCATTGTGTTCAGCATACCGACAGACAGCGCGGATGCCGAGATGGCCCGTCTGAATGTCCGCGACCGGCGAGCTTGCGCCCACCCGATCCGCCCCTATACTGGCGATGTCAGCAATCGATCTGTCCCCGGGGGTGCACCTGGCTTCGACGGGGGTCGCGAAATTGCCTGGCGCATGCCGAGGGGGCAGCTTTCCTCGTAAATCCAGCCGCAAAATCATAGTTGCCAACGACGACAACTACGCTCTCGCCGCTTAAGGCGTAAGCCCCGAACCCACATGTGCCCGTGCTCGTGGGTGTAGGGTCACTATCACGGGATCGCCGGGAGGGCTGCCTGTCAGACCCGGTTAACCCATAACAGGCTGGTCCGCCGATGCGCTTTGCGCGCCGTGCTGTCGGTGGACGAGATCTAACGGAGCGCTAAGCATGTAGTGCCGGGGATGGAGTGCCTTCGGACGCGGGTTCGATTCCCGCCACCTCCACCATCCATCGTCGAAAGACGGGCAAATCAGGCCGGAGTCTCGGACTCCGGCCTTTTTTGTGCCGATGGCAAGCCGGGTAATGTCACCAACGCTTCGTCGGCAAGGATGAAATCCGCCGCACGCTCGCCGATCATGATCGAGGTCGCGTTGGTGTTGCTGGAAATCAGCGTCGGCATCACGGACGCGTCAGCGACCCACACATTGCGTGTTCCCCGCAGCTTGAGCCGCGGATCGACGACGGCCGATTCGTCGTTCCCCATGCGACAGGTTCCCACCGGATGGTAGTTGCTGTCGGAATGGCGGCGCAGGATCCGGATCAGTTCGGCATCCGCGCGAACGCCGGCGGTGTACAGGTCCTGCCCTCGCACGCCCGCGAACGATGGTGATTCCATGATCTCGCGCGTCAGTTTGAATCCGCGCAGCAAGCTCTGGACGTCATCTTCCTGGCTGAGGAATCGCGGATCGATCAGCGGCGCCTCGCGGGGATCGGCGGAGCGCAGGCCGACACGTCCGCGGCTGCGCGGGCGCAGCACGCAGACGTGGCAACTGTACCCGCGGCCCAGGCGCAGCTTGCGCGCATGGTCTTCGATCAGACCGAGCGCGAACTGCAACTGCACATCCGGCCGCTTGCCGCTGCCGTCCGTCCCGAGGAAGGCAGCGGCCTCGACGAAATTGGTCGTGTACGGGCCGCGCCGCTCGCGCCGGTATTCGCCGATTCCGCGCAGTAGACGCCAGACCGACCCCATGGAAAGTCCATAAACATCCGGACTGGAAGAGCGATAGTTGAGCGTGTAGTCGATGTGGTCCTGCAGGTTCTCCCCGACTCCGGGCAAGGCGATCCGGGCGGAGATGCCGTGCCGCGACAATTCATCCGCCGAGCCGATCCCGGACAGCAGCAAGAGCTGCGGCGTGCCGAAGACGCCAGCGCACAACACCACGCCTTGATCGGCGACCAGTCTCCGCACCTGCCCGCGTTGCGCGATCTCGATCCCCTCGGCGCGATCGCCCGACATCAGCAGGCGCAGGGTTTGCGTTTGCGTCAGCACCGTGAGATTGCGGCGTGCCAGCACCGGTTGCAGGAATCCGCGCGCCGCGCTCCAGCGCTCCCCCTCCTTCTGGGTGACCTGGTACATGCCGGCGCCTTCCTGCCGCGCGCCGTTGAAGTCATCGTTGCGGGGATAACCGCCCGCTTGCACGGCTTCAATGAAGCGGTGGCTCATGGAGCTGGGTGAGCGCGGATCGTCGACGTGCAGCGGCCCGCCGACGCCATGGAAGGCGTCCGCGCCGCGCACGTTGTCTTCCGACCGGATGAAATACGGCAGCACGTCGGCATACGACCAGCCTGTCGCGCCGGCGGCGGCCCAGGCCTCGTAATCCTCTGCCTGGCCACGGACGTAGACCATGGCATTGATCGAACTGCTGCCGCCCAGGACCTTGCCGCGCGGCTGATAACCTCGACGACCGTCGAGACCTGGTTGCGGCACCGTGTCGTAGGCGTAGTTGTGCCACGGCAGCGGGAGCATCGCCGCGAAGCCGGCCGGCAGCTTGATCACCAGGCGCTCGGCGTGGCCGCCCGCCTCGACCAGACAGACACGGCGCGCCGGATCGCCGGACAGACGATTCGCCAGCACGCAGCCGGCGGAACCGCCACCCACGATCACGTAGTCGTAGCGAGTCTCGGTGGTTTCCGGCTGGTTGGCCGGGATCGACACGGATTGCGTCAGCCTTGCCTGAGCGCTCATCACTCACCTCCTCCCAGGGCCGATGCGTTCCACTCGCCGAGGCGGAGTGCGTCCAGATGGAAATGCATCCATCTGGATACTTAAAGTCTCCCTCTGGATGCTGCTCTGTCAAGCGACGGACGTCGCTCTGGGAGGTTGGATTCCCAAGGCCCACGATGCTGATGATCGATAGCTGGCGGCGCCCCTCTATTGGATTGAGTGCTAGCGTGACGGGACCGGGAAATGGGGTTGCATTGATCCTTGAACAGGATCGGAAACCTGGTTTCGAGGCAACCTTGCCCAAATGCACGAAGGGCTGCCGGTTGGCAGCCCTTCGTGGTTGAAGCGTGCAGGATCCGCTTCCACGCGTGCGCGTCAGCTGCGCACCGGCACCAGCGTGATCTCGACGCGACGGTTGGCGGCGCGGCCCGCGTCCGTGCTGTTGTCGGCGATCGGGCGTGTCTTGCCGGCGCCGACGGTGATCATGCGATCGCGCAGAATGCCGCGCGAGGACAGATAACTGGCGACGGCGTCTGCGCGACGCTGCGAAAGCTGCTGGTTGTAGGCGTCCGTACCGACGTTGTCGGTATGGCCGGCCACTTCGATCACGGTCTGGTTGTACTGCTGCAGCGTGCTGGCGACGTTGTCGAGCACCGGGTAGAACTGCGACTGGATGTCGGACTTGTCGAAGCCGAAGGTGATGTTGCCCGGCATGTTGAGCGTGATGTTGTCGCCCTGGCGCACGACGTCGACGCCGGTGCCGGCCATCTTCCTGCGCAGCTCGGCTTCCTGGCGATCCTGATAGGCGCCGATGGCACCGCCGGCGAGGCCGCCGACACCCGCACCGACCAGTGCGCGCTGACGGCGTTCGGTGGCATCACCACCGCTGAGCAGGCCGGCGACGACGCCGATGCCGGCACCGATCAGCGCGCCGGTGCGGGTGCGGTTCGGATCGTCGGGCGCATTGGTCTGACCGGTGTAGCTGGCGCAGCTGCTGAGCAGCAGGGTGCCGGCCAGCGCGGTCGCGATCGCCGTGGTGGGGAGTTGGGGGAACATTCTGTTCAGGGGACGCTTCATGGCTCTCTCCTCGTCGTCCGGCCTGGCCGGGCTTGAATGGGGAGCACAAGCTAACCCGCCGCCAAGCGCGGAGTGTGACGGCAACCAGAATGCCCGTTAGGCGCTGTGACACCCGGTTCAGCCTCTTTATTCGACCAGGGCTTCGGCCGCGACCGAGTTGAGGGCGTTGTCCCAGTTGCCCATCAGCGCCAGGTACAGGAGCTTGTCGAACTCGGTGCCGAAACGGCGGATCACCGCGTCCGGGTCCGGAATGAGTTTTGCGTCGGCGATCAGGCCGAAATGCACATGGCCGTTGTAGCTCATGATGGAGATGCCGACGCCGATCGAACCGGTCTGCGGCACCCAGAACATCAGCTCGCGGATCGTGCATCCGGCCAGGTACAAGGGCTGCTGTGGCCCGGGCACGTTGGTGGCGACAGCCGTCGCCTTGCGGCTGAACAGTTCGAGCGCAAGCTCCTGTACTACTTGAGGAGCCATCCCTAATGCCGCAAGAAGACCATAAGCAACAATGGCTTGTCTTGAACTCTTGAGCTGATTCATGCACTCGGCAACGTGCTCCAGCCGCCGGATCGGGTTGGGCTCCCCCACCGGCAGATCGAGGAAGACCAGACCGAAGTGGTTGCCGAGTTTCTTGGCATGCTCCAGCGGACGCAGGTTCACCGGCACGGTCGCGCGCAGGGTGATGCCGTCGACGTCCTCGCCGCGCTCGATCATGTAGTCGCGCAGGGCGCCGGCCGCGGCAGCCATCAGCACGTCGTTGACGGTGCAGTCGCAGGCGCGGCCGACCGCTTTCACCTCCTCCAGATCGAGCGGCTGTGCCCAGGCCACGCGCTTGCTCACGCCGAGCTTGCCGCGCAGCAATGAGGGGGGATCGTCCGGCAAGGTCAGCGCTTGCAGCAGTTCGCGGGTGATCTCCCCGCCTTCCTTCGCCAGCATTGCCGCCAGCGTCGGATCCTGCATCACTTCCATGCCCTTCCCGAGCATCTTGCCGCCAAGTTTGGCGTAACGCTCCACCGCGCCGACGCGGCGTGCCACCTCGACGCCATCCTCCTTCAGCCAGGTCTTGACGAGCGCCTTGTCCTTGCCGGCATCGCGGGACGTGTCGGTGAGCGAGAGCAGCACCTGCACCAGGGCAATACCGTCGGCATAGCTGTGATGCAGGCGCGCCACCAGCGCCGAGCCGCCCTGATAGCGCTCGACCAGATGGAATTGCCAGAGCGGCCGACTCTTGTCGAGCGGGCTGGACGCCAACTGGCTGACGAAACGCTCGAGAGAGCGCTTGTCCGCGCGCCCGGTCAACGCCGCCAGCTGCACGTGCCAGTCCAGTTCGAAATGCGGATCGTCCACCCAGGACGCACCGGTCGGCGAATCCACCGCCTTCTGGCGAAACCGCGAATAGGCCAGGAAGCGCTTGTCGATCACCTGCTTCAAGCGTTCGAGCGACATCTGCTCCTCGAACATCAGCACGCCGGTGATCATCATCGGATTGGTCGCCCGTTCCATCCGCAACCAGGCGGTGTCGACGCGCGACATGGGGTCGCGATTGGCGCGCTTGCGCGGTTTTGCCGTGGCCATCCGTCCCTCCCGGAGCAGTCTCGGGAGTGAATCACGCCTTCAGCGGAGCGGTCAACGCCAAAGACTGGCGCGTCAGGAGTAGCGATACTCGCGCGGGATGCGCAGGTTCAATCCCACCAGGACTTCATAGGCACTCATCCCCGCCGCCTGCGCGAGCGATTCGACGGTGATCGCGGCATCGCCCTGTTCACCGATCAGCACCACCTCGTCCTCGTTCCAGGCGCTGTCGTCGCCGATATCGACCATGAACTGGTCCATGCACACGCGGCCGACCACCGGATAGGCGCGGCCTCGGATCAGCACCTGCCCACGCGAGGACAGGCCGCGCGGATAGCCGTCGCCGTAACCGATCGGCACGGTCACCACACGCGTGTTGCGCGTGGGCGCCCAGGTGGCGCCGTAGCTGACCGGATTGCCGGCCTTGACGACCTTGAAGTAGATCACCTGCGAGGTCAGCGACAGCACGGGCTTGATGTCCACGGTTCGCCGCGACGCGGGATCGGGCAACACGCCGTAGAGCATGATGCCGGGACGCACCATGTCCAGGTGCGTCTGCGGGAAATGCAGGACCCCGCCGGAATTGGCCAGATGCCGCAACGGCATCGGCGCGCCGATGCGCTCGAAGTGTGCGCAGGCTTCCTGGAAGCGTTCCAACTGCTGCAAGGTCATAGGCGAGCCGGGATCGTCCGCGCAGGCCAGATGCGAATAGATACCCTTCAGCTCGCACCACCGAGACGCCACCGCCGCCTCGATGAAAGGCGCGGCGGAATAGCTGTGCACGCCGATGCGCTCCATCCCGGTGTCGATCTTCAGATGGATCACGGCCTTGCGGCCCAGCGCTTCGGCGGCCGTTTCGATCTGGCGCAGCTTGTCCAGCGAGGACACGGTGACTTCCAGATCGTGCTCGATGAACTGCGCCGCCTGCCGCCCGAAGATCCCGCCCATGACCAGGATGGGAAGCGTGATCCCCGCCTGGCGCAGCACGATGCCCTCTTCCAGGAATGCCACGCCGAGCTGCTCGACGCCTTGCGCCTGCAGATGTCGCGCCACTGGCACCAGGCCGTGGCCATAGGCATTGGCCTTGACGATCCCCATCACCGGCACGCCGACATGCGCGCGCATGCTGCGCAGGTTGTGCGACAGCCGGTCGAGATCGACCCGGATGCGGCTGGGGCGCTGATCAATGGGATCTTGCATCGTGCTCGTTGAGGCTTTCGATCAATGAAGGGGGCGATGCTGCTCCGCGTGGATCGCCTACTTCGCGCCCACGCCTACAGAGAGGCAGAAGACGGTTTAGTCGCTGCTAGCTGCTACTTGACCAACGCGGCAGACGCAACATTCTAACCATTGCAATCTACCTTTACTGTTCGTCTCACTTGGACAGGACATTACTCTACCTGGCCAAACGGCAGCCAATCGCCATTCGGGCCGGATACGTAACCGCCAGAAGGAGGGAATTTAGGCTGGGAAGCCAAATCTTCGATGCGGATCTTGAACTTCCTCATATCCAGAACGGCTTTTAGCACACGCACTTCGGGCCTGTAGCGTTTGATCGTGTAGACGATTCGCTCCTGTAACCCTATATCCACGCGATCACCAAGGACGACTTCTTTAATCGCTTCGACCGGAATCGGCCATACCCCGGGCCCCCAACTGGGGGTGCCTCGGCTGAGCCAGGACACTACGCGATATTCGTCTTCATCGCGCCACTCGGTGGATTTCTTGAAGATGGCGGCGGCATCATCATGACCCGGACGAATATCGGTGTACTCGATCTTTTGGGCCTCGCTATAGAGAGGGAAACCGAGATCGTTCCTAACAGCCTTTGCCACAAGAATCGATGAGTCAAAACCGACACACACGCTTCTGTGCTGGTCGCCGTAATGGCTCCACATCAGCATTCGATCCGGGTGTGGGGTGAGGCAAAATGCGCCGGCGCGCACCGAGAGCATCTGCTGGTAGCTCCGATTCATGCCATGACCGACCGCATGTGGGAGCTTGGCCTCGACCGGAAGCTCTGAAAATGCAGTGGGACAGCAATCAAACGGATCGTTGAACTCCGCCGGAGCGGAGAACTTCATCATCCCGTTCTTCAATAAGCCAACAAAATATCCAAACCCTTCGTCAGTCGATATCCTGCCCCTGTACTGATACAAGATCATCGCAGCTATCGCTATTCGAAACTGCCGACCGAATCGTGCGCAAGATTATCGAAACGCGTGTACTCGCCAAAGAACTTCAGCTTCACCGAGCCGGTCGGGCCGTTACGCTGCTTGCCGATGATCACTTCGGCCAGGCCCTTGTCCGGCGAGTTTTCCTTGTTGTAGTACTCATCGCGGTAGATGAAGATGATGACGTCGGCGTCCTGCTCGATGGCGCCGGATTCGCGCAGGTCGGCCATGACCGGGCGCTTGTCGGTGCGGGTTTCCAGCGAGCGGTTGAGCTGGCTGAGCGCGATCACCGGGACGTTCAATTCCTTCGCCAGCGCCTTGAGCGAGCGCGAGATTTCCGAGATCTCGGTGGCGCGGTTCTCGCTGTTGCCGGGCACGGCCATCAGCTGCAGGTAGTCGATGACGATCAGGCCGAGGTCGTGCTCGCGTTTCAGGCGGCGCGCCTTGGCGCGCAGCACTTCCGGCGACAACGCCGGCGTGTCGTCGATGAAGATCTTGGTTTCCTTGAGCAGCCGGATCGCGCTGGTGACGCGGCTCCAGTCCTCGTCCTCGAGCTGGCCGGTGCGCAGGCGCGTGGCGTTGACGCGGCCGACCGAGGAGATCAGGCGCAGCGCCAACTGGCTGGCCGACATTTCCATCGAGAACACCGCCACCGCCTTCTTGGTCTTCATGGCCGCGTACTCGGCCATGTTGAGGGCGAGCGTGGTCTTGCCCATCGATGGGCGCGCGGCCAGGATCAGCAGATCGGTCGGCTGCAGGCCGGCGGTCATCTCGTCGAATTCGATGTAGCCGGTCGGCATGCCAGTGATGCCGCCGCCGTTGGCGTAGCGGGTCTGCAACACGTCAAAGGCTTCGGCCATCGCCTTGTTGACCGGCGTGAAGTCGGTGCGGCCACGCGCGCCGGCCTCGGCGATGGCGAAGACTTCCTGCTCGGCCTTGGCGAGCAGTTCGCTGCTGTCGCGGCCTTCCGGCTGGAAGCCATCGTTGACGATGCCGGTGCCGACCTCGATCAACTGGCGCAGGACCGCCTTGTCGCGCACGATCTCGGCGTAGGCAGCGATGTTGGCGGCCGACGGCGTGGTGCTGGCGAGTTCAATCAAGTAGGCGCCGCCAGCGACCTGCTCGGACAGGCCTTGCGATTCGAACCATTCGCCGAGTGTCACCGCGTCGTAGGGTTTGTTCTTCTCCGCCAGTTCGCGGATCGCGCGATAGATCAGCTGGTGGTCACGGCGATAGAAATCGCTGTCGACGAGCTGATCGGCGATGCGATCGAAGGCTTCCGGCGCCAGCATCAGGCCGCCGAGCACCGCCTGTTCGGCTTCCACCGACTGCGGCGGCACGCGCAACTGTTCGATGCGAGTGTCACTCCGTCCCTGGTAGGCGGGCCCATCGCCGCGGAAGCCCGGTCTTGCGCTCATCAGTGAAGTCACTCCCCATGCCGGTTGCGGCGGAACGTTGCGCGCTGTCCCGCCTGCCGGATCGTCGTCGCGATCCTGTTGTTGTCGTGTGTGTTGCGAAGTCGACATCGTACCGGCCCGGCGCCCTGAGCGTTGCAGATAACGCTGTGGATAACCGGTGGGAATCTGTCCCAGGAGAATCGCAGATGCTGCGACTGGACGGATGTCGTCTCGTGATTTCCTGCGCCGGCGCTTGCCGGCAAAAACAACGGGCGCCTCGTGGGCGCCCGGTTGAAAAGCCCATGGCGCGAAGCCATGAGCCTGATCGGTGACTCAGATCACGCCGCTTCCGGCGCCACGATCACCTTGACGGTCGTTTCGACGTCGGCGTGCAGGTGCACGATGACCTCGAACTCGCCGACGTTGCGGAGCGGGCCTTCGCCCATCACCACTTCCGACTTCTCGACCGGGGTACCGGCCTTGGTCAGCGCCTCGGCGATGTCGCGCGGGCCGACCGAACCGTACAGCTTGCCCTCGGTGGAGGCGTTGGCGTAGATGGTGACGCTGGCGCCTTCCAGCTTGGCCAGACGGTCGTTGGCGCCGTCGTGGATGGCCTTGGCCTTGGCTTCGTATTCGGCGCGCTTGGCTTCGAACTCGGCCAGGTTGGCGGCGGTGGCAGGCACGGCCTTGCCCTGCGGGACGAGGTAGTTGCGGCCGTAACCCGGCTTGACGTTGACCTTGTCACCCAGGTTGCCGAGGTTGGTGACTTTCTGCAGCAGGATCAGTTCCATGGTGATGCTCCCGTGCTCTTGAGTGAGCATGATTCGTTAGCGGCGCGTGGCGCCGCAACTGTGGCTGTCCGAATGGACGGGTGGATTGGAAGCGAAAAGCCCTTCATCGCATTGAAGAACCCGGCCGGAAACGACCGGGCTCCCGCGACGGGAGACGTCTCGCTTAGACGTTGTGATTGTCCGTGTACGGGATCAGGGCCAGGAAGCGCGCGCGCTTGACCGCGGTGGCGAGCTGACGCTGATAGCGCGACTTGGTACCGGTGATGCGGCTCGGGACGATCTTGCCGTTCTCGGTGAGGTTCTGGCGCAGGGTGTTGAGATCCTTGTAATCGATCTCTTTCACGCCCTCGGCGGTGAACTTGCAGAACTTGCGGCGGCGGAAGAATTTGGACATGTCGGTGCTCCTCAGGCGGCTTCGTCGGCGGCTTCGTCGGCGACATCGGCGGTGCCGATCTTGCCTTCGTCTTCGTCGTCACGGCGACGACGCTCGGGCTTGTCGCCCTTCTCGTCCTTGTTCTTCATGATCAGCGACTGCTCGGTATCGGCCTCGTCGCGGCGCATGACCAGATGACGCAGGATGGCGTCGTTGAAGCGGAACAGCTCGACCAGCTCATTGAGCACGGACTGGCTGGCTTCGATGTTGAACAGGACGTAATGGGCCTTGACCAGATTGTTGATCGGATAGGCCAGCTGACGACGGCCCCAGTCCTCGAGGCGGTGGATCTTGCCTTCGCCGCCCTCGACCAGCGCCTTGTAGCGCTCGATCATGGCGGGCACCTGCTCGCTCTGGTCCGGATGGACCAGGAATACGATTTCGTAGTGACGCATTGTGGTTTCCTTGTGGATATTCGGCCTGCGGCTCCAATCGGATTGCTCCGTGGAACCACCGACCCGGATAGCCCCCCGGCCGTCCGGCATGGACGCGGTGGAGCAAGGTCTCCCCGAGGCCTGGACCGCGGGGAGCCGCATATTATGGGAGATCAATGGCTTAGGGGCAAGCCGCCCTTTTTCCTTCTCCCTCCGGGAGAAGGTGGCGCGAAGCGCCGGATGAGGGAGGGAGAATGACTTGCCTAGAACATTCCGTGGGCCGGAATTGCCTCGCCCTCACCTGCCCTTACCGGGCTCCTCAGCCGCTTGAAGCGGCTTCGATCTCCCATATGGAGAAAAGGGAAAATCGGGCTCAGGCGGCTTTGTCCGCGTCCGTGGTGAAGCTTTCCCCGCAGCCGCACTCGGCGGCCACGTTCGGATTGCGGAAGACGAATTGCTCGTTCAGGCCCTGCTTGAGGAAGTCGATCTCGGTACCATCGACCAAGGCTAGGCTGTCGGCGTCGACGTAGACGCGCACGCCGTCCTGTTCGGACACGCTGTCGCCCTGGCGCGCTTCCTTGGCCAGATCGACCACGTACCCCCAGCCGGAACAACCGGTGCGCGAAACGCCGAAGCGCAAGCCGATCGCGCCGGGCGTGCCAGCGATGTAGCCCTTGATGCGTTCGAGTGCGGCGGGTGCGAGGGTGATGCTCATGACACCATTCTATGCCTTGCGGCTTAGGTAGACTGTATGACTCCCAGATCGGTGCGTTCCGCAGGAATTCAAGGCATGACCACGTTGAGCGTCGAACATGCGCTGGCCGGCAAGGTGCCGGAAGGCGGCGAAGTCACAGTGCGCGGCTGGGTCCGGACCCGGCGCGACTCCAAGGCCGGATTGAGCTTCGTCAACGTCAGCGACGGTTCGTGCTTCGCGCCGATCCAGGTGGTGGCGCCGGACACGCTGCCCAACTACGAGGACGAAGTGAAGCGTCTCACCGCCGGCTGCGCGGTGATCGCCACCGGCCGCCTGGTCGCCTCGCAGGGCCAGGGACAAAGTTTCGAGATCCAGGCCGAGAAGCTTGAGGTCGTCGGCTGGGTGGAAGATCCGGAAACCTATCCGATCCAGCCGAAAGCGCATTCGCTGGAATTCCTGCGCGAAGTGGCGCACCTGCGTCCGCGCACCAACCTGTTCGGCGCGGTCACCCGCATCCGCGACTGCCTGGCCAAGGCCGTGCACCGCTACTTTCACGAGAACGGCTACTACTGGATCAGCACGCCGATCGTGACCACCTCCGACGCCGAAGGCGCCGGCCAGATGTTCCGCGTCTCCACGCTCGATCTGGCCAACCTGCCCCGCGACAAGGATGGCGCGGTGGACTTCTCGCGCGATTTCTTCGGCAAGGAAACCTTCCTCACCGTGTCCGGCCAGCTCAACGTCGAGGCCTACTGCTTGAGCCTGAGCAAGGTCTACACCTTCGGCCCGACCTTCCGCGCCGAGAACAGCAACACCACCCGCCACCTCGCCGAGTTCTGGATGGTCGAGCCGGAGATCGCCTTCGCCGATCTGGCCGAGGACGCGCGCGTGGCCGAGGAATTCCTCAAATACCTGTTCCGCGCCGTGCTCGCCGAACGCGGTGACGACATGGCCTTCATCGCCGAACGCGTGCAGAAGGATGCGATTTCGCGCCTGGAGGCCTTCGTCAATGCGCCGTTCGAACGCATCGACTACACCGATGCCGTCACGTTGTTGCAGAAGTCGGGGCAGAAGTTCGACTTCCCGGTGGAATGGGGCCTGGATCTGCAGACCGAGCACGAGCGCTGGCTCACCGAGCAGCACGTCGGCCGCCCGGTCGTGGTCACCAATTATCCCGAGCACATCAAGGCGTTCTACATGCGCCTGAACGACGACGGCAAGACGGTGGCGGCGATGGACGTGCTGGCGCCCGGCATCGGCGAGATCATCGGCGGCTCGCAGCGCGAGGAACGCCTGGACGTGCTCGATGCGCGCATGGCGCAGTTCGGGCTCGATCCCGCGCATTACGGCTGGTATCGCGATTTCCGTCGTTACGGCACCGTGCCGCATGCCGGCTTCGGACTCGGGTTCGAGCGGCTGGTGGTGTATGTGTGCGGGTTGTCGAATATTCGTGATGCGATTCCCTATCCGCGTGCGCCTGGGAATGCGGAATTTTGACTGCGAATTTAGGGATATACGCTTATGACTCGGCCAAAGGTTGTGCTGGATTCGCATGTCTTAATCACAGTAACGAATTCAAATGACGACAACTTCAACCGATGCAATCAGTTAATCGAAAGACTTTCTAATGAAAGCTACACAATTATCGCGCCAGCCACTGCATTGTGGGACATGTACGCTTATCTCATGCACCCAGAGAAAAGAAAGCAACACAATATGAGCACTGGCTCACTTATGATCGAACCAGAAGATGTAACCAAAGAATTATTTTTGTCGACGCACTCGGCATCAATTTCTTCGGCTATCAAAGGGCCAGACAGAGTCTTTATATCTTTAGCTAAGCGTCACAATGCCCCTTTGATTACAAATGACAAACAAATTCTTAGGCATGCATCAAAGTTTGGCGTAACCGCCATTAGCGTTGATCAGTTCTTAGACATGAGCTATGCCAACGACATTTCGTAGGACTCAGTGATTCTATTCTTCGCCCTGCTCTTCGTCGCCGCCGCCATCGCCGGCGCCTGCGCTTTCGTGATCTTCTGGCCGCTGGCGCTGGTACATCTGCGCGACCGGCATACCGAGGTGCGCGCACGATTCGGCGAAGGCGCCTTCCTGAAGCCGTCCGCGCTCGGCTGGCTGCTGAGCGGACGTTATCGCCAGATCGTCGACCCGCAATTCACCGGCCTCGCCACCCCCGCCCGGTTGTCGTTGATGACGATCCTCGGTGGACTGGTCTGCGCGGGCCTGCTCTGGCTGGTGTCCCTGGTGCTGCCGGCATGAACGAGATCGACATGAACACGAACGAATCCGAGCGCGTGGAATGGTGGCTGGCCACCCTTGGCCGCACCCTCGTCTGGGTGCGCATGAGCGTGCGCGAGGCCGGTACCGCGGCGGTGTTCGACAGCGACGGCAACACGCTGGTCTACGACAGCGAGGACAGTGCCCGCGCCGCGCTGATGGACGCCGAGTTCGTTGCCTTCGACGGCCTCGACGAGGAGGACGCGCTCGCGCGCGGCTTCAGTCTCGACGAGATCGTCCCGCCCCACGCCCGCGACGACGAGCACCTGCGCGAGCACATGGTGCAGAAACTGGGCAGCCGCGCCTGACGGTCGCCCGCCTGCTAGTAATCAGTATGTACACGCCCCGCGCCTTCGCCACGACCGACCTGAATCATCTGGATGCGCTGTTCGCCAGCGATCCTTTCGTCACCCTGATCACCAACGACACCGACGGCCTGCCCTTCGCCAGTCATCTGCCGGTGCTGTATCGCCGCACGGAGGCGTCCGTCCTGATCGAAGGCCATTGGGCCAGGCCGAACCCGCAGACACGGCATGCGGAAAACGCATTGATGATCGTGCATGGCCCGCATGCCTACGTCTCGCCGAGTTGGTATCCGGACAAGGAGCCCGCCGCACGGGTACCGACCTGGAATTACGTGGTGGCGCATCTGTCGGGCCGGCTCGAACGGTTCGAGGATGAAGCCGGACTCGCGGATATCGTCGACAGACTGAGCGTGCAATTTGAAACCTTGTCGGGCAGCGACTGGCGCTTCGAGCCGGAGCGCGAGGATCACCGCGTGCAGTTGCGCGGCATCATCGGGTTCCGCTTCGTGCCCGCGCGCATCGAGTTGAAGTTCAAGCTCAGCCAGAATCATCCGGACGCCAATCGTCGCGCCGTTACCGACGCGCTTGCCGCACGCGAAGATGCCGGCGCGAAAGCAGTCGCCGCGCTCATGCGCGAACATGCCCTCCCGCGCACGGGAGAGGAGACAAAGTGAACGGAGCGACGTCGTGGATCTGAACCTCGCCGGCAAGCACGCCCTGGTCTGCGGTGCCTCCGAAGGAATCGGCCGGGCCGCGGCGCACGAACTCGCCCTGCTCGGCGCCGATGTCACGGTGCTGGCACGCAGGGCGGAAGTGCTGGAGACAGTCGCCGCCGCCCTGCCCCGCTACGATACGCAGCAGCATGGTTGGCTGGCCGCGGATGTCTCGCAAACCGAAGACCTGCGCGCCAAGGTGCAGGCGCTGGCGGCGCGAAAGCCCGTGCACGTCCTCGTCAACAACACCGGCGGACCGCCCAGCGGAGCGGCTCACGAGGCAGACATGGCCGCATATCTCGATGCCTTCAACAAGCATCTGATCGCCAATCACGTGCTGGTGCAGTCGGTGCTTCCCGGCATGCGCGCGGCGCGCTGGGGACGCATCGTCAACGTGGTCTCGACTTCGGTGAAGGAACCGATCGCGGGCCTCGGCGTATCGAACACGACGCGTGGCGCGGTGGCGAGCTGGGCCAAGACCTTATCGCGCGAACTCGCCGGCGACGGCATTACCGTCAACAACGTGTTGCCGGGCTACACCGAAACCGCCCGGGTCGAACAGATCGTGCAGGATCGCAGCCGCGCGAGCGGCAAGACGATCGATGAAGTCCTGGCGACGATGCGGGCCAGCGTTCCGGCCGGGCGCTTCGCCAGTCCCGAGGAAACCGGTGGCGTGATCGCCTTCCTTTGCTCTCCCGCCGCGGCCTACATCAATGGCGTGAGCCTGGCCGTGGATGGCGGGCGGATGAATTCGATCTGATACCTGTCGCTGATTATTCGACTCCACTTCTCGTCATCCAGGCTATCGCTGGGATGACGGCCATGGAAGGATCCCCGACATCCTTCCGCGCAGCGTTCACCGTCGTGCTTTAAGCTAGGCACATGCAGCGACTGACCCACTGGATCGACGGCAAGGCTCAGGCTTCCGGCAGCGGTCGCTGGCTTGAAGTCTTCGATCCGGCGTCCGGCCAGGCCTACGCACAAGTCGCCGCCGGAAACGCGGCGGACGTCGCCAAGGCCGTCACGGCTGCCGAGGATGCCTTCCCCGCATGGTCGCGCCTGCCCAACAGCGAGCGCGCGCATTGGCTGGAAACGCTGGCGACGGCGCTGGAGGCCCGCCTGGACGATTACGCGCATGCGGAATCGCGCGATGGCGGAAAACCCTATGCGCTGGCGCGCGATGTCGAAATCCCGCGCGCGATCTCCAACCTGCGCTTCTTCGCCCACGCCGCTACGCAGTTCGCCAGCGAATCGCACCACGGCCAGGCCGGTCTGAATTACACGCTGCGACAGCCGCTCGGCGTGATCGGCACGATCTCGCCGTGGAATCTGCCGCTGTACCTGTTTACATGGAAGATCGCGCCGGCGTTGGCCGCGGGCAATACCGTCGTCGCCAAGCCGTCCGAGATCACGCCGCTCACCGCGACGCTGCTGGGCGAGCTGGCCGCCGACATCAAGTTTCCGCGCGGCGTGCTCAACATCGTGCACGGCCTGGGACCGGAAGTCGGCGAGGCGATCGTCACGCACGAAGCGATCAAGGCGGTTTCCTTCACCGGCAGCACCGCGGTAGGTCGCCACATCGCCGGCATCGCTGCCCCCATGCTGAAGAAGGTGTCGCTCGAACTCGGCGGCAAGAATCCGACACTCGTGTTCGCCGACAGCGATTGGCGCGACAATCTCGATACCTTGGTGCGTTCCGCGTTCCAGAACAGCGGTCAGATCTGCCTGTGCGGCTCGCGCCTCCTGATCGAGCGCGGCATCTATCACGAATTCCGCGACGCGTTCGTCGAACGCGTGCTTGCGCTGCGCGTGGGCGATCCGATGGATTCGGATGCGCGGCTTGGCCCGCTGGTCTCGCAGGTGCATTTCGACAAGGTGGTGGCGGCCATCGCACGGGCACGCGCGGAAGGCGGCCATGTGCTTTGCGGCGGACAGGCACTCGACCGCCCCGGCTGGTTCGTGACGCCGACGGTCATCGAAGGCCTGGGCCCGGACAGCCTCAGCAATCGCGAGGAAATCTTTGGCCCCGTCGTCACCTTGCAGGCTTTCGATGACGACGATGCGGCGCTGCGACTGGCCAATGCCACCGATTACGGTCTGGCCGCGTCGATCTGGACGCGCGATCTCAATCGCGCCCATCGCATCGCCACTGGCATCCGCGCCGGCATCGTCTGGATCAACACCTGGCTGATGCGCGACCTGCGCACGCCCTTCGGCGGCATGGGCCAGTCGGGCCTCGGCCGCGAGGGCGGATTCGAAGCGATGCGCTTCTTCACCGAACCCAAGAACGTTGGAATTTCCTTGACGTGAGCACGCCTCCCAAGAGCCCTCCTCCCAAGGGCAGCCCCACCCAGAACACTCTCGAAGATCTGCTGCGCAACAACCGCGACTGGGCCGAGCGCGTCCGCCGCGAGGACCCGGGCTTCTTCGAGCGTCTGTCAAAGCAACAGTCGCCGAAATATCTCTGGATCGGCTGCTCCGACTCGCGCGTGCCGGCGAACCAGATTCTCGGACTCGATCCCGGCGAAGTGTTCGTGCACCGCAACGTCGCCAACCTGGTGGTGCATACCGATCTGAACTGCCTGAGCACGATCCAGTTCGCCGTCGACCTGCTCAAGGTCGAACACATCCTGATTGTTGGACACTACGGCTGCAGCGGCGTGCATGCCTCGCTGACCGGCACCCGTGTCGGATTGGCGGACAACTGGCTGCGCCACGTCGGCGACGTGATCCAGAAGCACGAAGGCCTGCTGGCGCAGGTGGAACCGGAATCGCTGCGCCATGCGCGACTGTGCGAACTGAACGTGATCGAACAGGTGCTCAACGTCTGCCAGACCACCATCGTGCAGGATGCCTGGGCACGCGGGCAGACGTTGTCCGTGCACGGCTGGGTGTACAGCCTCGCCGATGGCCGCGTGCGTGAGCTGTCGATCGATGTGGCCGGTGCAGACGAGGTCGCCGGCGCCTACCAGGCGGCGCTTGCCGCCATCCCGTTGAAGGGACGGCGCGATGAGTAGGAGTCCACAGTGATGAACCAGGTCGTTCGCACCGATACCGCGCCGAAGCCAGTGGGCGCCTACCCGCATGCGCGACGTGTCGGCGATCTGCTGTTCCTGTCCGGTATCGGCCCGCGCAATCCCGCCAGCGACGAGATTCCGGGCAATGTCCTGTACGCAGACGGCCGCGTGCAGAGTTACGACATCGAGGCGCAGACGCGCGCTGTGTTCGCCAATGTGCGCGCGGTCCTGGAAGCCAGTGGTGCGCGGTGGGAGGATCTGGTCGACGTCACCGTCTACCTCACCGACATGACGCGCGACTTCCGCACCTACAACGCCATCTGGGCCGAATATTTCCCCGATCCGGCCACCGCGCCCTGCCGCACCACCCTCGGCATCACGGCGCTGCCGACGCCGATCGCGATCGAACTGAAGTGCATCGCCGTTGTGAAGGCGCCCCCCGCATAGGACTCAGCCATGCTCCCCGCCCCCCTCAATTTCCAGAAGTGGATCGACGAACACCGCCACCTGTTGAAGCCGCCGGTCGGCAACAAGTGCATCTACGACGGCGATTTCATCGTGATGGTGGTCGGCGGCCCCAACCAACGCACCGATTATCACTGGGACGAAGGTCCGGAGTGGTTCTACCAGCTCGAGGGCGAGATGGTGTTGCGCATCCAGGACGAATTCGATGGAAGCCACGGGAAAGTGCGCGACATCCCGATCAAGGCCGGTGAAATCTTCCTGCTGCCGCCGCGCACGCCGCATTCGCCGCAGCGCATGCCCAACTCGGTCGGCCTGGTGATCGAACGCAAGCGCCTGCCCCACGAGGACGATGGCCTGTTGTGGTTCTGCGAGAAATGCAACCACAAGCTGTACGAGGAATATTTCTTCCTGCGCGACATCGAGAAGGATTTCCCGCCAGTGTTCGAGCGCTTCTATTCCTCGCGCGAGCATCGCACCTGCCAGCAATGCGGGCACCTGAATCCGGCGCCGGCGAAGTACGAATTCCCGGACACCTGAGCGCCGCATCGTCGTGCTGCGCTCGCTGATCGCCTTCCAACCGCGCGACGTTCCCACCCGGGTCGCCTTGCGCAACACGGTCACGGTGGTGGCGCCGCTTGCGGTGGGCGTCGCCATCGATCAGATCCCGGCCGGCCTGGCGATGACGGTCGGCGCGCTCAACACGATGTTCACCGACCTGCCCGGGCCTTACCGGCTGCGCATGCAGCGGATGTTCCTGGCGGCCGCTTCCGCCGGTCTCGCCGCGCTGGTCGGCATCCTGGTCGGGCCGTACACCGGAGCATTCGTCATCGTCGCGGCATTGTTCGGCGCGATCGGCGGGCTGCTCGTGGCGCTGGGACCGGTTGCCGCGCGTGTCGGCCTCACCAACACCATCGTGATGATGATCACGGCGGAGATGCATCTCTCGCCCGGCCACGCGCCCGGCGTCGCCGCACTGATCCTCACTGGCGGATTGCTGCAGATGCTGATGGCCGTCGCCGCCTGGCCCTTGCAGCGTTACCGGCCAGAGCGCTTCGCATTGGCCACGGTCCTGGAACAACTGGCCGAAACCGCACGCACGCGCCCCGACTCATCGCAGCCACCGCCCGTCACGCAGGCGGCCACGGAAGCCCTTCAGCTGTTGCACGGCGAACACCGCTCGCGCGGCATGGCGGTGCAGTCGTTCCGCATCATCGCCGAACTGTGCGAGCGCGTGCGCATCGACCTGCTCTCTCTCGGCGACCTGCACGCCCGCATTCGCGAGCGTGAGGTGCTCGCGCGCATCGACGCCATCCTCAAAGCATCCGACGCCGTCCTGCGACATCTGGCCGAAGCGATGTACAACGCGGAACCTCCCCAGCGCGCCGAACGCGACATCGCCGGTTTCGACATCCTGGTCGAAACGCTGGCGCAGTCGCGCCGCGACCTCGCCGATCCGCGCGACCGCCGCCTCTCGCGCATCGCGCTGGCGCGCGCGCAGGGCCTCGCCGGCCAGCTGCGCTCGCTGGTGCGCAACAGCGACTGGGCCAGCAGCCGTGGCGAGATCCGTGCCGAACTCGCCGAGGCGCGCCTGCCCGCCGCGCTGCGCCCAGGCAATCCGCTGCGGACGCTGCGCGCCAACCTCAAGCTGTCGTCGATCGCGCTGCGGCATGCGCTACGCAGCGCCGTCTGCATCGGGGTGGCGGTGGCCTGCGAACGGATGCTGCAGATTCCGCACGGTGTGTGGATTCCGATGACCGCCGCGATCGTGCTCAAACCCGATTTTGGCGGGACGATGCAGTTTGGAATGCTGCGCGTCGTCGGCACCTTGATCGGCCTGCTGATCGGCACCGCCATCGCCCACGTCGCCATGGAGGGCGTGGCGCTGCGGTTGGCGCTGATGGCGGTACTGTGCTTCGTGTTCCGCCTGCTGGTGCAAGTGAACTATGCAATCGGCGTGGCGATGCTGACCGCAATGCTGGTGCTGCTGCTCTCGTTCGAAGGCATCGCGCCGGCCGACGCGGTCGAAATGCGCATTGTCGGCACCGTGCTCGGTAGTGTGCTGGCACTGATCGCCTATGCGCTCTGGCCGACCTGGGAAGGCCGCCGCATCGCCAACGCGATGGCGACGTTGATCGATGCCTATCGCGACCACGTTCGCGCGGTGCTCGGCCGGGATTTCGCCGCGCTCTACGAAACCCGCAGCGCCGCGCGCGCGGCCCGGACCAATGCCCTGGCATCGCTGGAACGGCTGCGCGCCGAACCCAAGCGCGGTCCGGCGAAGGTGCAGCTGGCCTGGGCGGAATCGTTCCTGGCCAACGCGCACCGGCTGATCCGCGCGACGCTGTCGCTGGAGGCCTTGCTCCGCGACGAAACGGGGTTGCCACGCATGCCCGAACTCGATGCGTTCGCCGAACAGGCCGACCGGGCATTGGGCAAGGTCGTCGATGCCCTGCGCGAGGACCGGCCGCTGACGCTCCCGTCATTGCGGCCTTCGGAGCGACAGCTCTCCGACGCCCTCGCCCGCCTGACCGACGCCGGTGCCACAGGCATCGCCCTGGCCGACGCCTGCGACCGCATCGTCGACGCGATCGACACGCTGGCGCATTTGCTGCAGCGCGAAACGGCGTCAGGCACTACGGCCAACTCCATGGCGACCGCGTAGAGGCGGCGCATGTAGAATCCGAACCATGCTCAAGATCGACACCCACGCCCACTACCTGCCGCGGGACTGGCCCGATCTGGCGAAGAAATACGGCGACGAGCGCTTCCCGGTGATCCATCACACCGAGGATGGCCGCCATCGCATCTACAAGGACGGCAAGTTCTTCCGCGAGATCTGGTCGAAGACCTGGGACGCGCAGGAACGCATCGACGACTACGCCCGCTTCGGCGTGCAGGTGCAGGTGATCAGCACCGTGCCGGTGATGTTCAGTTATTGGGCCAAGCCCAACCAGGCGCTGGACTTGCACGCGGCGCTCAACGATCACATGGCCGAAACCTGCCGCTCGCATCCGCGCCACTATGCCGGCATCGGCACGGTGCCGATGCAGTCGCCGCGACTGGCGGTGCAGGAACTCGAACGCTGCATGGACCAGCTCGGCCTGCAGGGCGTGCAGATCGGCTCGCACATCGGGGCATGGAACCTCGACGCGCCGGAGCTGTTCGAATTCTTCGAAGCCGCCAGCGATCTCGGCGCCGCGATCCTGGTGCACCCCTGGGACATGATGGGCAGCGAGTCGATGCCGAAATACTGGCTGCCATGGCTGGTGGGCATGCCGGCCGAGCAATCGCGCGCGGCTTGCTGCCTGATCTTCGGTGGCGTGCTGGAGCGGCTGCCGAAACTCAAGATCTGCCTGGCGCACGGTGGTGGCAGCTTCCCCTACACCATCGGCCGCATCGAGCATGGTTTCAACATGCGCCCCGATCTCGTCGCGACCGACAATCCGCGCAATCCGCGCGACTATCTCGGCCGGTTGTACTTCGACTCCTGGGTCGCCGATCCACGCGCGCTGCGCTATCTGCTCGAAACCTGCGGCGCGGAGCGCGTGATGCTCGGCACCGATTATCCCTTCCCGCTCGGCGAGCAGGAGCCCGGCGCCGGCATCGCCGCGCTCACGCTCGACGAAGAAGGCCAGGCACGGCTCTATCACGGCACTGCGCTGGAATGGCTCGGCCTGTCCAAATCGCGCTTCGCATGAGTTGCCGAGCGCCGTTCGCATGGAATCCACTTTGACCGAACTCTTCTCAGACGATTACGCGCAAGCACAGGATGCCGCCGATCCGCTGCGCGGATTTCGCGACCAGTTCCTCATCCCGAAACACAACGGCCACGATCAGGCCTACTTCTGCGGCAACTCACTCGGATTGCAGCCAAGAACGGCGCGCGCCCACGTCGAGGAAGTGCTGAGCAAATGGGCGATGGAAGCCGTCGAGGGGCATTTCACCGGACAGGCGCAGTGGATGCCGTATCACGAACTCGTGCGCGATCCGCTCGCGGCGGTGGTCGGCGCGGAACCGTCCGAAGTCGTGGCGATGAACTCGCTCACCGCCAACCTGCACCTGATGATGGTGAGCTTCTACCGCCCCACGCGCGAGCGTCCGGCGATCCTGATGGAAGCCGGGGCGTTTCCCTCCGATCGCTACGCGCTCGAATCGCAGGTGCGTTTCCACGGCTTCGATCCGGCGACCGATCTGATCGAGCTTCAACCCGACGCACCCGACGGTACGTTCTCGATGCAGGCGATCGCGCGCGCGATCGCCGAGCACGGACCTCGCCTTGCCCTCATCGTCTGGCCCGGCGTGCAATACCGGACCGGACAGGCATTCGATCTCGCCGAGATCGCGCGGCTCGGGCACGCGGCTGGCGCCGTGGTGGGATTCGACCTCGCCCACGCCGTCGGCAATCTGCCGCTGCGACTGCACGACAGCGACGCGGATTTCGCGGTGTGGTGCCACTACAAATACATGAATTCCGGCCCAGGCGCGGTGGCCGGCTGCTTCGTGCATGCACGCCATGCGCGCACGGACCGCCCGCGTTTCGCTGGCTGGTGGGGACACGATCAGGCCACGCGCTTCCGCATGGGACCCGATTTCTCGCCCACATCCGGCGCCGACGGCTGGCAGTTGAGCAATCCGCCGATTCTCGGCCTGGCACCGCTGCGCGGATCACTGGAGTTGTTCGCGCAGACCGGAATGCCCGCATTGCGTGAAAAATCCAAGCGGTTGACCGGCTATCTCGAAGCGTTGATCCATGAGCGGTTGACCGGCGTTTTGCAGATCGCCACGCCAGCCGATCCCGAGCAACGCGGCGCCCAGCTTTCGTTGCGCGTCGTGAACGGACGCGAAGCCGGCCGCTCGCTCTTCGAGTTCCTCGCCCGCGAAGGCGTCCTCGGTGACTGGCGCGAGCCCGACGTGATCCGCATCTCCCCCGTTCCGCTCTACAACACCCACGCCGACGTCATGCGTTTCGTCCGCGCAGTGGAAGCCTGGCGTACCCCATGAGCGAGCTTCTGATGAGTAAGTCCCTGACCATCATCGGCGCCGGTCTGGCGGGCGCCCTGCTCGCGACGTTGCTGGCACGGCGCGGGTGGCAAGTCGACGTGTTCGAGAAGCGCGGCGATCCGCGCGTGAAGGGCTACGAAGGCGGCCGCTCGATCAATCTCGCTCTGGCCGAGCGCGGCCGCCACGCCCTTCGGCAGGCCGATGCCGACGATGCGGTGATGCGACAGGCCGTCATGATGCGCGGCCGCATGGTGCACTTCCTCGACGGTCGCGTGCAGCTGCAGCGTTACGGGCGTGACGATTCCGAAGTGATCTGGTCGGTGCATCGCGGCGATCTCAACATCACCCTGCTCGATCTGGCTACGCGTGCGGGCGCCAATCTGCATTTCCACCGACGCCTGGAAGGTGTTGATTTCGATGCTGGCCTCGCCCGCTTCATCGACGATCGCGATGGCACGCGCCACGAAGTCTCCGCGCCGACGCTGGTGGGTGCCGACGGTGCCGGCTCCGCGTTGCGTGCGACGATGAACGCGTATTGCCCCCTCGGCGAACGCAGCGAATTCCTTGATCATTCCTACAAGGAACTCGAAATCCCGCCCACGCCGGACGGTAGTTTCCGCATCGAGCCGAATGCCCTGCACATCTGGCCGCGCGGGCACTACATGTGCATCGCATTGCCGAACGACGAGAAGACCTTCACGGTCACGCTGTTCCTCCCCAACGAGTCGACACCTGGCCACGATGGCCCCAGCTTCGCCACGTTGAAGACGCCGGACGACGCCGTCGCCTTGTTCGAGCGCGATTTCGCCGACGCGCTGGCGCTGATCCCCGACCTCAGGAAGGATTGGGCCAAGAATCCGCCGGGCCTGCTGGCGACGCTTTACCTCGATCGCTGGCACCTGGATGGCCGCGCGGTGCTGCTCGGCGATGCCGCGCACGCGATGGTGCCGTTCCACGGCCAGGGCATGAATTGCGCGTTCGAGGACTGCGTGGCGCTGGCACGGCACCTGGACGCGCATGCAAACAATGGAACCGCGGACCTCGCGGCCGCTTTCGCCGCATTCGAAGCCGAGCGCAAGCCAAACGCGGCCGCGATCCAGCAGATGGCGCTGGAGAATTACCTGGAAATGCGCGATCGCGTCGACGATGCCGACTTCCTCCTGCAACGGGATCTCGAACGCGCCCTGCAGGAACGTCATCCCGGCCGCTTCGTGCCGCACTACACCATGGTCACCTTCATGCGGATTCCGTATGCGGTGGCCCTGGAGCGCAGCGACATCCAGCGCGAAATCCTCATCGAAGCCACGCACGGGCTGGATTCGCTGGATGGCGTCGACTGGGCCGCGGTCGATGCGCAAGTGCTGGCACGCCTGACACCATTGCAGGATACGGCGTGAGCGCGAGCTTCCTCTTCTACGATCTGGAAACCTTCGGCACCGATCCGCGCCGCAGCCGCATCGCCCAGTTCGCCGCGATCCGCACCGATGCCGATCTCAACGAGATCGACGAGCCGATCGATTTCTTCGTACGCCCCGCCGACGATCTCCTGCCCACCCCGATCGCCTCGCTGGTCACTGGCATCGCGCCGCAGGATGCGCTGCGCGACGGCATCCCGGAAGCCGAAGCGTTCGCCAGGATCGCCGAGGAAATGTCGCAGCCGGAAACCTGCACGCTAGGCTACAACTCGCTGCGCTTCGACGACGAATTCATCCGCTACGGTTTTTTCCGCAATTTCTATGATGCTTACGAACGCGAATGGCGTGGCGGCAACTCGCGCTGGGATCTTCTGGACGTAATGCGTCTCGCGCATGCGCTGCGGCCCGAGGGCATCGTCTGGCCACAGCGCGACGATGGCGCGACTTCGTTTCGCCTGGAACACCTGGCCTCCGCCAACGACGTGCGTATCGGCGATGCCCACGAGGCGCTGTCGGACGTGCGCGCCCTGATCGGCATGGCGCGCAAGCTCAAGCATGCGCAGCCACGGCTCTGGGACTATGCGCTGCGTCTGCGCGACAAGCGCTTTGCGGCCTCCCTGCTCGATCTTGTCGGACAGCCCCCTGTACTCCACGTTTCGCAGCGTTATCCGGCGGCACGCCTGTGCGCGGCGGCCGTGTTGCCGCTCGCGCGGCATCCGCGCATCGACAACCGCGTGATCGTGTTCGATCTCGACAGCGAGCCCGAGGCACTGCTCGATCTCGACGCCGACGCCATCGCCGACAGGCTCTACATCCGCAACGCCGACCTGCCCGAGGGCGAGACACGCATTCCCTTGAAGGAAGTGCATCTCAACCGCTGCCCCGCCCTGATCGAGTGGGCGCACCTGCGTGAGCAGGATTTCCAGCGCCTGAACATCGATCCGGCTCTCGTCGAAAAGCGCGCCGCGCGTCTGCGCGAATCCGCGCCTCAACTCGCCGAGAAAGTGCGGCGCGTCTTCGCCGCCACGCAGGAGCGGGAACCATCCGACGTCGATGCCGCCCTCTACGACGGCTTCATCGGCGACGGCGACAAGCGGCGATATGCGGATGTACGCGCGACGCCGCCGCAGACCATGGGGGCACGCGATTTCGGCTTCCAGGATGGGCGATTGCCCGAACTGCTGTTCCGCTATCGTGCCCGCAACTGGCCTGAAACCCTGACCCCGAGCGAGCACTCACGTTGGAACGAATACCGCCGGCACCGCCTGCTCGAAGAATCAGGTCTGTCTGAACTGAGCTTGTCGCAGTACGGAGCGGAAATCGCCGCATTGCGTCTCACGCACGCGGGCGACGGCCCGAAGCAGATCCTCCTTGATCGGCTCGAGGCCTGGGGCGCGGAGTTGCATCGATCGTTGGAATGAGAGAGCTTCATGAGCTTCGTCGTTCATGCGCGAACGGACGTGCACGAACGGAATGACGACAAGAATGCCGAGCGATTATGACCACCTACTTCACCGACAAGAGCTTCAAATTCCTGCGCGGACTGGCGCGCAACAATGAACGCGCCTGGTTCCTCGCCCACAAGGAGGAGTACGACGCGCATGTGCGCGAGCCCTTCCAGCGCCTGTTGACCGATCTTCAGCCCGATCTGCATACGGTTAGCGAGCACTTCCGTTCCGATCCCAAGACCGTCGGCGGCTCGCTGTTCCGCATCCAGCGCGACACCCGTTTCGCCAGCGACAAGACGCCATACAAGACCTGGCAGGGCGCGCGCCTGTTCCATGCGCGCAGCAAGCAGGTGCCGGCGCCGTCGTTCTATCTGCATCTGCAGCCGGGCAACAGCTTCATCGGCGCGGGGCTCTGGCATCCGGAAACCTCGACGCAACGGCAGATCCGTCAATTCATCTTCAACAATCCCGGCAGCTGGAAAGCGGCCGCGCACGCGCCGGCGCTGCGGCGCCGCTTCGATCTCGAGGACGAGGAGATGCTGGTGCGGCCGCCGCACGGCTTCCCGGCGGATTTCGAGTTCATCGACGATCTGAAACACAAGAACTTCGTCGTTTCGCGCGTCATCGAGGACAGCGTCATGCTCGGCCCGAAGCTGCGCCAGACGCTGGCCAAGGACCTGCAGACGCTGGGGCCATTCGTGGATTATCTGTGCGCGGCGCTCGATCTTGAGTTCTGACAGGCGATAGAATCGGGACGACCCCTTTCCCGAGTTCCGCCACTCATGAAGAAATGGCTCTGGCTGGCCGTCGCTATTCTGATCGCGCTCCTCGCCTACGTTGCGGCGGGTCCGTTCCTGACCGTGCGCGCGATCCGCGAAGCGGTAAAAACCGGGGATACGGTGAAGCTGGAGAGGCAGGTCGACTTCCCGGCGCTGCGCAGCAGTTTCAAAGCGCAGCTCGCCGATCATCTGGCGCGCGAGGCAGGCGCGCATGTCGATGACGGGCCTCTGGCGACGTTCGGCATCGGCCTGGCGAACACACTCATGGCGACCGCCATCGACGGCCTGATCACGCCCACCGGCATCAGCGCGATGTTGGAAGGCCGCAAGGTCTGGGATCGTGTCAACAACGAGCCGTTTTCCCCGCCCGGCGAGGATGATGCCGGCGCGTCGCGCCCGCAGGTACTGCAGAACCCGGAATACGATTTTGAATCGCTGTCGCGTTTCACCGCGACTGTGGCCGATCAGAAGGGACGTCCGGTGGTGTTCGTGTTCAGCCGGTCCGGATTGAACTGGAAGCTTTCCGAGATCCTGCTGCCGAAGTAAAACCGCGCTCAACTCTCCGAGTTGGAGATACCGTGCGGGACGTGTCCGGCCGTCACGTGCTGGCGTGCCGAATCGATGTTGTGCAAGGAGTCGTCGAAGAAAATGTCGGCGCCGAACACGTCGAGGAACGGTCCTTTCGGCCGCCCGCCCAGGAACAGGGCCTCGTCCAGGCGCACGCCCCACTCGCGCAATGTGCGGATCACGCGCTCATGCGCGGGCGCAGAGCGCGCTGTGACCAGCGCGGTCCGGATCGGAGATGCGTCACCCGGCGGATAGAGCGCCTGCAGCCGGTGCAAAGCATCGAGGAAGCCGCGGAACGGACCGCCCGAAAGTGGTTCGCGTGCGCGTTCGCGCTCGTGGCGATGGAATGCCTCGACGCCGCCCTGCCGCGACACGCGCTCGCCTTCGTCGTCGAAGATCACCGCATCACCATCGAAAGCAATGCGCAGCTGATCGTGGCGATGCGCCGGCGCCTTGGCAGGCAGGATCGTCGCGGCCGCCGCGCCGTTCTCCAGCGCGCGTCGCACCGATTCCGGATTGGCGGACAGGAACAATTGCGCGCCAAACGGGCGCAGGTACGGCCAGGTCGGCGCGCCTGAAGTGAACGTGGCACGCGAGATTGCCAAGTCATGATGCTGGATCGAGTTGAAGACGCGCAGCCCGGTGTCGGAAGAGTTGCGCGACAACAGGATCACTTCCACGCGCGGCGCTTCGGGTGGAGCGCCCTCGTTCAACGACAGGAGCTTCCGCACCAGCGGAAAGGCGATGCCGGGTTCCAGGATCTCGTCCTCGCGGCTGCGCTGGTGTTCGGCGAAGGCATCGATGCCCTGCGCTTCGAACAGGGCGTGGCTGTCCTCCAGGTCGAACAAGGCGCGCGAGGAGATCGCGATGGTCAGAATCGGGACAGCAGGAGTGACGGCCATGGTGGGATTATCGCGCGCGGGACTCTAGTCGGATCATGCCCTGGTCAGACCATGAACTGTTCACTGAGGATGCGTTCCTCGAGGTTGTGCTCGGGATCGAACAGCAGCGTGACGGTGCGATCGCGCGACTCGCGGATCGTCACCTCCACCACATCGCGCACTTCGTGCGAGTCGGCCGTGGCGCTGACCGGGCGCTTGTAGGGATCGAGCACGCGGAAGCGCACCTCGGTATCGGCCTTCAGCAACGCGCCACGCCAACGCCGGGGGCGGAACGCGGCGATCGGGGTCAGCGCGATCACCGACGAGCCCAGCGGCAGGATCGGGCCGTGCGCGGAGAAGTTGTAGGCGGTGCTGCCAGCCGGCGTCGCCACCATCACGCCATCGCAGATCAGCTCGTCCAGGCGCGTGATGCCGTTCAAGTCGATGCTCAGATGCGCCGCCTGGCGCGTCTGACGCAGCAATGAGACTTCGTTGTACGCCAGCGAGCCGACGGAGGCACCCGACTCCGTCAGCGCGACCATTTCCAGCGGCCGCAGCACCGCCGGCTCGGCCGCGGTGATGCGATCGATCAGGTCCTCGCCGCGGTACTGGTTCATCAGGAAGCCGACGGTCCCGAGCTTCATCCCGAACACCGGCTTGCCGAGGCCGCCGTGCCGATGCAGCGTCTGCAGCATGAAACCGTCGCCGCCGAGCGCGCAGATCACGTCGGCATCGGCCGGATCGGCCTGCCCATGCAGTTCGATCATCTGCGATTGCGCATCCTGCGCACCGTCGGCGGGACTGGCGAGAAAGGCGATGCGGGGCGTCGCGGTCATCGGCGGCTCCAGAGCGATGCATTCAGCATAACAGCGACGCCGCTGTGACGTCGTGTCCGATTTGGCGCCGCCGCGCCGTGTCTTCGCACGGTCACGACGTCTTCACTGCCTATCCTCGCCCCGGACGCCATCGTGCCGCGGCGAAACGCCGCCCCACGGCCGATCGCCGTCCCGCCGCGTGCTTCGCCCCCGCACGCTTCGGCCAGCGTGTTTTGACCGTCGCGCTTTGACCGACGTGCTTCGACCGGCACCGGATATCCCACTCCGAGGAGAGAATTCATGTCATTGGCTTCCCGCTTCAAGATCGCCCTGCTCGCCGCATCCTGCGTGCTCGCCATCCCGTCGGCCTGGTCGGCGGACGACATCTCGAAGAATGCACAATTGCCTCCGGGCCTCGAACCGGATTGGCTGGAACGACTCAATCCCGACATCGACTCTGCGACGGCTGCGCGCATCGTCGCCCAGGATCACGCTATGGGCTCGCAGATTCGCCTGCATGAAGGCAACTGGCAGGTGCCCAAGTACGCCACCATCACCGCGACACTGGCCGCTTCGGTGCCGGGCATGGATGTGAGCGGCTGGCAGGGCAACGTCAACTGGAGCGCGGCCTGGAGCAACGGCGCCCGCTTCGCCTACGTCAAGGCCACCGAGGGCACCGGTTACACCAATCCCTACTTCGCGCAGCAGTACAACGGTTCGTACAACGTCGGCATGATTCGTGGCGCGTATCACTTCGCCCGTCCCGACGTGTCCAGCGGCGCCACGCAGGCCAATTATTTCGTCGATCACGGCGGCGGCTGGTCCCGTGACGGCAAGACGCTGCCGGGCGCGCTCGATGTGGAATACAACCCTTACGGCGCGACCTGCTACGGCCTCAGCCAGAGCGCGATGGCGAACTGGATCGCGTCCTTCGTCAACCAGTACCACGCCCGCACCGGCCGCTGGGCCATGATCTATACCAGCACCAGCTGGTGGTCGCAGTGCGTGGGGACGGCGGGGAATTTCAGTGGCAACAACCCGCTGTGGGTGGCACGTTATTCCTCAAGTCCCGGCACGCTGCCTTATGCCTGGGGTTACTACACGATCTGGCAGTACGCGGATTCGGGCACCTTCCCCGGCGATCAGAATGTGTTCAACGGTGCGTATGACCGCTTGCAGGCGTTGGCGAATGGGTGAGTGACCGTGCTTGATTGCCGCCATCCCGGCGGTTTTTGACAGCCGTATGGCCGGTCAAGCCGGAATGACGGGCGATTTCTCAATTCGCGCATCCTCTCCCGTCAGCGGGAGAGGATGTTGTCCCAACTCTGATCAGTTCCGAGCGGCCAGCTGCGCCAATCGCTGCACCGCCACCGAAGCCGTCGGGTAATCCAACGTCTTCTGCGCCGCCAGTTCGTTGAGCATGGACAGTGTGAAACGCAGCGACGCATCGTCGCGCTCCAGCCACTGCTTCACGCGGGCATCCGGATCGTTGCCTGGAATCGACAACACCTGCCCGACCAGCGCACGCTGCTGCGTCGCCAGTTCGTCGCGCAACACACTGCGGGCGACAGCATGCCAACGACCTTCCACCGGCAACGCGTCGATCTGCGCCAGCAACCACGGCAGATGCAGCGCGTCGCCGAGACGGAAGTGCACACGGGCGATGTCGACCGGCTTGAGCTTGCGATCGCGCGCGAGCTCGATGATGTCGCAGCACGCTTCCAGGTACGGCAGCGCGGACAGCTGGCCAGCCAGATCGTCCGGAACGCCCTTCTCACGCCAGTCGCGCAGGGTAGCCTCGTAGGCGGGGCGCTGCGAGGCGGTGATGATGTTCTCGCCGGCGCGCACGTCGCGGAAGCCGTCGTGGTAGCGCTCCATCGCGGCGGTAATGTCGGGAATCGCGCCCGGACGTGCCAACAGCCAACGCGTCATCGAGCGCTGCAGCGACCAGATCACCTGCAACGCGTCGATCTGCACCGATTCGGCCACCTTGCCGTCGAGCGCATCGATCTGCGCCCACAGGTCGCGCGCGTCCAGCGTTTCGCGCGTGATCGTGAAGGCCTTGGCGACTTCGCCCGGATTGCGGCCGGTGTCTTCCTGCATGCGCAGCAGGAAGGTCGCGCCCATGCGGTTGATCGTGGAGTTGGTGACCGCGGTGGCGATGATCTCGCGCTTCAGGCGGTGCTGTTCCATCGCCTTTGCGTACTTCTTCTGCAACGGCGCCGGGAAGTAGCGCACCAGCTCCTTCGAGAGATACGCATCCTCGGGCACGTCCGAATCGAGCAGCTGCTGGAATGCGACCAGCTTCGAATAGGACAACAGCACCGACAGTTCCGGGCGCGTCAATCCGAGCCCGCGCGCCTTGCGTTCGGCGATCTCGGCATCGGACGGCAGGAACTCGATCTGGCGATCGAGCAGACCTTGCGCCTCCAGCGTCTGGATGAAATGTTGCTTCGAACCAAGACGCGAGACGCTCATCCGCTCCATCAGGCTCAACGCCTGGTTCTGACGGTAGTTGTCGTTGAGCACCAGCGCGGCGACCTCGTCGGTCATCGATGCCAGCAGCTCGTTGCGCGCTTCGAACTTGAGCTTCTTCGCCTGCACCTGCGCATTGAGCAGGATTTTGATATTGACCTCGTGGTCGGAAGTATCCACGCCGGCCGAGTTGTCGATGAAGTCGGTGTTGAGCAGGACACCCGACGTCAACGCAGCTTCGATACGGCCACGCTGGGTAAGGCCGAGGTTGCCGCCCTCGCCTACCACCTTGCAGCGCAGGTCTCGACCGTCGACGCGGATGGCGTTGTTGGCGCGATCGCCCACTTCGCCATGGCTTTCGGTGCTGGCCTTGACGTAGGTGCCGATGCCGCCGTTCCAGAGCAGATCAACCGGCGCCTTGAGGATGGCGTTCAGCAGTTCATTCGGGCTCAACGCGCTGACATTGCCTTCGATGCCGAGCGCGGCCCGCACATCGGCACTGATCGGAATCGACTTGGCGCTACGCGGCCACACGCCGCCGCCCTTGCTGATCAGCGATTTGTCGTAATCGTCCCAGCTCGAACGCGGCAGCTTGAACATGCGGGTGCGTTCCTTGAACGACTTGGCCGCATCCGGGTTCGGGTCGAGGAAGACATGGCGATGGTCGAACGCGGCCACCAGCCGGATGTGCTTCGACAGCAGCATGCCGTTGCCGAACACGTCGCCGGACATATCGCCGATGCCGACGCAGGTGAAGTCCTGTGTCTGGCTGTCGCGGCCGAGCGAACGGAAATGCCGCTTCACCGACTCCCACGCACCCTTGGCGGTGATGCCCATGCCCTTGTGGTCGTAACCGACGGAGCCGCCCGAAGCGAAGGCATCGTCGAGCCAGAAGCCATGCTCGCGCGCGATGCCGTTGGCGATGTCGGAGAACGTCGCTGTGCCCTTGTCGGCGGCGACGACGAGATAGGGATCGTCAGCGTCATGGCGCACTACGTTCTTCGGCGGTACCACCTTGCCATCAACGAGATTATCGGTGATGTCGAGCAAGCCATTGATGAACTGCTTGTAGCAGGCGATGCCTTCGGCCAGCACCGCGTCGCGATCGCCACCGATGGGCGGACGCTTGACGAAGAAGCCGCCCTTGGAACCAACCGGCACGATCACGGTGTTCTTCACCATCTGCGCCTTCACCAGGCCGAGCACTTCGGTGCGGAAGTCCTCGCGGCGATCCGACCAGCGCAGGCCACCGCGGGCGACCGGCCCGAAGCGCAGGTGCACGCCTTCCACGCGCGGTCCGTACACGAAGATCTCGCGATACGGACGCGGCTTGGGCAGATCCGGCACCTTGGACGAGTCGAACTTGAAGCTGATGTACTCGCGGTCCGGCGCGGTGTAGCCAGCCTTCTCCTTCATTTCGATCTGGTAGTAGCCGGTGCGCAGGGTCGCGTCGATCACGCTCATGAAGCTGCGCACGATGCGGTCCTCGTCCAGGCTCGACACGCGTTCAAGCAGCGCTTTCAGCGCCTTGCGCACACTGTCGTACTGTGTGTTGCGGCCGTTGCGACGGGCGTCGATCACCGGTTGCAGCGCCTTCAGCACTTCGTCATCGCCTGCGCTGAGCGCGCGCAGTTGCTTGGAGAAGTGTTCGACGCCGTTGGCGATCTGCGCAGGCGTCTCATGGCCGGTACACGGATCGAAACGGGCCTCGAACATTTCCACCAGCAAACGCGCCAGCAGCGGATACCGCGCGAAGGTTTCCTCCACGTAGCTCTGCGAGAACGGCACGCCAACCTGCAACAGGTATTTGCAGTAACCGCGCAGCACGGCCACCTGGCGCCAGTTCAGACTCGCGCTCAGCACCAGACGGTTGAAGCCGTCGTTTTCCGCACCGCCGCGCCAGATCTGCTCGAAGGCCTCCTCGAAGTTGGCGGCCACTGCGTCGACGTCGAAGTCGCGTGCCTGCTTCGAGAAGGCATGCTCGACCTCGAAATCCTGCAGATACACCGTCTTGCCATCGATCTGCATCGAATAGGGATGCTCGGAGATCACGCGCAGCCCCATGTTCTCCATCATCGGCAGCGCGTCGGAGAGCGGGATATCGTCATGCCAGCGATAGAGCTTCAGCCGCAGGGTCTTGTCCGTGCGCTGCAGGCTCTGCGCGATGTCCTCGGCGTCCTGCAGCGAAGCGATGCGGCGCACGTCCTCGGCGGCGGCTTCCGCGCTCGTTTCCTGCAGATAGGCGGCCGGCAGCGCGCGGCCGTACTGCGAGGCCAGCGTCAAACCATCGTGCTCGCCGTGAATGGCGATGAGGCGGTCGCGCAGTTCGTCATAGCGGTTGCGCACGATGTCGGCGAGACCGGCGTCGAGCACGCCCTGATCGGCTTCGACCTTCGCACCCGAGCGCGGACGCACGAGCATGTGCAGCTGCGCCAGCGGCGATTCGCCGACCAGCATGTTGCTGTCGACTTCATCCGCCTGCAGTTCACGCTTGAGCATCGCCTCGATGCGCAGGCGCATGTCCGTGTTGTAGCGATCGCGCGGGATGTAGGCCAGGATCGAGTAGTAGCGGCCGTAGCGGTCGCGGCGCAGGAACAGCTTGCTGCGCACGCGTTCCTGCAGGCCGAGGATGCCGGTGGCCAGCTGGAACAGCTCTTCCTCGCTCGACTGGAACAGCTCGTCGCGCGGCAGCGTCTCCAGAATGTGCTTGAGTGCCTTGCCACTGTGGCTGTTTGGCTTCAGGCCGGAAGCGCGCATGACGTATTCGTAGCGCTCGCGCACCAGCGGGATGTCCCACGGACGGCGGTTGTAGGCGCTGGAGGTGAACAGTCCGAGGAAGCGCTGTTCGGCCGATGGCTTGCCCTTGGCATCGAAGCTAAGCACGCCGATGTAATCCATGTAGCCCGGGCGATGCACGGTGGAACGCGAGTTGCTCTTGGTCAGGATCAGCGCGTCGACGGCGCCCGACTGCGGCATCTTCGACGCAGCCAGCGTCTTGAGCAGGCGCGCCTTGCCGACTTCCTTGCCGCGCAACAGGCCCAGGCCGCTGTCCGGGAGGCTGCGCAACACTTCGTCCTTGCCCTGCTTCTCGACGGCGTATTCGCGATAGCCGAAGAAGGTGAAATGATCGGCGGCGGCCCAGCGCAGGAATTCCTGCGCCTCGTGACGGCCGGCGTCCGACAACGGCATCCGGCGTGAGCCGACATCGTCGGCGATCGTCAGCATCTTCTGCCGCATCGCATCCCAGTCGGAGACGATTCCACGCACGTCATCCAGCACACCGCGAATCGCCGCTTCGATCTTCGCGCTGTCGGCGGCCGACTGGCGATCGATCTCCAGGTGCATCATCGACTCGAACTCACCCTCGCCCACCGCCGTCAGCTTGCCGGCGGCGGTACGCGTGACCTGCACCATCGGATGTCCCAGCACGTGCACGCCGATGCCGTGATCGGCCAGCGCCATCGTCACCGAATCGACTAGGAATGGCATGTCGTCGTTGACGATCTGCAGCACGGTATGCGGCGATTCCCAGCCGTGCGTCTTCTGCTGCGGATTGAACAGGCGCACGTTGGCGACGCCACGCTTGCGGTTGCTGGCGAAGGCGAGGAAATCGCTGGCCAATGCCGCCCATCCGTCGGCGCTGTGCTGTGGCAGCTCGTCCTCGCTCATGCGGTGGTAGAAGGCATTGGCGAAGGCGATGGCGATGTCCTGCCCCGCCTTGCCGCCGCCCGCCTTGGCGGCGCGCTTGCGCAGGGCCTGGAAGATGGGTTCAAGGAGGGCGGGCTTGGGCGAAGCCGATTTGGACGAAAGCGACTTGGACGAAGCGGGTTTGGGCAAAGCGGCGCCATCGCGATCCGCTTTGCGGCGCACGGCAGAAGGTTTGGGGCTCATCTTGGGAGTTCCGTTGATTGCGGCTTAGCGCAGTCCAGTTTCATGGCGGGCGATGACGAGACGTTGAATCTCGCTGGTGCCCTCGTAGATTTCGGTGATCTTGGCGTCGCGGAAATAACGTTCGAGCGGCATTTCCTTCGAATAGCCCATGCCGGCGTGAATCTGCACGGCCTGGTGCGCGATCCACATCGCCGCTTCGGACGCGGTGAGCTTGGCGACGGCCGCCTCGGTGGTGAACTTCTGTCCCTGCCCCTTCAGCCAGGCCGCGCGCAGCGTCAGCAGCAACGCCGCATCCAGCTTGCACTTCATGTCGGCGATCTTGGCCTGGGTCATCTGGAAGGCGCCGATCGGCTGGCCGAAGGCCTTGCGCTCGCGCACGTAGGCGAGCGTAGCCTCGTAGGCGGCGCGGCCGATGCCGATCGCCTGCGAGGCGATGCCGATGCGGCCGGCGTCCAGCACGCCCATCGCGATCTTGAAGCCATGGCCTTCATCGCCAAGCACTTCGTCCGGCTGCACCACGTAATCGGCGAATTCGATCTCGCAGGTGGCCGAGGCGCGGATGCCGAGCTTGGGCTCGGTCTTGCCGCGATGGAAGCCGGCGCGGTCGGTGTCGATGAGGAACGCGGAAATGCCGCGTGCGCCCTTGTCCGCGTCCGTCATCGCGAACAGCACGATGTATTTGGCGACCGGGCCGGAGGTGATCCAGCTCTTCTTGCCGTTGATCACGAAGGTGCCGTCGGCCTGCTTCACCGCGCGGCAGCGCATGGCGGTGGCATCGGAGCCGGACTGCGGCTCGGTCAGCGCGAAGGCGCCGATTGCCTTGCCCTCGGCGATCGCGCGCACGTACTTCTGCTTCTGCGCTTCAGTGCCGTTGGTGAGGATGCCGTTGCAGAACAGCGAGTTGTTGACCGACATGATGGTGGAGTGCGCGGCATCGCCGGCGGCCACCTCGACCATCGCCAGGACGTAGCTGACCGGGTCCATGCCGGCGCCGCCGTATTCGGCAGGCACTTCGATTCCCATCAATCCGTTCTCGCCGAGCAGCTTGATGTTCTCGAGCGGGAATTCGCCAGTCTTGTCGAAATGCTCGGCGCTCGGCGCAATCTTTTCCTGCGCGATGCGTCGGGCCACATCCTGGATCATCAGCTGCTCTTCGGTGAATCCAAACTCCACGTCGCGCTCCGGCATCGAATCAAGATGCGGAATTGTAGCTGGCGCGGGAAGTCAGAACGAGTCTGCCGGTTTGGAATTCCCGCACTGTCCCGCCTTGTCGAGATGGCGGGACGGTATCGATAAGCAGGCGCCGGTCCCGTGTGTTTCGCGCTGCGACCGCATCCGGTTTCGAGTGCCGGCCGTCTTCGCCGTGCCGATCGGTCGTTGTTCGAGATTCATGGTTCGGCGCCACCGGGGCACGGATGTGCCTTGCCGCTCGTCCCGCCTGCCCTTGACCGTCCGTGACACCGGCCCCACAATTATCTCTATATCGCGATAGGAAGATATTTATGGATCTGGAAGGCTGGTCGTCCCGGCTCAAAGTCCTGGCCGACGCCACGCGGGTGCGGCTGTTGGCGCTGCTGGAAAGCGAGGAGCTCACCGTGGCCGAACTGGCCTCGATCACGCGCCTGGCCCAACCACGCGTCTCCACCCATCTGGCCAAGCTCAAGGAAGCCGGGCTGGTGCGCGACCGCCGCGCCGGCGTCTCGGCCTACTACCGGTTCGACGAGACCACGCTCGACCCCGCCCAGCGCGCCCTCTGGCAGGCCCTGTCGACCGGCAGTGACGACCCGCTGCTGCGCCAGGACGCCGAACGCGTGCCCGCCGTCCTGGCGACGCGCGCGGCCGATCGCAACTGGGCCGATTCCGTGGCCGGCGACATGGAGCGCCACTACTCTCCCGGGCGTACCTGGGAAGCGCTGGCGCGTTCGGCGCTGCCACTGCTGGAACCGGGTGACGTGCTCGACATCGCCTCCGGCGACGGCGTCCTGGCCGAGCTGATGGCCCCGCATTCGCGCCGCTACGTCTGTGTGGACACCAGCCCGCGCGTGGTGGCGGCGGCCAGCGAGCGCCTGCGCCGCTTCCGCAACGTCGAAGTGCGCGAAGGCGACATGCACGCCCTGCCCTTCGAGGAGGCCAGCTTCGACCTGGTCGTGCTGATGCACGCCCTCACCTACGCCGATAAACCCGCCCAGGCCGTGGCCGAGGCTGCGCGCGTGCTCAGGCCCGGCGGGCGTTTGTTGCTGTGCAGCCTGGCGCATCACGAACACCGCAGCGCGGTCGAGGCCTACGGCCACGCCAACCTCGGTTTCACCGAGAAGGAGCTGCGCCGCTTCGCCGACAAGGCGGGCGTGCGCACTCTGGAATGCAGCACCGTGACGCGCGAGAAACGGCCGCCGCATTTCGAAGTGATTTCGTTGATCGCCAAGAAATCATGATCAAGCAATCCATGGCCACGCAAACCATGATCCGGATGGAACAAGCCTGATGAAAACGCTTCCCTGGTTGAACCCGCAACGCGTCGCCGCACTGCAACGCGCTCTGGCCGAACGCATCCTGATCATCGATGGCGCCATGGGCACCATGATCCAGCGCCACAAGCTGGAGGAAGACGACTACCGCGGCGAGCGCTTCGTCGGCGGTTACGACAGCACACAGCCGCAGGAAGCCCACGTCCACGGCGCGAACTGCGGCCATGACCTGAAGGGCAACAACGACCTCCTGCTGCTCACGCGCCCGGACATCATCGGCGGCATCCACACCGAATACCTGGAGGCCGGTGCGGATTTCATCGAGACCAACACCTTCAACGCCACCACCGTCAGCCAGGCCGACTACCACCTCGAGCACATCGTCTACGAGTTGAACAAGGCAGGCGCACAACTGGCGCGAGAGTGTTGCGATGCGGTCGAGGCCAAGACACCCGGCAAGCCGCGCTTCGTGATCGGCGTGCTCGGTCCGACCAGCCGCACCGCATCGATCAGCCCCGACGTCAACGATCCTGGTTTCCGCAACACCAGCTTCGACGAATTGCGCATCGCCTACCGCGAAGCCGCCGACGGCCTGATCGACGGCGGCGCCGACACGCTGATGGTGGAAACCATCTTCGACACGCTCAACGCCAAGGCGGCGCTGTTCGCGATCGAGGAAGCCTTCGAGGCGCGTGGCGCGCGATTGCCGGTGATGATCTCCGGCACCATCACCGATGCCTCGGGACGCACTCTGTCGGGCCAGACAGCTGAGGCGTTCTACGCGTCCGTCTCGCATTCGCGGCCGTTGTCGGTCGGCCTCAACTGCGCGCTGGGCGCGAAGGACCTGCGCCCGCATGTGGAGACGCTGGCCACGATCGCCGACGCCTACGTCAGCGCGCATCCCAATGCCGGCCTGCCCAACGCATTCGGCGAATACGACGAAACACCGGAGGACATGGCGGCCACGCTGCGCGAGTTTGCTACCTCCGGCCTGCTCAATCTGGTCGGCGGCTGCTGCGGCACCACGCCCGCGCACATCCGTGCGATCGCGGAGGCCGTGCATGGCATCACGCCGCGTTCGCTGCCGGCGGCGACACTGGCGGACGCGGCCTGACCGCGTCTTGATGAAGACACGTCTTGATGGAAAACGATTGATGAAGGTACCGAACGCATGAGGATTCTGATCGTCGGCGCCGGCGGCACGCTCGGCCGTGCAGTCGATGCCGAATTGTCCGACGGGCACGAAATCCTGCGCGCCGGGCGCAACAGCGGCGACTACAAGGTCGACTTGCGTGATGACGCCAGCGTTGCCGCGTTGTTCGCAGCCACCGGCAAGATCGACGCCATCGTCGCCACCGCCGGCAACGTCCATTTCGGTCCGCTCGCCGGGATGACGCCAGCGCAATTCGACACCGGACTGCAGGACAAGCTGCTCGGCCAGGTCCGGCTCGCCTTGATTGGCCAACACCATCTCAACGACAACGGCTCGATCACCCTCACCACCGGCATCCTCACCGAGGAACCGATCCGCCAGGGCGTGAACGCCACCGCGGTCAACAGTGCCGTCGAAGGCTTCGTGCGCGCCGCGGCCTGCGAACTCGGCCGTGGTCTGCGCATCAACGTGGTCAGCCCGAACGCGCTGCAGGAATCCTGGGACGCCTACCGCGATTTCTTCCCCGGTTTCGAGCCGGTCCCGGCGGCACGCGCCGCGCTGGCGTATCGCCGCAGCGTCGAAGGCGTGGAAAGCGGCCGCGTCTACAAGGTCTGGTAAGCGATATCGGAATGCAGCAGTCCACGATGAATTCGAACACTCCCCCACCCCGTCATACCCGGTTGTCCGGCCTGGAACCGCTGGTCATCACGCCAGAACTGCTGTTCGTCAACGTCGGCGAACGCACCAACGTCACTGGCAGTGCGCAGTTCCGCAAGCTGATCAAGGAAGAGCGTTACGACGAGGCTGTGGAGGTGGCGCGCCAGCAGGTCGCCAACGGTGCGCAAATCCTCGACGTCAACATGGACGAAGGCCTGATCGATTCCGAGAAGGCCATGTCGCGCTTCCTCAACCTGATCGCCTCCGAACCCGACATCGCCCGCATTCCGGTGATGGTCGACTCGTCCAAGTGGAGCGTGATCGAAGCCGGCCTGCAGTGCCTGCAAGGCAAGGGCGTGGTCAATTCGATCTCGTTGAAGGAAGGCGAAGACGTCTTCATCGAGCACGCGCGCAAGGTGCTGCGCTACGGCGCCGCCGCGGTGGTGATGGCCTTCGACGAACAAGGCCAGGCCGACACCTGCCAACGCAAGGTCGAGATCTGCACGCGCGCCTACCGCATACTGACGGAACAAGTGGGCTTCCCGCCGGAAGACATCATCTTCGACCCCAACATCTTCGCCATCGCCACCGGCATCGAGGAACACGACAACTACGCTGTCGACTTCATCGAAGCCACGCGCATCATCAAGCGCACGCTGCCGCATTGTCATGTGTCGGGCGGTGTGTCGAACGTCTCGTTCTCCTTCCGCGGCAACGAGACCGTGCGCCAGGCGATCCATGCCGTGTTCCTCTATCACGCCATCAGGGCCGGCATGGACATGGGCATCGTCAATGCCGGCGCGCTGCTGATCGTGGATGACCTCGATCCGGAACTGCGCGAACGCGTCGAGGATGTGGTGCTGAACCGGCGCAAGGATGCCACCGAACGCCTGCTCGAAATCGCCGAGCGCTACAAGGGCAGGAAAGGCGAAGCCAAGGTCGAGGATCTGGCGTGGCGCGGCAAGTCCGTGCGCGAGCGCCTGAGCCATGCACTCGTGCATGGCATCGATCAGTACGTCGAGACCGACACGGAGGAAGCCCGCGCGCAGTCGACCCGCCCGCTCGATGTGATCGAAGGGCCGTTGATGGACGGTATGAACGTGGTCGGCGACCTGTTCGGTGCCGGCAAGATGTTCCTGCCGCAGGTGGTGAAGTCCGCGCGCGTGATGAAAAAGGCCGTGGCCTATCTGCTGCCTTACATCGAGGCCGAGAAAGAAAGGACCGGCGACGTCGGCAAGTCCAATGGCAAGATCGTCATGGCCACCGTCAAGGGCGACGTCCACGACATCGGCAAGAACATCGTCGGCGTGGTGCTGGCCTGCAACAACTTCGATGTGGTCGATCTCGGGGTGATGGTGCCGGCGCAAACCATCCTCGATCGCGCCCGCGCGGAAAATGCCGACCTGATCGGCCTGTCGGGGCTGATCACGCCATCCCTGGAAGAAATGAGCCATGTCGCGCGCGAAATGCAGCGGCAAGGCTTCGAAATGCCGCTGCTGATCGGCGGCGCCACGACCTCGCGCGCGCATACCGCGCTCAAGATCGACCCGCACTACAGCGCGCCGACGGTCTGGGTAAAGGACGCCTCGCGCGCCGTTGGTGTGGCGCAGTCGCTGATCTCGCGCGACATGCGCGCTGGTTTCGTCGCCGCCAATGACGCCGACTACGCCGAGATCCGCCAGCGCCACAAGAATCGCGGCGACGCCAAGCGTCTCGTGTCTCTCGAAAAGGCGCGCGGGCAGAAATTCGACGGTGGCTGGGACGAATACACGCCGCCCACTCCGAATCAGCCGGGCCTGCACGTCTTCGACGACTATCCGCTGGCGGAACTGATCGAGATCATTGACTGGACGCCATTCTTCCAGGCATGGGAACTGGCCGGGAAATATCCCGCGATCCTCAACGACGAAATCGTCGGCAAACAAGCAACCGAACTGTATCGCGATGCACGCGCGATGCTCGACAAGATCGTCGCCGAGAAATGGCTCACCGCGAAGGCCGTGTTCGGCTTGTGGCCGGCGCACAGCGAAGGCGACGACGTTCTGTTGTCCTGTGAAAACGGACAGACGCGATTGCACTTCCTGCGCCAGCAGACCGACAAGCCCGTCGATCGCCCGGACTTCTGCCTCGCCGATTTCATCGCACCGAAGGCATCAGGCAAGCAGGACTGGATCGGCGCATTCGCCGTCACCGCCGGCATCGGCATCGAGCCGCACGTTGCCCGCTTCGAGGCGGCGCACGACGACTACAACGCCATCCTGCTCAAGGCGCTGGCCGATCGCCTGGCCGAAGCATTCGCCGAGCGCCTGCACCAGCGCGTGCGCACCGAATTCTGGGGCTACGCGCCGGACGAAGCGCTCGACAACGAGGCGCTGATCGCCGAAGGCTATCGCGGCATCCGCCCCGCCCCCGGCTATCCCGCCTGCCCCGAGCACAGCGAGAAAGCCACGCTGTTCACCCTGCTCGACGCCGGCAGCAACGCCAGCATGAGCCTGACCGAAAGCTTCGCCATGCTGCCCACCGCGGCCGTGTCCGGCTATTACTTCAGCCATCCCCGCAGCCAGTATTTCGTGGTCGGCCGTGTCTCCAAGGAGCAGGCCGAGGACTATGCCCGGCGCAAGGGGGTGTCGCTGACGCAGGTGGAGCGCTGGCTGGCCTCGAATTTGGATTACGATCCGGAATAGGCACGCAGGTTTCCGCACGATGAAGGACCACATCGTCTTCTCCCACGCCAATGGCTTCCCGGCACCGATCTATCGCCGGTTGTTCGAGGCGTGGGCGCCGGAATTCGAGATCTCCGCCATCGATCGTTACGGCCACGATCCGCACTACCCCGTCAGCCGGGGCTGGCCGCGTCTGGTCGATCAGCTGTGCGAACACGTGCAGACGGTTGAGACGCAAGGTGGCCGTCTGTGGCTGGTCGGCCATTCGCTTGGCGGGTACCTGAGCCTGCTCGCAGCGCGCAAGCTTGGCGAGAAGGTATCCGGCATCGTGCTGCTGGATTCTCCGCTAATCGCCGGCTTCAGTGCGCGCCTGCTCAAGATCGGCCGCTGGAGCGGGCTCGATCGGCACTTCATCCCGCTCAATCAGACGCTGCAACGCCGCACGCACTGGCCCGATGTCGACGCCGTCCATGCGCATTACGCTGTCAAACCCGGTTTCGCAGCGTGGGATTCGCGCGTGTTGCGCGATTACGCGGAGCTGGGCACCGTCGCCACGAACGAGGGCCGCGAACTCCTATTCGATCGGAACGTCGAATACCAGATCTATCGCAGCATCCCAAGTAGCAGCGTGGTCGCGGCGGCTTCGCAGCTGACGATTCCGGTGTCCTTCATCGCCGGCACCCGCTCGCGCGAAATGCGCCAGACCGGCCTGCGCGCGACCAGGCGTCTGGTCGGCGATCGGCTGGCGTGGATCGAGGGCAGTCATCTGTTCCCGATGGAAAGCCCAGAACGCAGCGCCGCTCTCGTGAACGAAATGATCTCGGCCATGCGGACTTCGAGCATGGCCGTCGCGGCATGAGCCCTCGCTGAGGTCCGCGCATGGAATCGCAAACCGGCAACGCCGCTTTCCTCGAAAAGCACGCCGCCCCCGGCCGCATCGGCCTGTGCGCCGGCAGCGACTTGACCAGCAAGATGATCCGCAAGGCGCAGGCGCCGCTCACCGCCGATGGTCATCGTAGCCAGTGGTCGCATGTCTTCGTCTTCAATGAACGCCGTGTCGACGGGCGCTGGTGGGTGATCGAATCAGACCTGGATTTCCGCTATCGGCAGATCCGCGTCGGCGTGCAGGAGAATCGCCTCGACCGCTACTTCGACTCGGAGAAATTCCCGAACGTCGCCGTGCTCGACTTCGGCCTCGACCCCGGCCAGGTGTTGAAGGTGCAAACCGCGGCCCTAGAACTGCTGGCGGGCCTGCCGAGCTATTCGATCAGCGAACTGGCGGGAACTGTCATGGCGATGTACAGCCGCCGCCTGCGCCGACGCAAGAACTTGTTGGAAAAAGATGGCGCCGTGTTCTGCTCGGCGATGGTGCAGCACTGCTACGCAGCCGCCGGCATCGAATTCATTCCCGGCGTCCACGACAAGAACATCGCGCCGCACGACATCATCGATTCCGAAGTGCCGCACCACAGCCATAGCCTGATCCGGGATCTTGGAGTCTCGCGCCTGCGGCAATTGGCACACGAGACTGCAGAACTGCTGGAAACGCCAATCGAGGGTCTGTTCTGACGGCTGGAGCGGCGGGCTCGCGCCCGCACGCTCCTGGACATACCGCTTACGGTGCTTCGGTATTGCGCTCCGCGACCAGGCAATCATCGAAACCGGAATGGGAAACGCCGACGGCGAGGTTCGCGATACAGCTCGCTTCGACATCGGACGTGATCCCGGTTAACCCCTGCGCATCGGCCGCGCGCATCATCATCGTGTTGTGGATGAACTTGGGGCGTTCGGAGTGACGCACCTCGACGGCGGCATTGCGATAAGGATCGGAGGTCGTGAAATCCAGGAACTGATTTCCGACGACCTGCACATCGGCAGACCCGTCGAGCAGCAACCCGACAACCGAAGAACCGTGCGAACCGGCGATGACATTGTTCATCACCACGGCCCGATCCGCCAGATAGAGCTGGATGTTCTCCTGCCAGGCGGCATAAGGGTTGTCGTAGTTGATGATCCTGTTCCCGATCAACCTGGCATCACGGGCATAGACCGAGATCGCCGCGCTCCGTGCCTTCGAGATCGCGTTGTTGACCAGCTGGCTGTGGTCGCCTGAGCGCAGATAGATGCCGATCTGAAAGTTGCTGATCTGGCAATTCCGAACCGTCACGCCTGCCACAGTATCGATATAGACGCCGGCAAATTGCGTGCCGGAATCATCAGCGATTGCATACCCCTGGCAGTCCAGCTCGACGTCGCCGCCGATGATGGAGATCGGGACGACGCGATCCGCAGCCAGACAGTAGGAGCCGGAATCGACGATCTGATAGGTGTCGTCGGCAACAACGGTATCGCACGCGTTGACATCCGCACTGGATATCAGACCCAACAAGATTAGAAACGCAGCTAGAGCAGTACGCATGAATCCCCCAATTGATGGCAGCAGTGATAAAAATGACCTCATGCCATCCTTGGCGTGCGGAATTTCCAGATACGCGATCCGCGTTACGGTTTTTCGTAGTTATCGACCGCCGTGGTGCAACGGGCGATACCCGCCACGCCATCCTGGCCGAGGTTGGTCACAAGTCCGACATGCACGTTGTCTTCGCACAGGTCGGGACGCATCAGCGGCGCGACCACATTGGGAACACGCGCCATGATGGCATTACGCGACATCTTCGCCTGGGTGACGCCACCGAGAATAGTCAACGCTTCACCGCCTGCGCTCGGCCGCAGATCGAGAATCTTGTTCCCGGAGACTTCGATATCGTCACCATCGACAGCGATCGCGATGATGTCCGGGTTGCCGTGCGAACCGACAATGGTGTTGTCGAGGATCCTGACCACTTGCGCCGTCGAGGACCAGCTCAGCCCGTCCACGGTGATGTTCTGCTGGAAGTTGTTGCCGGCATCGCTGAACGCATCCAGGAGCTTGTTGCCGGTAATCCGGACATTGTTGCCGCTGGCATAGATGCCGTGATTCTTCGGCTGATTCAGCCGGTTGTTGGCAATCTCGATGTTGGTCGCCTTCACCCGGATCGCGGTATCGAAGCCCTGCACTTTGCAGTTCTTGACCGTGATTCCCGAAAGATTGTTCACGTAGTTCGTGGTGATGCCTTGGGAGGACAACACACTCCCCGCATTCTTCGTCACTGAATGACCTCCGCAATCGACCTCCACATTGCTGGTGCCGATGGAAATACCGGTGCTGGCCGACGTGGTCAGATCGGCCGCCAGACAGTACTGCCCCGCCGCACTGATCGTGTACGGAAGCGCGGAAATGGTCGTGCACTGGGCCGCGACCTGTTGACAGGCACACGAGGCCACGGCGAAAGCGATGGCGCGCAAAACGACATTCTTCATGCGTTGCATCCTGATCTCCGATGGTTGGTTTGCCGATCCCCGGCCGGGCTGAATCGATGTCGATAGTCGGTGATCCGTGGCGAAAAGCCTCTGCATCCGCATGCCGGACATGCAGTGACCAGTCTTCGTATCGAGATTTCCCCAACGGCCTTTTCGGCAAGACAATCGTACTTGGACGATGTCTCAGGGGCTAAGACGGGAGGCGTCGACGGCGCACGAAATCACGAGGCGAAACCGTTACTTGTCGCGATTCCGTTTCACTCGAAATCAGGAAAAGTAAAGCGCTTATCGCCCCCCAGCTACGGCTCGCGCACAACGAGACGCTGGTTGATGTTCGAGCGTGTCGGCGACGCCGAAGCGGAGCAACGCCTCGGCGACCAAAGAGGGACGTGGGAAAACGCGCCAGATCTGGACGGGAGTTTCGCGCTACCAGACCAAGTCATCAGGGACTTGGTACTGGGGATCCGCATACGGATCATCTTCCGATGGCGCGTTTGGATCCACCTTGAGCGCGACGGACGGCGCGAACAGCGCCTCGGCCTGCGCCAGCATCTGCACATCCACCAGCAGATAGCGCCCGTTGAGCTGCACCACGCCGAGCTCGCCGGCATTGAGCGCCTTGAGCTGATCGGCGTTGACGTAGATGCGCTTGATCTTGCCGCCATAATTGAAATGGCGGGCGATGTCCGCGTTCGCGTCGTTGAGCGCCTTGCCTTCGAGCAGTTCCGCAAGCTTCGCGCGCGCCTCGCGGCGCTGACGCGCTTCCTCCTGCTTCAGGCGCTCGGCTTCGATGCGCTCGTCCTTTTCCTTCTGCGCACGGATCGCGTAGGCCTTGGCGAGGTCGATGTCTTCCTGCCTGCGTGGCTTGCCGTGATGTGGCTTGTTCTGCGACGGCTGCTGGCGCGCGCCCTGCCCCGGCTTGTTGCCGCCACGCACTTCGTTCGGGCGTGGCTTGCCGGGCTTCGCGCCATCACGGCGTGGAGGTTTGGGATCATGCTTCTTGGGATCTGGTTTCGGCGTCGGTTTGAAACCGAGGCCGAGCAGCTGGTCGCGCAGGCTGTCGCTCATGGATAAATATTCTGCCGCAAGCGCGACGAAACGGAAGTCGTCGGCTCGTGCGGGCGTTCAGTAGTGAGGCGGTGGCGGTTCGTCGGCCGGGTCGGCATAGAGCGCGCCGCGGGTCTGTTTCAGCTCCTCGAGCGCGCGGCGCAGCAGATCGGTCTGCCGCGCCACTTCCCGCCGCATCTCGGCCAGGGCGTCGTTCAGTTCGGCCAAGGTCTGATCCTGGAACGCCAGTCGCGTCTCCAGCTCCACCAGCCGCTGTTCGAACTCGTCCGCCATCGGATCAGGCCGCCTGGAGCGAGCGTCCGCGCCCGATGCCGTAGTACGCGAGTCCCGCGTTCTCGACTTCGCCGGGTTCGTACAGGTTACGCCCGTCGAAGATCACCCCATCACGCAGACGCGCCTTCAGGCGGGCGAAATCGGGGCTGCGGAACTGTTTCCATTCGGTGACGACGACCAGGGCGTCGGCATCGCGCAGCGCTTCGTCGGCGCTGCTGCACAACACCAGATCGCCGCGCTCGCCAAAGATGCGCCGGGTTTCCTCCATCGCCTCGGGATCGTAGGCCTGCGCCTTGACGCCGGCCTCCCAGAGTTGCTGCAACAGGCGTCGGCTGGACGCTTCACGCATGTCGTCGGTGTTGGGCTTGAACGCGAGTCCCCACACCGCGATGGTCTTGCCACGCAGCGCTTCGTTGCCGCCGTAGTGGCGCTGCATCAGCTCGAACAGATGGCCCTTCTGGTGATCGTTCACCGCCTCGACCGCGTTGAGCAGCGTCGGCGCATGGCCGTGCTGCTGCGCGGTGCGCGCCAGCGCCTGCACATCCTTCGGAAAGCAGGAACCGCCGTAACCGGCGCCGGGATAGATGAAATGCCAGCCGATGCGCGGATCGGAACCGATGCCCTGACGCACCATCTCGACATCGGCGCCGACTTTCTCGGCGATGTTGGCGATCTCGTTCATGAAGCTGATCTTGGTCGCCAGCATGGCGTTGGCCGCGTACTTGGTCAGCTCGGCCGAACGCACGTCCATCACCACGATGCGGTCGTGGTTACGGTTGAACGGTGCGTACAGACGACGCAGCCGCTCCACCGCCCTGGGATTGTCGGAACCGATGACGATGCGGTCGGGACGCATGCAATCCTCGACCGCGGCGCCTTCCTTCAGGAACTCGGGGTTGGAGACGACATCGAAGGCGATCTCGACGTTGCGGGCGGCGAGCGCGCCGGCGATCGCCGCACGCACCTTGTCCGCGGTGCCGACGGGGACCGTCGATTTGTCGACGATCACTGCCGGACGGTCGAGGTGCTCGCCGACGGTCCTGGCCACCGCCAGCACGTACTGCAGGTCGGCGCTGCCGTCCTCGTCCGGCGGCGTGCCCACGGCGATGAAGATGACATCGCCGTGGGCGACGGCTTGCGCCGCGTCCGTGGTGAAGTGCAGGCGGCCGGCCGCGTGGTTGGCCTTCACCATCGGCTCGAGACCGGGCTCGTAGATCGGGATCACGCCGTTGTTGAGGCCATCGACCTTCGCTTGGTCGATATCCACGCACACGACGTCATGCCCAACCTCGGCCAGGCACGTTCCCGTGACCAGGCCGACATAACCCGTTCCAAAAATCGCTACCCGCATTCAACTACTCCGTATGCAACCAATAGGTTCCGTTTCGCTTACTTCTTCGCGGCGGGTGCGGCCGGCGCGGCGGCAGGGGCTCCCGGCTTGCCAGCGTCGGGCTTCATGATTTCCAGAAGCTCCACTTCGAACACCAGCGTCGCGTTCGGCGGAATCGGGCCGCCCGGCGTGCCCTGCTCGCCATAGCCAAGCTTGCTCGGAATGAACAGCTTGTACTTGCTGCCCACCGGCATCAGCTGCACGCCCTCGGCCCAGCCCGGCGCGACCTGGCTGAGCGGGAAGATAGCGGGCTCGCCGCGATCGTAGGAGCTGTCGAACACCTTGCCGTCGAGCAGTTCGCCCTTGTAATGCACGCGCACCGTGTCGGTGACGGTCGGCTTCGGGCCCTTGCCTTCGGTCAGCACCTGGTACTGCAGGCCGGAGGCCGTCGTCTGCACGCCCGCCTTCTTGCCGTTCTCGGCGAAGAACTTCTCGCCCTCGGCGGCGTTCTTCTTCTTGTCCTCTTCCATCTTGGCCAACTGCTTGGCCTGCATTTCCTGGGCGAAGGTCTGCCCGACCTTCTGCGCCTGCTCGTCGGTCAGCAGCGGCTTGCCGCCGTCGAGGGTCGTCTTCAGCGCCTTGGTCAGAGTGTTGAAATCGATCTCGTCCTTGATCTGCTTCAGCGACTTGCCCATCTCCATGCCGATCATGTAGCTCGCCTGTTCCTTCGTGGTCTTCAGGCCGCTGCTCTTGGCGATGTCGTCCGCGCCGGCCTTGTCGGCACCCTTCTCGGCCGACTTGTCTTCAGGTTTGGCGCCGTCCTCGATCTTCTTGCAGGCGGCGAAGCCGAACACCAGCGAGGCGGCCAGCAGCCCGGTGGCGGCGGTACGGAAGTGGGATGTCATCGTTGGGTAACTCCTGGGATATGTGAAAGCGGACGAAGACCGGCGATCTGCGGGCCGGTGGGTGGAAAATCAGAGGATATCGAGCAATTCGACATCGAAGACGAGGGTGGAGTTCGCGCCGATGCCAGGGCCGCCCTTTTCGCCGTAAGCGAGGTTGCCCGGGATCCAGAACCGGTATTTCGCGCCGACCGGCATCATCGAGACGCCTTCGGTCCAGCCCGCGATGACCTGGTTCAGGCCGAACTCGGCCGGCTCGCCACGCTTGTAGGAACTGTCGAACACCGTGCCGTCGAGCAGCGTACCCTCGTAGTTGACGCGCACGCGGTCGCTCGGCAGCGGACGTTTGCCGGCCCCCTGGCGCAGCACCATGTACTGCAGGCCGGAAGGCGTGGTGAAGACGCCCTTGACGGTCTTGTTCTTGGCGAGGAATTCGCGGCCAGCGGCGTCATTCTTCTCGCCGACCTTGGCGGTCTCGGCCTGCATGCGCTCGCCCAGCGATTTGCGCACCGCATCCATCTCGGCATCGGTCAGCAGCGACTTGCCATCGGCGAAACGCGTGCGCACGGCCTGCATCAGCGTCGGCAGATCGATCTGGTCCTTCAGCGGCTGCAGCGAGCGGCCCACTTCGATGCCCAGGAACAATCCGGCCTTGTCCTTGGCGACTTCCGGCGGCGGCGTTCCCGGCGCCACGCCCGGCAGCGGCTGACCGTTGCGCGCGGCGATGCGCATCATCAGCGTCTTGCCGATCGTCATGGCCTCGGCTTCCTCGAGCAGCGGCTTGCCGCCATCGAGGCTGTTGCGGATCGAGCGCTCGAGTGCGGCCAGATCGATGTCCTGGGCGGCGGGCTGGAACGAACGCCCCACATCCATGCCGATCGTGTAGCTGACCTTGTCGCGTTCGCTGACCAGCGCGGGCTTGTCCTGCGCCAAGACGGGAATCACGGCCGCCAACTGCGCGACCGCGACCATCGACAGCACGGCGATGCCGCGCAGTAAAGACTTCATCCTGTAACTCTCCGTGAGTGGGATTGCAGTGGAGCGAGCGCGGCCGAATCCGCGCTCCCGCCGCCTGGGCGAGGTCGGCTATTGTCGCGGGCGCCGCGCGCAGGGGCAAACCTGCATGAACAGACCTGCGAACAGGCCAGGCCCGGGCAATGAAGCTCAGCGGCCCGCGGAGGGGCGCGGCGCCTTCAACGCCTGTTCGATCGCGGCCACGACTTCGGGGGCATCCGGCTTGACCTTGCTACCAAAATTGGCGGCCACCTTGCCATCGCGTCCGATCACGTACTTGTGAAAGTTCCACTTCGGTTCTGCGCCGGTGGCGGCTTTCAGGTCCTTGTACAGCGGTGTGGCCTCCGGCCCGACCACGTGCACTTTCTGGAACATCGGGAACTTCACGCCGTAGGTCAGCGTGCAGAACTCCTGGATCTTCTTCTCGTCGTCGAATTCCTGCGCCTTGAAATCGCCGGACGGGAATCCAAGCACGGCGAATCCCTGCGCCTTGTATTTGGCATGCAGGCCTTCCAGCGCCTCGAACTGCGGCGTGAATCCGCACTTGCTGGCGGTGTTGACGATCAGCAGCACGTCGCCGCCATAGGTCTTGGCCAGATCGACCGGCTGCTTTCCCGCCAGCGGCCGGTAGCTGCGGTCCAGCAGGCCGCCCGTCGCCGCTACAGCCACCCCACAGAGCAGGAGCAGCAGAAAGGATGCATAAGCCTTTGATTTCATTTGAACATTCCTGAATCCGTGCAAGCGCTGGCCATGAGTATGACTTTAGTTGGGTGTTCGCGGCAGTGAATTCTGTTGACGCCCCGTGTTTTGGTGTTATAGTTAGATACAACACCGATCACCCAGGAAGGACGCCCGCCATGCACCGCAAACTGCACAACTCCCTGCTGGCTCTCTCCATCGTCGGGCTGCTCCTGGCCGGAGGGGTCCTGATCAGCCGCCCCGTCGCGACGACACCTGAGATCGCTCCGACGCTCGCCGCTGCCTCGGCCGCCCAGGCGGAAGCCCGGCGCATCGAAGCGGATGCGAAAGCCGCCGTGGCCAACGCCCGCGCCGCCATCGCCGATGCGCACGCCAAGGCACTGGAAGCCCGGATCGAGGCCAAGGCGAACGCACTGGCGGCCAAGCTCGAAGCCAAGGCCAATGCCGGCGCCGATGTCGGCGAGATCGTCGCCGCCGCGCTGGCACTGACCACCGAAGTCACCACCGATGCCGCGCTGAGTGCCACCCTGCACGCGAGTCAGATCAGTGCCGCGGTCGAACCGGTGGTCGAGCCCACCCGGTCACGCAAAGCCAAGTCGCACCGGCTGCGCAACGCCTTCGCCGTCCCCTATTTTTCATTCGCACGCGGGCTGCGTCGCAGCGGGAGCTGAGCAGATGACGGGAATCCAATGGAGTGATGGCGCCCCCATCTATCGCCAGCTCAAGGAACGCGTGGTGGCGATGATGCTCGACGGGGTGCTCAAACCCGGCGACGCCTTGCCCTCGGTGCGGCAGGTCGCCGCCGAATACCAACTCAATCCGATCACAGTCTCGCGCGCCTACCAGGAGCTTGCCGACGAGGCGCTTGTCGAAAAACGCAGAGGGCTCGGCATGTACGTGACCGAAGAAGCATCAAGGAAGCTGCTCTCCAACGAGCGCGAACGCTTCCTCAAGGAAGAGTGGCCACTGGTGATGGAGCGTATCCAGCGCCTCGGGCTGTCGATGGAGGATCTGCTCAAGCCCGGTGCGCAGGCACCGAAGCAGGGAGAAGGCGCATGAACGCCGTCACCTCCCACGATGCCGGGCAAGACTCCGTCGTCAGCGCCCGCGCACTCCGCAAGGCCTACAAGGCCACGGTCGCCCTCGACGATACCAGTTTCGAGATCGCACCCGGCAGGATCGTCGGCCTCATCGGCCCCAACGGCGCCGGCAAGACCACCGCGCTGAAGGCGATCCTCGGGCTCACTCCGTTCGAGGGTCACCTGAAGGTGCTCGGCCGCGACCCACGGACGCAGCGCGACGAGCTGATGAACGATGTCTGCTTCATCGCCGACGTCGCGGTGCTGCCGCGCTGGATCCGCGTCGGCCAGGCCATCGACTTCGTCGCCGGCATACACCCGCGCTTCGATCGCGAGAAGTGCGAGCGCTTCCTCGCCAACACCAAGCTCAAGAAGACCCAGCGCGTGCGCGAACTGTCGAAGGGCATGATCGTGCAGCTGCACCTGGCGCTGGTGATGGCCATCGATGCGCGCCTGCTGGTGCTCGACGAACCCACGCTGGGCCTCGACATCCTCTATCGCAAGCAGTTCTACCAGCGCCTGCTGGAAGACTATTTCGACGAGCAGAAGACCATCATCATCACCACGCATCAGGTCGAGGAGGTCGAGCACATCCTCACCGACGTGATGTTCATCCGCAACGGCAAGATCGTGCTGGATGCGGCCATGGACGAGGTGAGCGAGCGTTACACGGAAGTGCTGGTCAGCGCCGACCGCGTGGACGCCGCGCGCGCGCTCAAGCCGATCGACGAGCGCGCCCTGCCCTTCGGCAAGGTGGTCATGCTCTATGACGGCCGGCTGTTCGGCGGCGCGCAATCCGCCGGAACCTCGCAACTTGCCGCGCTCGGCGAAACCCGCCCCCCCGGCCTGGCCGATCTGTTCGTCGCCCTGATGAAAGGTACCTACGCATGAACGCGATCGTCGAATCACAGGATTCCACATCCGCCTTCCGCAGCAAGGGTCCATCCATCTCCGCGTCGCAACGGTTCCTGCTGCTGCTCAAGCGCGAGTTCTGGGAACACCGCGGCGGCTTCCTGTGGGCACCGCTGGTGACCGGCGCCATCGCCATCCTGTTCTCGCTGTTCGGCGCGATCGCCGGTTCGCTGATGTTCGACGGCCGCAACATGCGGGTCAACGATCTGAGCTTCAACGGCGCCGGCGGCGTGGAAGCGGTGAGGCACGCGGTCGGCTTCGCGGGCGACATCGCGCTGCTGGTCGGCACCGGCATCACGACCTCGGTACTCGTCTTCGTCGTGTTCTTCTACGCGCTGGGTTCGCTCTACGACGAGCGCAAAGACCGCAGCGTGCTGTTCTGGAAGTCGCTGCCGGTGTCGGATGCCGAAACCGTGCTGTCGAAGGCGGCCTGGGCATTGCTGCTGGCGCCGGCCCTGGCCGTCGTCATCGGACTGATCGTCGGCATCATGCTGTGGCTGATCACGGCCGGGATGATGCTCGTGAATGGCATCCCGGGCGCGGAGGCCGTTTTCTCGCGCTCGCATCCCTTCCGCGTCATCGCGTATGTGCTGTCGACAATTCCGATCTATGTGCTCTGGGCGCTGCCGACGGTCGGCTGGCTGATGCTGTGCTCAGCCTGGGCGCGCAGCAAGCCCTTCCTCTGGGCGGTGCTGCTGCCTTTCCTCGGCGCCATCCTGATCAGCTGGATGGGGGGCGTCACCGGTCTCGCGATTCCGTATGGATCGGTCTGGTACACGCTGGTGCTGCGCGGCCTGCTGAGCATCGCCCCGGGCACCTGGTATCTCAACCATGAGGCCAGCCCGCAGCGTCTCAACGGACCGACCGATCTGGCCAACGCCATCGATTTCAGCGGCACCTGGCAGGTGCTCGGCACGCTCGACCTGTGGATCGGCGCGGCGATCGGCGCCGCCATGATCTACGCCGCGATCTGGCTGCGCCGGCACCGCGAACTGGCCGACTGAAACCACCAGCCTCCCCATTCGATCTCGAACAGGAATCCCGAGCATGAACGCTGCACGATCCCTGCTTTCCACCCTGCCCCTGGCCTGCGCGCTTGCGCTCACCGCCTGCGGGCAGGCGCCGCAAAACGCCAATGATTCGATCGTCAAGCAGGCCATGGACGAAGCCAAGGCCGGCATCGATCAGGCCCGGGTCGGCATGAACGACGCTCGCGCCGAAATCGCCGAGGCCCGCGAGAAACTGGGGCAGGAAAACCTGTCGATCGGTGACGGCGAGAAGAATCTGCCGAAGGCGGAAATCACACCCCAGGGCGATCTGCTGATCGGCGGCGCCAAAGTCGATGTCAACGAGCAGCAGCATGCGTTGCTGGAGACATACCGGACCCGGCTGCTGGCTGTCGCACAAAGCGGGATGGATGTCGGCGTACAAGGCGCCGATATCGGCCTGAAGGCGGCTGGAGAAGCGCTCAAGGGCGTCTTCAACGGCGACGCCCAGCAGATCGAAGCGAAGATCGCGCCGCATGTCGAGAAGCTGAAGGCCGAGGCGCTGGCATTGTGCGACCACCTGCCGGGCTTGCTGGAAGCGCAGACGAAGCTGGCCGCCGCCGTACCGGCGTTCAAGCCCTACGCGACGATGAGCGTCTCCGACATCGACGATTGCAAGAAAGACGCCACGGACACTTCAAACAGTTCGACCTGATTAGCGGCCGTGAAGGGCGGCACTCCCGCCCTCACCCACCACCGCCTCCGCCACCGGCGTGGATGCCACCGCGCGTGAGCGCCGCGGGATCGAGCAGCTTCTTCAGTTCGGACGCCGACAGTCCGCTGTCTTCCATCGCCACGTCGAGCACCGGTCGATTTTCCTTGTAGGCGCGCTTGGCGATCGCGGCGGCCTTTTCGTAGCCGATGATCGGATTCAGCGCCGTGACCAGGATCGGATTGCGGCCGAGCGCGGCTTCGATGTTGTCCTTGCGCAGCTTCAGGCCCGCGATCGCGCTGTCGGCGAGCAGGCGCGAGACCGCCGCCAGCAGTGAAATCGAATCCAGCAGATTGACGGCGATCAGGGGCAAGGTCACGTTCAACTGGAAATTGCCGGTCTGGCCGGCGACCGTGATCGCGGTGTGGTGCCCGATCACCTGCGCGCAGACCATCACCGTCGCCTCGGGGATCACCGGGTTCACCTTGCCCGGCATGATCGAGCTGCCCGGCTGCAGCGCCGGCAATTCGATTTCGCCAATCCCCGCGAGCGGCCCGGAATTCATCCAGCGCAAGTCGTTGGCGATCTTCATCAGCGCCACCGCCAGGGCATTGAGCTGGCCCGACAGTTCCACCGCATCGTCCTGCGCCGCGAGGCCTTCGAACTTGTCGACCGCCGATTCGAATTTCGTCTTCGTCAACGACGACAGCGTCTTCGCCATCGCCTTGCCGAAGCGCGGATCGGCATTGATGCCGGTGCCGATCGCGGTGCCGCCGATCGGCAGCCGGCGCAGGCGCTTGAGCGCGTCCCCGATACGCGCCTCCGCGGAGATCAGTTGCGACGACCAGGCGCCGAATTCCTGACCGAAGGTCAGCGGCATCGCATCCATCAGATGCGTGCGACCGGTCTTGACCACCTTGGCGTAGGCCTTGGCGCGGCCGTCGATGGTCTTGCGCAGGTGCTTGAGCGCGGGGAACAATGTTTCGACCGCCGCCAACTGCGCCGAAACGCGGATCGCGGTCGGAATCACGTCGTTCGAACTTTGCCCGAGATTGACGTGGTCGTTCGCATGGACCTTCTTGCCGGCCTTCGAGGCGAGTGTGGCGATCACCTCGTTGGCGTTCATGTTCGAGGACGTGCCGGAGCCGGTCTGGTAGATGTCGATCGGGAAATGCGCGTCGTGCGCGCCTTCGGCGACTTCCAGCGCAGCGGCGTGGATGGCCTTGGCCGCGTTCTTGGGCAGCAGGCCGAGATCAGCGTTCACGGTGGCGGCGCTGGCCTTGATCAGGCCGAGCGCGCGGATGAAGCCGCGCGGCAGCGGCCGGCCGGAGACCGGGAAATTCTGGACGGCGCGCTGGGTCTGCGCGCCCCACAATGCGTCGGCGGGGACTTTCAGTTCGCCCATGCTGTCGTGTTCGATACGGAAACGGTTCGGCTTGGAAGCGGGCATGACGGCGCTCGTACTGTGCTGAGGGGGAAGTCCGCACATCGAGCCGTGTCGTCGTCAACGCGGCGGGAATGCGGGCTTCTGAGGGGGAAGCCGCATAACGATACGCCCCAGCGATTAGAATTGCCGCCTGCCCGCTCCTCGACCCGCCATGTCCTCCGCCGAGATCGAAACCCAGCTCCTCGCCCTCTCCCCGCTCGATGGCCGCTACGCCGGCAAGGTCGACGCCCTGCGCCCGATCTTTTCCGAATACGGCCTGATCAAGGCGCGCGTCCGCGTCGAGGTGGAATGGCTGCTGGCCCTGGCCGCGGAACCGGGCATCGTGGAGTTGAAGCCGTTTTCGGAAGCCGCGATCGCGAAACTGCGTGGCCTGGCGGACGGCTTCGCGGTCACGGATGCGGCTCGCATCAAGGAAATCGAACGCACCACCAATCACGACGTCAAGGCGGTCGAATACTTCATCAAGGAACGCCTGAAGGACGATGCCGCGCTGGGGCCTGCCCTGGAATTCGTGCATTTCGCCTGCACCAGCGAGGACATCAACAATCTGTCCTACGCCCTGATGCTCAACGAGGCCCGGCACGAAGTGCTGCTGCCGAAGCTCGACACCCTGATCGAACGCCTGCGCACGATGGCGCACGAATATGCCGCGCTGCCGATGCTTGCGCGCACGCACGGCCAGACGGCCTCGCCGACAACGGTCGGCAAGGAACTCGCCAACGTGGTGGCGCGCCTGCGCCGCCAGGGCGAGCAACTGGCGGCGGTGTCGCTGTCGGGCAAGATCAACGGCGCGGTCGGCAACTACAATGCGCATGCCGTGTCCTATCCGGACGTCGACTGGCCGCTGTTCGCGCAGCGCTTCGTCGAATCGCTCGACCTCGATTTCAATCCCTACACCACCCAGATCGAACCACACGACAGCGTCGCGGAAATCTCCGATGCGCAGAAACGCATCGATACGATCTGCATCGACCTGTGCCGCGACATCTGGGGCTATATCTCGCTCGGCTATTTCAAGCAGGCGGTGAAAGCCGGCGAGGTCGGCAGTTCCACCATGCCGCACAAGGTCAACCCGATCGATTTCGAGAATGCCGAGGGCAACTTCGGCATCGCCAACGCCCTGTTCGAGCATTTCGCCGCGAAGCTGCCGATCAGCCGCTGGCAGCGCGACCTCACCGATTCCACCGTGCTGCGCGCGCTGGGCACGGCTTTCGGCCACGCCCTGATCGGCTACGACGCGCTGCTGCGCGGCCTGGGCAAGCTCTCGGCCAGTCCCGAGCGCCTGGCCGCCGACCTCAACGCGTCCTGGGAAGTGCTGGCCGAAGCCGTGCAGACCGTGATGCGCCGCCACGGACTTCCGGAGCCGTACGAACAGCTCAAGGCGCTCACGCGCGGCCAAGGCATCAACGCGGATTCCATGCGCGCCTTCATCGAATCGCTGGCGCTGCCAGCCGAGGACAAGGCGCGTCTGCTGGAGATGACGCCTGCCAGCTATACCGGATTGGCCGAGAAGCTGGCGCGTGACATCTGACGTCACCCCACGTCCCGCAGACATTTCATCGGACCCGCGCGCGCCGGCGCGCTCAAGCCATTGGCGACGGGCGTTATCGGCGGCCGTGTTCGCCTTCGTCCTGTCGCGTGCGCTGATCCTGCTTTCGGCCGCGATCACCATCGCGATCGCGCAGCAATGGAAAGGCATGGGTTCCGATCCGCAGGACATCCGGCTCTTCACTCCCGAAGCGGTCGCGCACCTGCACACGATCGCTTTTGCCAATGACGCGGGCTGGTACAGCACCATCGTGTCGCAGGGCTACGAAACGCGTCCGTTCGACACCAGCGCGCAGGCCAACTGGGCGTTCTTTCCGCTGCATCCGTTGTTGTGGAATGCGCTGACGTGGCTCGGGTTCGACATGCGGAACGCCGGCCTCGTACTGGTCAACCTGTTGTTCCTGATCGCGTTGATCCAGGTGCATCGCTGGGTGCAAGCCATGCGCGACGAGGCGACCGCGACACGCGCGGTGCTGTGCCTGGCGTTGTTTCCCACGTCGTACTTCTTCTCCCTGCCGTGGAGCGAATCGCTGTTCGTCCTGCTGTCGGCCTCCAGCCTGCTGGCGATCGAGCAACGGCGCTGGGGCAATTCCACCGTGTTCAATGCCCTCGCCTCGGCGACGCGGCCCACGGGCGTATTCCTATCGGCGTTGATGTGGTGGGAAGCACGCGAGGGACGCCGCCTGCCGCCGCCGAAGATCTGGCTGTTCGCGGTGCTCGGATTGACCGGCCTGTTCGCTTTCATGGCCCTGCTCTGGCACAAGACGGGCAATCCGTTCGCGTTCTCGGACATCCAGACCACCTGGGGCCGCGAGAGCGTGACGCTGCGCCGCATGCTGGACCCGCTCTATCGTTCGCTGCGCCAGCCATTGCAACTCACCGAGAACTGGAACGTGCGCTGGCTCAACGGCGCCGCCCTGCTGCTCGGGCTGGCCGGAAGCGCCTGGTTGTGGCGCGCGCGCCAGCGCGGACTGGCCCTGTATGCGTTGATCTGCATCCTGCTGCCATGGTCGACCGGCACGCTGATGAGCATGGCGCGTTACGTGGTGTCCTGCGTGCCGCTATTCTTGGCTTTCGCCTGCTGGCTGGAGCGCCCGCGCCGGTGGACGGCATGGATCGTGATCAGCGCCTCACTCCTGGTCGGCATGACGGCCTGCTTCACGCTCGGCACCAATTTCGCGGGTGCGTAGACCGAGGCGGTTTGACATGAAACTGCTGCTCAACATCGATGTTCCCGATCTTGCCGCCGCCGAAGCGTTCTACACGGCGGCATTCGACTTGCATCCCGCGCGTCGCCTCGGCGATGGCGTGGTCGAGCTGCTCGGCGCGGAAGCTCCGATCTATCTCCTGAAAAAGGCCGAAGGCAGCACGGGCGCAGGCAGTTCGAAGCGCGATTACGCGCGTCACTGGACGCCGCTGCATTGCGATGTCGTCGTCGACGATCTGGAAGCCGCCCTCGCCCGCGCCGTGCGCGCCGGCGCGACACAGGAAGGCGGCATACGCGAAGCGTCGTGGGGGCGCATCGTGCATATCGCCGATCCCTACGGACATGGATGGTGCCTGCTGCAATTCGTCGGGCGTGGCTACGACGAAATCGCGAATTGAAAACCTCTTGCGGCCGCAGCAATGCACTTCAGGTCGCCTGTCCCCCATACCTGTCCCGATATCGGCTTCGGCCACACCGCCGGTCGGAGTATCATTCGCAAAACCGCGCACACCGTCTCTCCGTGCAGGCGCAGGCGCCGGAACACCCGCAACCGACAGAAGCCGCCGCGCCGCCCAGATGACACGACGCCCCCCCGCTCCCGCCATCGAAATCGATGCCTCCGCGCGACAGCCGCTGGGCATGCCGCCGGCCGAATTCCTGCGCGACTACTGGCAAAAACGCCCGCTGCTGATCCGCAACGCTTTCCCGGGATTCGTCTCGCCGCTCGAACCCGAGGATCTCGCCGGCCTCGCCTGCGAGGAAGCCGCGCTCTCGCGCCTGATCACTCACGACCGCGCCCGCGATGCCTGGAACGTGCGACACGGCCCGTTCGCGGAAGAAGAGTTCCCCGGCCTCGGCGATCACGACTGGACCCTGCTGGTGCAGGATGTGGACAAATGGGACGCCGACGTCGCCGCCCTGCTGCCGGCATTCGATTTCATCCCGCGCTGGCGCATCGACGACGTCATGATCAGCTTCGCCGCCACCGGCGGCTCGGTCGGCGCGCACGTCGACCAGTACGACGTGTTCCTGCTGCAGGGACAGGGCCACCGGCGCTGGCAGATCGATGCCGGCCCCAATCCGCCCATGGCCTTCCGCGACGACGCCGACATCAAGCTGCTGCGCGAATTCACCCCGACCCACGACTGGGTGCTCGGCCCCGGTGACATGCTCTACCTGCCGCCCGGCGTGCCGCACCACGGCGTCGCCGAGGATCCCTGCCTGACGTTCTCGATCGGCATGCGCGCCCCCTCGGCCGCCGAGCTGATGGGCGACTACATCGATACCCTCGCCGCCGACGCGGATGAAACACTCCGTTACGGCGATGCCGATCTCGCCCCGCCGAAGGACGCCAACGAGATCGACGAGGCCGCGATGCGGCGCGTAATCGAAGCCTTGAACGTGCTGCGCATGAACGATCCGGACCGCCTCGGCGACTGGTTCGGCCGCTTCATCACCCTGTATCGCAGCGCCGGCGAAGCGGTGCCCTCGGACGATGGCCGCTCCCGCATCGAGATCGAATGGGACCTGCGGCAGGGCTTCATCCTGCAACGCCATCCCTGGACGCGCATGGCCTGGCGCCGCGGCAAGCGCGGCGCATCGCTCTATGCGGCCGGCCATGCCTATGCCCTGCCGGTGCGGGACGCGCAAGCCATCGCCGCCTCGGCCGCATTCGACGGCACCGCCTACGCCGCCTTGTCCGAGCGCGGGCGCGACGCCATCTTCGAACTGCTGCAAGGCGGCCATTACCAGCTGCTGGAGCCCGGCGACCCCGACTGAATCCTGCACGCGGGCTGTCCCGGCCCCGTGCCGTGACGCACGTCATGATGCACCGCGGCAAACGCTGCGGCTATAATTTAACGATCCCAACCGCGCCTCTTCCCGGGTTTGTCGAATTCCCCGCCGGATCAGGCATTTGCCCCGCCATCGAGCCAGAAAAAAAGCCAGAGTGGACAGTCTCCTGAAGCAGTTTGCGCAGTCCTCGCAACTCGGCGCCAATGCCGCCTACATCGAGGAGCTGTACGAGCAATACCTGGTCGCCCCCGACAGCGTGGGGCCGAAATGGAAAAGCTGGTTCGATACCTTCAAGGGCCGCGAGGCGGGTGACGTCCCGCATTCGGCGATCATGGATCGCATCGCGCAGGCCGCCAGCGACCTGCGCGGCGCGGCACCGACGGTTACCGCCGGCGGCGTGGTCGACAGCGAGAATTCGCGCAAGCAGGGCTCGGTGCTCAAGCTGATCACCGCCTACCGCTCGCGCGGCCACCTGCAGGCGGACCTCGATCCGCTGAAGATGACGGCCAAGCCGGAAGCCCCGGACCTCGACCTGCACTTCCACGGCCTCACCGACGCCGACCTCGACACCGAGTTCGGCACCGGCCCCGGCAGCAACATCAGCACCTTCGGCGGCCCGGCCCGGATGCGTCTGCGCGACCTGGTCGGCCTGCTCCGCTCCACCTACTGCGGCTCGATCGGCGCCGAGTTCATGCACATCGCCGACGCCGATCAGCGTCGCTGGATGTACGAGCGCCTGGAAGCGGCCGGCGGCAACTACCACCGCAGCGCCGAGGAAAAACGCCGCATCCTCGAACGCCTCACCGCCGCCGAGGGCCTGGAACGCTACCTGCACACCAAGTACGTCGGCCAGAAGCGCTTCTCGCTGGAAGGCGGCGACGCGCTGATCCCGCTGCTCGACAACATGATCCGCCGCGCCGGCAGCGACGGCGTGCGCGACATGGTCATCGGCATGGCCCACCGCGGCCGCCTCAACGTGCTGATCAACACGCTCGGCAAGAACCCGCGCAAGCTGTTCGACGAGTTCGAAGGCAAGTTCGAGCACGTCGCGGGCGACCTCGCCCACACCGGCGACGTGAAGTACCACATGGGCTTCTCCGCCGACGTCGCCACCCCCGGCGGCCCGGTGCACGTGGCGCTGGCCTTCAATCCCTCGCACCTGGAAATCGTCGACCCGGTGGTCGCCGGCTCCGTGCGCTCGCGCCAGCATCGCCGCGGCGACAGCGAGCGCAAGGAAGTGATCCCAGTGCTGCTGCACGGCGACGCCGCCTTCGCCGGCCAGGGCGTGGTGATGGAACTGTTCCAGATGTCGCAGGCGCGCGGCTTCGCCGTCGGCGGCACCGTCCACATCGTCATCAACAACCAGGTCGGCTTCACCACCAGCGCGCGCGACGACGCCCGTTCCACGCTGTACTGCACCGACGTCGCCAAGATGGTCGGCGCACCGGTTCTGCACGTGAACGGCGACGATCCCGAAGCCGTGGTGTTCTGCGCCGAACTGGTCTACGACTTCCGTCAGCGCTTCAAGAAGGATGTCGTGCTCGACCTGGTCTGCTATCGCCGCCACGGCCACAACGAGGCCGACGAGCCGGCGGCGACGCAGCCGCTGATGTACCAGATCATCCGCGCGCTCAAGACCCCGCGCGAGCTGTACACGCAGCGCCTGGTTGACGCCGGCACCATCCAGGCCGAAGAGGCCAAGGGCATCGTCGACGGCTATCGCAACAAGCTCGACGCCGGCGAGGTCACCACCGAGCTGGCCACGCCCAAGCCCGACGAATTCGCCATCGACTGGTCGAAGCTGCTGTCCGGCCGTATCACCGATCCGGTCGACACCAAGGTCAAGCGCAAGAAGCTCGACGAGCTGGCCAAGCTCATCAACACCATCCCGGGCGGCGTCACGCTGCACGCGCGCGTGGCCAAGATATACGAGGACCGCGTGAAGATGGCGGCCGGTGAACTCGACGCCGACTGGGGCTTCGCCGAAAACCTCGCCTACGCCACCCTGCTCGCCGACGGCCATCGCCTGCGCCTGGTCGGTCAGGACTCCGGCCGCGGCACGTTCTTCCACCGCCACGCCATCCTCCACGACCAGAAGACCGACAGCTACTACCTGCCGCTGCGTCAGCTGGCCGACAACCCGGAGGACGTCACCATCATCGACTCGCTGCTCAGCGAGGAAGCGGTGATGGCGTTCGAATACGGCTATTCCACCGCCGATCCCGACACGCTCGACATCTGGGAAGCGCAGTTCGGCGACTTCGCCAACGGCGCGCAGGTGGTGATCGACCAGTTCCTCTCTTCCGGCGAAGCCAAGTGGGGACGCATCAGCGGCCTGACCCTCCTGCTCCCGCACGGCTACGAAGGCCAGGGCCCGGAGCACAGCTCCGCGCGCCTGGAGCGCTTCCTGCAGCTGTGCGCGCTGGAGAACATGCTCGTCTGCGTGCCGACCACGCCGGCGCAGGCTTTCCACATGATCCGCCGCCAGCTGTGCATGACCACGCGCAAGCCGCTGGTGGTGATGACGCCGAAGTCGCTGCTGCGCCACAAGCTTGCCGTCTCCACGCTGGACGAACTCGCCAACGGCGAATTCCAGCACCTGATCCCCGACGCCAAGGCCGACCCGAAGAAGGTCAAGCGCGTGGTGCTGTGCTCGGGCAAGGTCTACTACGACCTGCTCGAGGACGCGACCAAGCGCGGCCAGGACGACGTGGCCATCGTGCGCATCGAGCAGCTCTACCCGTTCCCGCGCGAACTGCTGGCCGCCGAGCTCAAGCGCTACGCGAAGGCCAAGGACGTGGTGTGGTGCCAGGAAGAGCCGCAGAACCAGGGCGCGTGGTACCAGATCCGTCACCACCTCAACGCCTGCCTGGCCGAGAAGCAGATGCTGCACTACGCCGGCCGACCGCGCTCGCCCTCGCCCGCCGCGGGCCATCTCAACGACCACGTCGCCGAGCAGCTGAAGCTGGTCGCCGACGCGCTGGTCAATCCGTTCAACGGCTCGGCGGTTGCCGAGTAACTCCCCTTTAAAGTTTCCAGGACGCCGCACATGGCCACCGAAATCAAAGTTCCGGTCCTCCCCGAATCCGTCTCCGACGCCACCATCGCCTCGTGGCACAAGAAGGTCGGCGACGCGGTCAAGCGCGACGAGAATCTGGTCGACCTGGAAACCGACAAGGTCGTGCTGGAGGTGCCCTCCACCGTCGACGGCGTGCTGAAGGAAATCAGGTTCGAGGAAGGCGCCACTGTCACCAGCCAGCAGATCATCGCGGTGATCGAGGAAGGCGCGGTCGCGACGGTCACGGCTGCGCAACCCTCCGCCTCCACGGCGCCGTCCTCGACGACCACGCAGCCCACGCCTGCAGCTCCGGCGGCGGAAGCTCCGAAGCCAGCGGCTCCGCCGTCGGCCAGCACCGCGATCACCTCGACCACGACCAACACGCTTCCGCCCGGCGCCCGCTTCACCGCCGAGAAGGAAGGCATCGATCCTGCGCAGGTGGAAGGCACCGGCCGTCGCGGCGCGGTCACCAAGGAAGACCTGATCAACTACGCCAGCGGCAAGACCGCCGGCGTCTCCGGTGGCGCGCGTCCCGAAGAGCGCGTGCCGATGACCCGCATCCGCGCCCGCATTGCCGAACGCCTGATGCAGTCGAAGAACTCCATCGCCATGCTCACCTCCTTCAACGAGGTGAACCTCGGCAAGGTAATGGCGATGCGCAAGGAACTGGGCGAAGCCTTCGAGAAGGCCAACGGCATCAAGCTCGGCTTCATGAGCTTCTTCGCCAAGGCCGCCGCCAACGCCTTGCAGCGCCATCCGGTCGTCAACGCCTCGGTCGACGGCAACGACATCATCTATCACGGCTACGCCGACATCTCGATCGCCGTCTCCACCGACAAGGGCCTGGTGACGCCGGTCGTGCGCAACGTCGAGCGCCTGGGCTTCGCCGATATCGAGAAGGCCATCGGCGACTACGCCAAGAAGGCGCGCGACGGCAAGCTCTCGCTCGACGATCTGCAGGGCGGCACCTTCACCATCACCAACGGCGGCACCTTCGGCTCGCTGATGTCCACGCCGATCGTCAACCCGCCGCAGTCGGCGATCCTCGGCATGCACGCGATCAAGGAGCGCGCCATCGTCGAGAACGGTGCCGTCGTCGCCGCGCCGATGATGTACATCGCGCTGTCTTACGATCACCGCATCATCGACGGCAAGGACGCGGTGCTGTTCCTGGTCGACATCAAGAATCAGCTGGAAAATCCGAGCCGCATGTTGCTCGGCATGTAATGCCTTGAGCCCCTCTCCCGCCCGCGGGAGAGGGGTTGGGGTGAGGGCTGCGGCACGAACACCTCTCCCCAGCCTCCCTCATCCGGCGCTACGCGCCACCTTCTCCCGCAAGCGGGAGAAGGGCTGAACAAGGAACACCGAAATGGCCGAACAATTCGACGTCATCGTCATCGGCGCCGGCCCTGCCGGCTACCACGCCGCCATTCGCGCCGCGCAACTCGGCATGAAGACCGCCTGCATCGACGCCGCACTCGGCAAGGACGGCAAGCCCGCCCTCGGTGGCACCTGCCTGCGCGTGGGCTGCATTCCGTCGAAGGCGCTGCTCGACAGCTCGCGCCAGTTCTACAACCTGCAGCACCTGTTCGGCGAACACGGCATCAGCGTCAAGGACGCCAAGATCGACATCGGCGCCATGGTCGGCCGCAAGGACAAGATCGTGAAGCAGTTCACCGGCGGCATCGCGATGCTGTTCAAGGCGAACAAGGTCACGCCGTACTACGGCTTCGGCCAGCTGCAGCCCGGCAATATCGTCAAGGTGAAGCAGCACGACGGCTCCGAGGTCGAGCTCAAGGGCACCAACGTCATCCTCGCCGCCGGCTCGGATTCGATCGAATTGCCGTTCGCGAAGTTCGACAACGACGCCATCGTCGACAACGTCGGCGCGCTCGACTTCACCGAAGTGCCCAAGCGCCTGGGCGTGATCGGCGCCGGCGTGATCGGCCTGGAACTGGGCAGCGTGTGGAAGCGCCTGGGCGCCGAGGTCACCATCCTCGAAGCCCTGCCCGACTTCCTCTCCGCCGCCGATGCCGAGGTCGCCAAGACCGCCGCGCGCGAATTCAAGAAGCAGGGCCTCGACATCCGCCTCGGCGCCAAGGTCAGCAAGACCGAGATCAAGGGCAAGGGCAAGTCGAAGACCGTCGAAGTCACCTACACCGACGCCGAAGGCGAAAAAACCCTCACCGTCGACAAGCTGCTCGTCTCCGTTGGCCGCCGCGCCGCCAGCAAGGGGCTGTTGGCCGACGGCACCGGCGTCAAGCTCAACGAGCGCGGCGTGATCGAGGTCGACGAGCATTGCCATACCGGCGTCGACGGCGTCTGGGCCATCGGCGACTGCGTGCGCGGCCCGATGCTGGCGCACAAGGGCTTCGAGGAAGGCATCGCGGTGGCCGAGCTGATCGCGGGCCTGCCCGGCCACGTCAATTACGACACCATTCCGTGGGTGATCTACACCGAACCGGAAATCGCCTGGGTCGGCCAGACCGAACAGCAGCTCAAGGCCGAGGGCGTGCCGTATAAGACCGGCAGTTTCCCCTTCGCCGCACTCGGCCGCGCCGTCGCGATGGCCGAACCCGCGGGCTTCGTGAAGGTGATCGCGCATGCGGAAACCGATCGCGTGCTTGGCCTGCATCTGGTCGGCGTCGGCGTGTCGGAACTGGTGCACGAAGGCGTGCTGACGATGGAGTTCAAGGGTTCGGCCGACGACCTCGCCCGCATCTGCCACGCCCACCCGACGCTGTCCGAATCGATCCATGACGCGGCGATGGCGGTCGACAAGCGCGCGATTCACAAGGCCAACTAAGCCGCACGTGATACACCGGAACGGCGCACCCAGTGCGCCGTTCTGCATTTAGAAGATCAGGAAGCCAACATGAAGTCGATCTGCGTCTACTGCGGCTCCAATGCCGGCAACAAACCCGCCTACGCCGACCGCGCGATGGCGCTGGGAACGCGCATCGCCCAGGAAAAGCTCACCCTCGTCTACGGCGGCGGCAACGTCGGCCTGATGGGTATCGTCGCCGATGCGGTGCTCGAGGCCGGCGGCGAAGCTATCGGTGTCATCCCGCAGCAGCTGGTGAACTGGGAAGTCGCGCACCGCGGCCTGACCAAACTGGAAATCGTCGGCTCGATGCACGAACGCAAGGCCCGCATGTTCGACCTGGCCGATGCCTTCGTCGCCCTGCCCGGCGGTTTCGGCACGCTCGATGAGATGTTCGAGATGCTGACCTGGCGCCAGCTCGGCCTCGGCCAGAAGTCCTGCGCGTTCCTCGATGTCGAGAATTTCTACTCGCCGCTGATGACGATGATCGATCGCATGGTGGAGGAGCGCTTCCTGCACCCGGATCAGCGCCACGATCTCTGGCACGGCAGCGATCTCGATGCGCTGTTCGCATGGATGCGTGATTACCAGCCGACGCATGCCGACAAGTGGATGGACGAGAAGCGTCGCAAAGAGTTGCGGTAAGACTCTACTCACACATTTCCGCGCAGCCCCCCCGACGCCACCTCGTGCCGTCATCCCAGCGAAAGCTGGGACCCATTTTGCTTTCATTCCGACACCTCAGGAAAAAAGCAATCCACGTGCACGAACGCTACCCTTGCGTCTATATCCTTGCGAGCAGTCCGCGCGGCACGTTATACACCGGCGTGACATCCAACCTGGCGAAGCGCACTTCTGAGCATGCAATCGGTGCGGTACGCTGTTTCACCAGGAAATATGGCATCCACACGCTCGTGTGGTATGAGCCTCACGATGACATGACCACGGCTATCGCCAGGGAGAAAGCCATCAAGGCTTGGAAACGAATCTGGAAGATTGAACTGATCGAAACCATGAATCCGGATTGGCGGGACTTGTCGCTCGAGATTGTTTGAAAGCAAAATGGGTCCCAGCTTTCGCTGGGATGACATGAGTGAGCCTGCTGGCATGACGACGCCTGAGACTTTTCGCGCATTCCGTATCCACGATGACGATACTGGCTACCACAGCGGAATCGAGGAGATCACGCTCGACGCACTGGCACCGGGCGAAATCGTCATCAAGACCGTGCATTCCTCGGTCAACTTCAAGGACGCGCTCGCCGGTACCGGCAAGGGCAAGATCCTGCGCAAGTTCCCGCTGGTCGGCGGCATCGATGTCGCCGGACACGTCGTCGCCTCCACCGACAAGGCGTTCAAGGAAGGCGACGCGGTCCTCGCCACCGGTTCCGGCTTGAGCGAAACCCGCGACGGCGGTTATTCCGAGTACGCACGCCTGGAGTCCCGCTGGGCCATTCCGCTGCCATCGGGCCTGAGCCTGCGCGAGAGCATGATCCTCGGCACCGCCGGGTTCACCGCCGCGCTCGCGCTGTTCCGCATGCGCGAGAACCGGCAGACACCCGAACTCGGCCCGCTCGCCGTGACCGGTGCCACCGGCGGCGTCGGTTCGCTCGCGATCGACATCTACAGCCGCGCCGGTTTCGAAGTGCACGCGATCAGCGGCAAGCCCGAGCATGCCGATTACCTGAAATCGATCGGCGCCAGCGCCGTGCTCGGCCGCGACGCGCTCGCCACGAAGCGGCCAATGGAAACGTCACGCTTCGGCGGCGGCCTGGACAACGTCGGCGGCGCGATGCTGGCCAGCCTGCTGGCGCAGACGGTCCCTTACGGCAACGTCGCCAGCGCCGGACTCGCCGCCACGCACGACCTGCCGACAACCGTGATGCCTTTCATCATTCGCGGCGTCTCGCTGCTGGGGGTGGCCTCGGCCGGCACCGCGCGCGACATCCGCGAGGAGGTCTGGCGTCTGCTGGCCTCGGACTGGAAGCCGCGTCATCTCGACCGCATCTGCACGCGCGAGGTGACACTGCAGCAATTGCCCGAAGTCTTCGACACCATGCTGGCCGGGGGCTCGTTCGGCCGGACTCTGGTCACGCTCTAGACCATTGGCCGCTTGCCCGGTCAGCCTTCATGGCTACAATCGGGCCGCACACATCGGGGAGTCTCATGGCGCGCATTCTGATCGTCGACGATTCGCCGTCACAATTGATGGGCATCCGCCGCATCATCGAGAAGCTCGGACACGCGGCCCTGACTGCGGAGGACGGTGCTGCCGGCGTCGAACTCGCGCAACGCGAGCTGCCCGACCTGATCCTGATGGACGTGGTGATGCCGAACCTCAACGGGTTCCAGGCCACGCGTTCGATCACACGCGACCCACGCACGGCGAAGATCCCGGTCGTGTTGGTAACGACCAAGGATCAGGACACCGATCGCGTCTGGGGCCTGCGTCAGGGCGCCAAGGCCTATCTCACCAAGCCGTTCAGCGAAGCCGATCTGGCCAAGGTCATCGCCGAACTGATCGCCTGATGCTCCGTCTTCCTTCCCTGCGCGGAGAAGGAAGGCATCAATCGCCGCGCCAATCCTGCGCGAACGCTTCGGCCAGTTGGCGATAGGCCTCGCGTTGTCCGTCATTGCTCGGCTTGGGCGCTTCCACTTCCAGTTCCACGATCTGATCTCCGGCAGCCGCGCCACCGCTCCCGGGCAGGCCACGGCCACGCAGGCGCAGCTTGCGGCCGGCTTCCGAATCCGCGGGGATCTTCAGCTCGACCTGGCCACCCAGCGTCGGAACATGGATCGTCGCGCCCAACGCGGCTTCCCACGGCGCCACCGACAGCGTGTAGATGATGTTGCGCCCATCCACCTCGAACTGCGGATGCGCGGCGTATTCGATTTCCAGCAACAGATCGCCTTGCTCTCCCTGCCCTGCGAGCCGAATCAGCTGCCCCGGCCGGATGCCTTTGGGAATGCGCACATCCAGCGCTTTGTTGTTGACGCTGATGCGCACGCTCGAACCGGCGTGGACCGCCTCTAGCGGCACCGCCAGCTTCGCGCGCGTATGCCCGCGCGGCGGCGGCCGATGCGCGCCGTGCGCCGCGCCGAAGCCACCGCGACCGAACAGGCCTTCGAAGAAATCACTGAATCCCGGGCCGGCGCCACCGGCGCCACTGGCGAAGATTTCATCGAAATCGTAGCCCCCGCCATTGCCGAAACCACCCGGCGCCGACTGCACCTCATCGCCCGGCCGGTAGCCGCGCGAACGCAGCTGATCGTAGGCGGCGCGCTTCTGCGGATCGCGCAGCGCTTCGTAAGCCTCATTGACGGCCTTGAACCGCTCCTCGGCGCCCGCTTCCTTGCTGACGTCAGGATGGTATTTGCGCGCCAGCCTGCGATAGGCGGTCTTGATCTCCGCCTCGCCCGCGTTCGGCTCCACGCCCAGCGTCTGATAATAGTCTTTGAATTGCATGCCAGCCCTCAAACGCTCAACCCGCGGCTGTCCGACCGCGGGTTGAGGATATACCCAGTCTTCCCGAAAACCGCCACCCGGCGATTCCCGGCTAGTGCGGATCCCGCCGCGACTCCGCGCATCCATGCGCGGGTCTCCCGCATCGCGTGATTACTGCACGGTCGGCGAGCCGACCTGGATGCGACGCGGCGCCGTCTCCGGCTTCTTGGGAATGACGATCTCCAGTACGCCATTGTGGCCGCTGGCGGAAATACCTTCGGCATCCGCGCTCTCGGGCAGTGCGAAGCGACGGTGGAAACTGCCGTGACGACGCTCGATTCGCGAATAGCGTCCGCTCTCGGCGGCGGCGCCCTCGACCACGCTCTCGACGCTGCGCTCGCCCTTGATCGACAGGATGTTCTTATCCATCTGGATCTCGATGTTCTGCGGATCGATGCCCGGCAGGTCGGCGCGGATGACGAAACGTTCGGCTTCTTCCTTGATGTCGACGCTGGGCGTCCACTGCGCATGCGCGGCGGAGTCGCTGTCGAGGAAACGGTCGAACGCGTACTTGATTTCATTGTGCAGGGCGGCCTGCCCCGGCCACTGGCGATAACGGACGATGCTCATGATGATTGCTCCAATTCTGGTCAGATCGAAATGTTCTGTTTTGCCGGCGACCGGTCGCCGCCATAGCTGCAGAATTGGTATCGCCACGGCGATTTCAACGGCCTTGACATCTCTCTACTCCGCCCCGAATACACTTTGTTCACCTCAGAGCGGGACTTTCCCATGACCATTCAGATCGGCGACCGCATTCCGGAAGTCAAATTGCAGCGCATCGGCGAAGGCGTCGAGATCGTCGATACCCCCACGCTTTTCAGCGGGAAGAAGGTTGTCCTGTTCGCCGTCCCCGGCGCGTTCACGCCGACCTGCTCCGAGCGCCATCTGCCCGGCTACATCGAGCATTTCGACAGCTTCCGCGGCAAGGGCATCGAAGTGGCCTGCATGTCGGTGAACGATCCCTTCGTCATGCAGGCCTGGGGGCGCAGCCAGAACACACAGGAAGGCCTGATGATGCTGGCCGACGGCAATGGCGAATTCGCACGCGCGCTCGGGCTGGAAATGGATGCCAGCGCCTACGGCATGGGCACGCGATCCAAGCGCTTCTCGCTGTACGCGGAAGATGGCGTCGTAAAAGTGCTCAATGTCGAAGCGCCTGGCGAATTCCGTGTGTCGTCGGCGGAGCACATGCTCGAACAGCTCGCCTGAGCCTCGGCGCCGTCTCGCCTGAGCCTCGACGTCGTCATCCCGGCGAAAGCCGGAATCCAGCGTTTTCTTCGGTTACAAAAGAGCTGGATCCCGGCTTTCGCCGGGATGACGACGGCGAGAAACTTCGAGAGTTTCCTAGTTCAGCACACGAAATTTCACACTGTTCCACGCGCCGCTATCCGCAAGCGCGGTCAAGGTGTGCGTACCTGTCTCGGAAAAATCACGCACCAGCGGTCTCGCGCCTTCGGTCTCGCCGATCCAGCGCCCGTCCAGCAGCCACTGCACTCGCGCGCCGGCCCCCAACGCTCGCAGCGACAGCCGTACCGGATGCACGCTGCCTGGCGAACGTGCCAACGTCGCATTGTCGTTGACGCCTTCGATGCGCAATTCCTCCACGGCATCGCGGCCATCGGCCATGCAGTCGGCGGCGAGCGGCGGCAAGCGCGAGGCCTGCCGCATCGCCGCCGTCAGCCAGGGTGACGCCAGAGCGGGCCAGCGTGCGATTTCGCGCGATTCGCGCTCGTGCGGCAGCGAGCATGCGGCCGACAGGCGTTCGCCGCTGATCGCATCCACGTCGAAGCGTTCGATGCCCGCGCTCCACAGGCGCGCACCGCGCTCGGCGAAAGTGGGCGGCACGGTGCCGTTCAATATCCATGCCTCCATGCGGCGCTGGCAGAGTCGTGGCGATTGCGCATCCGCGCTGGCACCCGATGGCCAGCAGATGTCCGACTTGGTCACGCTTGCGGGTGGTGGGCGCTGCACATTGTCACCACGCAGGCGTGGCAGGCTGTCGACGGTTTCAAACAACAGCGGCAGTGCCGTGACGGCGCCGTACTGCCCCGGCAACGGCGTGCCGTCAGGACGCCCGACCCACACGCCGACCGTATAACGCCGCGTGCCACCGAGTGCCCAGGCATCACGGAAACCATAGCTGGTGCCGGTTTTCCAGGCCACGCGCGGGCGATTGCCGCGATCGAACGTGTCCTCGCGCTCGCCAGGGCGAGGATTGGCTTCAAGCATCGTCCGCACGACCCAGGCGGCACCGGGCGACAGCAGACGCCGATCGATCTTCGGGTCTCGCGGCGTGTAGCGCACGCGTCCGGCAACGCCGTCACGATTGAAAGCGGCATATGCGCCGACCAGATCTTCAAGCCGCGCGCCGATGCCACCCAGGATCAACGACAGATTCGGCGTCGCGCCGCGCGGATATTTCAGGGAAATACCGGCATTGTCCAAACGGGCGGAAAAACGCGCCGGGCCGACACGATCGAGTAGATCCACGGCGGGAATGTTCAACGACAACCGCAACGCCTCCGCCGCGCCAACCGGTCCGTTGAACGCGGTATCGAAATTGCCCGGGCGATAGCCGCCGAAGGATTGCGGCGCATCCACCAGCAGGCTTTCGGAATGGATCAGACCATCGTCAAGCGCCAGTCCATACAGGAACGGCTTGAGCGTGGAGCCGGGCGAACGCCAGGCCTGCACCATATCGACGTGGCCCAGGCGCGCCTTGTCGCCGAATGTCACCGAACCGACATAGGCACGCGCCTCAAGGCTAGCGTTGTCCACCACCAGCAACGCCGCGGACGTGCGTGGCGGCAGGTTGGAGAAATAACTGGCGACGCGTTCTTCGAGCGTGCGCTGCAATCCCGGATCGATCGTGGAAACGATGCGATCGGCCTTGCCATGCGCCGAACGCAATCGCTGTGCGAGCAGCGCCGCCGACAAAGGCGCCTGCAATTGCCGCGACACGACCGGTTCGATCTTGGCATCTTCGACCTCTGCCCTGCTCCACACGCCGAGCTTGGCCATGCGATCGAGCACCTTGTCGCGCGCAATGCGTGCCGCTTCCGGTTCGCGATCCGGCCGCCAGCGACTCGGCGCCTGCGGCAGCACCACCAGCAGCGCGGCTTCGGCATGGGACAGCTTCGAGGCCGGCTTGCCGAGGTAGGCCCAACTTGCTGCTTCGACGCCTTCGATCGTGCCACCAAACGGCGCGCGTTCCAGGTACAGATCGAGGATCTCGCGTTTCGAAAGATGCGCTTCCAGCTGCAACGCGCGCAACATTTGTCTCAGCTTCCGCCATGGCGACCGCGTACCACCGGGTCCATCGAGGATGCGTGCGACCTGCATCGTCAACGTTGATCCACCGGAGACGATGCGGCCACTGCGCAGCCATTGCCCACCCGCGCGCAGGAGCGCCACTGGATTGATGCCAAGATGCCGCCAGAACCAGCGATCTTCGTAGTTCAGCAACACCTGCAGATACAGCGGCGACACCTGCCGTGATGTCGTGGGATAGCGCCAGACGCCTTCGGCATCGGCGAACGCCCGCAATGGCGTGCCATCGCGGGCGACCACGAGAACGCTCGTATCGCGACTCTTGGGCAACGGCGGCGGGAAGGCAAGATCAAGTACCAGCAAGGACAGCAGGCATGCGATCGTTCCCCAGCGCAGCCACCACAGCAGTGGGCGGCCGGCGATGGCGCGTCGAAGCCGGTCGATCACGGCCATGGGCGGGACCTTCTCCTGCATCGCAAGTCGCTAGTTGGACGCAACGCTTTCCCGCGTCGCGCGCCGCAGCGCGGCACGCGCTAGCAGGCGCGTGGAGTCGAGCGTCGGCAACGGAGAATTCCCGTCGTCGAGGATCAAGGGAATCTCCGTGCATCCCAGCACCACGCCGTCGCAACCCGCCTGCCGCATGCGCGTGATGACCTGCTGGAAATAGGCGATCGATTGCGGCTTGAAAAGACCGTACACCAATTCGTCCATGATGATCCGGCCGATCTCATCGCGCTCTTCTGGGTTCGGACGCAGATATTCCAATCCGCGCGCGACCAGCTTCTCCGGATAGACCTCGCTGTCGACCAACCACCTCGTCCCGGTCAATCCCAAACGTTTGAACCCACGCGCGACAGCCTCGTCGGCGACGACATCGGCGATGTGCAGCCACGGCAAGGGCGATCTGGCGAGGATCCCCGGCAGCGCCGCATGGATGGTGTTGTCGGGGCAGATCAGGAAATCGGCGCCGATGCCCGCCAGTCGCGCCGCCGAGCCCAGCATGAGCTCGCCCACTCCATCCCAATCGCCTCGATCCAGGCACGCTACGTATTCGGCGAGCGAAGGCGTGTGCATCGATACTTCCGGATGCGCATGCGGACCGAGCAGCGCCGCGCCCTCCGCACAGATCGTGCGATAGCAGAGCGCGGCACCTTCCGCGGAACAGGCGACAATGCCGATATGCAGGGGCATGGGCTTCTCGTCTACGGCTGTATCACGGTAATCGTCGCCGGCGTCGACTTGCCCACGCCACGCAATTGCGGCCGGTACATGTCCTCCACCAGCGGCGGTGGCACGGTGTATGTTCCCGGCGTCACCGCGCGCGCCAGGTAGAACACGCGCGCCTTGCCGCCGGCCGACAGTTTGAGCGCGGCGATGTAGCGGTCATCGCGATACTCCTCGTGCTGCACGTCGGCCACACTGGCGCGATCGGTGATCTCGATGCCATTGACGACGACGCCCGCCCACTGCTTCTCATCGCTCAGATTGAAGTTCTCGATCTCCAGCCCCGCGGGCAGCAAGTCGGTGATCAGCGCATCCGGCATGCTGGTGTCGGCGGTGATGGTGAGGCCGACGATCAGGGCTTCGCCTTCCTTCAGTGGCTTCGGCGTCCATTCCTTGCCGTCGGTGCCGTACCACTTGCGTTCGACCTTGATCTGGCTGAAATCGGGCTCGGGCGCATTGCGCGGAACGCCCGCGATCTCCAGGCTGGCATACAGCGGCGGCGCCCCTTTCGGATCGAAACGCACGCCCTGGGCCAGCGTGTCGTAATCGAACGAGCGACCGACGATCTTGGCGGCCGGCACGGACTCATCGTTGCCACCGACATGCCAATTGCCCTCGACGCGCTTGTCCTGCGACGCCATCAGCGCCTTGCCAAGCCGGGCCAATGCCACCTGCTCCTGCGTGCTCAGGTAGAGCCAGCCGTTCTTGCGACGCACGTCGAGTTCGCGGCCAAGATCGACCGCTCGTGCGTCATACTCGGGCTTGGCATAACCGCGTTCGTGAGTGAGCGCGATCATCAGCGCTGTGTCGCGCAGCGGACTGCCGTAATCGTCAAGATAACCAGGACGATCGCCCTTGAAGTTGAAGCCTTCCGCGATTGCCTTCAGCCCGCGCGCCTTGTCGCCCTGCAACGCCAGCGCGAGACCGAGATGGACCAGCGGTAAGCCGGTGAGCGTGCGCTTGCGTTCGTTGTCGTAGAGCGCGCGCAGCGTTCCGAGCGGTGCGCGGTTCACGCGCGCCAGCGCGTAGCCGGCATGTGCCTGGTAGGCGAACTTGAGATGCTCGCGGTTGTCCCGGCCGTAGAACTCGTTGCCGCCGGCCAGCAGATCCTCGTTGAGACGCTGCAGGGCTTTTTGCAGCACGGTCTCCGGCACCTGGAAACCACCCTCGCGCGCATCGAGCAGGAACTCGACGATGTACGGCGTGAGGCCCGGACTGACGTAGCCGTCGTCGCCCCACATCGAGAAGTGCCCGGAGCTGACCTGCATCGAGGCGAGCCGGCCAAGCGCGCCCTCCATGCGGGCGCGGCGCTTGGCGGCGTCCAGCCCAGTCACGCCGAGCATCTTCGCCGTATCGGGATCGAGTTCCAGTGCCGCGTAACCCTTGCTGGTGGTTTGCTCGGAACAGCCGTAGGGATAATCCAGGGCGCCCTGCAGCGCACTCGCGAAAGGAATCGGCGGCAATGCGCTCACGGTCATGCGCGCGTTCACCGAGCCCGGCATCAGGCCATCGGCGAAACCGGCGTCCAGCGAAACGGCGGCCAATGCATCCAGCACCTGCGTGCGGGCGCGCAAGACGCTGGGCCATGCCGGACGCACCGGCAAATCGTAGCGGCGATCGACCTTGAACCCGTTGCCCTCCACGCGCACACGCACGTTGGCGGTGCTGTAGCCCTCCTTCGCCGAGACCGGGAAGCTGAGCGTGGCCTTCGCTTCCTTGTCGATCTTGGCACTGCGCGCACCTTCGCCAATCGTCACAGGGCCGATGCCATCCACCTGCACCTTGAACTCGCCGGCCTTGCCGGTGAAGTTGGTGAGATCGAGCGTGACCGTGCTGCGATCGCCCGGCGCCAGGATGCGCGGCATGCTCGCTTCGGCCACGATCGGCGCGCGCACGACGGTTTCCAGATCGCGATTGCCGTATTGATCGCCGGAGAACACCAGCGCTGAAACGCGCAGCGTGCCGTTGAAATCGGGAACCGGCAGCTTCACGCGCACGTTGCCCTTGGCGTCCAGCTTCACCGGCCCAGAGAACAGGTCGACGGTCTGCACGCGCGCGGTCGGGCGTTTCGCCTGCGGCAAGGCATTGAGCGCCATGTCGCCGCCGAAACGCAGCTTGGCGATGCTGCCTTCGAAACTTTCGATCACGCGGCCGTAGATGTCGTAAGCGTCGACGCCGAGGCGGCGCTGGGCGAAGAAATGCTTGTTGGCGTCCGGCACCGGGAAGCGGGTGATATTGAGGATGCCGACGTCGACCGCCGACACGGTGGCGTAGGCTTCCTTGCCAGCCAGCGCGGGCGCGCTGATGGTCACCGCGATCGGTTGCTCGGGCCGCATCTGCTTCGGCGCAACCAGTCCGACGGCGACGCGACGCGCGCGACGGTCCATCGGCACCCAGGCCACACCAACCGCGCGCGCCGGTGTGATCTTGCTCGGCACGCTGCCGCCACGGAACACGAGCGCGGTGACGTAAACGTCGTGCTGCTCCCACTCCTTCGTCACCGGAATTTCAAACGTCTCGCCCTTGGCGCCGACGTCAATGTCCTGCACGTAGAGCAGCTTGTCGCTTTCCACGAGCAATACGCCACGGCCGGCGTGCGGCGGCGTGATCGTGGCCTTGAGCGTATCGCCGGTCTTGTAGCCGGTCTTGTCCAGCGACAATTTGACCTTGTCCGGCCGCGCGTCGAGGCCGCGGTTTTCGTCGTCCCAGCTCCAGCCCGCGCGGAAGGGATAACGCGTGGTGAGCCTGGTGGCGGGATCGAATACTTCGACGCGGTACTCGCCCCACTCCACCGGGAAATCGAAATGCGCGGCGGTGGCGCCGGCATCGATCGTCTTGACCTCGACGTTCTCGAAGCGGCGGGTGAAGTCGTACTTCCAGCCGTCGTCGGCGTCGTAGTTCCAGTGATAGTCGCGATGCTCGCGCACCAGCGTCACCTTCAGGCCACTCGCCGGCCGCGGCTTGGCGTCGCTGCCGACGCGCATCAACTCGAAACGCGCGGTGCTGTTGGCGTCGCTGCCGTCCTTGTCGTCGAACAGCGGACGCACGCCGACCAGGGCATCGGCCGGCCACAGCACGCGCTTGAGCGAGCGATTGACACTGCGGCCGCCGGTTTCGAACAGGCTGCCGGACAGCACGGCCGCGATCGGCGTGACCGGCTTGGCCTCGTCGGGCAGCGCGATGTCCTGCGAGAGCCTGCCCTGCGCATCGAGCTTGTCGTCGATGACGTCCTTGGCGTCCTTCGGCAGTTCGACGGTAGGATCGCCGAAGAAATAGCCGGGCAACTGCTCCAGCGGATGCTGCTCCACCGCGACTGCGAGCTTCGCCGTGAACCGGTTCTGCGCTGCGGGCGCGCCGTAGAGATAGGCGCCGATCGCCTGCAGACGCAGCGGCTGGCCAGGCTTGAGCACGGCATCGGAGGATTCCAGATCGAGCTTCATACGCTCAGGCAGGAATTCCTCGATGCGCAGCGTCATGCCCTGCACCGCTTCCTTGCTCGCCGGATCTGTGCGGAATTCGATCTGCCAGCGGCCCGTCGGCGCATCGACCGGAATGGCCTTCTCGAACTTGAAGTATCCGAGCGCGCCCGGCTCGATACGGCTGTCGAGGAAGGTCTTGCCATCCGGCTGTTTCAGGCGCACGAACAACGGCTGCGCCTTGTTGCCCTTCGCCGCCACCGGCTTGCCGTCGTTGTCGCGAAACAGCGCGGAGACACGCACGGTTTCGCCGGGGCGATAAAGATCGCGGCCCGACCACGCGAAGACGTCGAACCAGGCCGACTCGCGACCACTGACGGCGAACTCGGACAAATCCAGCGCCGGCTGGTTGAACGGCAGGAACGACACATCCTTGCCGCGCGTGGCGATCAGCACGTGCCCGGATTGCAGCGTGTAGTCGAGCAGCGCGTTGCCGTTGCCGTCGGTGCGACCCTTGAGGAAGGTTTCGCCCTGCGGATCGAGGATGCGCAGTTCCGCGCTGCCGATCGCACTGCCGTCCTGCAGCGAGGCCGTGTGCACGTAAAGCTTGTCCTTGTAGGCGCGCGCGTGCAGGCCGACGTCGCTGACGGTGAAGAACGCCGTGTCGTATTCGTTCTTGAACTGGCCGGGCCGCCGCATCACGGCGAAATACAGGCCGGGCTCCTGAAGTTCGGAGATGTCCTGTATCGGCAGATACGTCAGCACGCGCTCGTTGCGCTTGCCGCCGAGCACGAAACGATTGGTGTAGACCGACTTGGCCAGCTTCGACAGCGGCTTGTACTGCTTGCCGTCGCCATCGTCGTAATCGCGTTCCAGGTCCCAGCCGTCGCGGCGACCGCCGCGCTGGTACTGGCTGAAGAACTGCGGCAGCGACTTCTCGTCCAGGCGCAGGAATTCGACGTCGATCTCGTCGACGTTCACCGAGACCACCGGCAGCCCGCGCGATTCCTTCGCCGGCAGCACACTGCCCTGCGAGGCGAATCCGACCGCCGGATCAAGTTCGCCGGTGAAGACCTTCTCCTCGATCTGCTTGCCGAGCTTGCTGCCGTCGGCGGCAGTGAGATCGCCGGAGATGCGCAGCGTGTAGGTCTTGTTCGCCTCCACGTATGGGAAGCGCAGCACCTTGCCGTCCTTGTCGAGCGACCAGCTGCTCTTGTCGCCGACCGGTTCGGCGAAAGTGATCAGCTTGTCGAAATCCTGCGTGCCGACCAGAGGACGCGAGAATTCCAGGGCGATGGCGAGCGAATCGCGATCCTGGTCCGGATAGGCGCGCACGAGCGCGAATCCCTTGACCTCCTCGCGCTTGGCCTGGACGGCCTCGCCAGTGACCGCGGGCAGCTGTCCCTGCTCGCCGCGCTTGCACGCCGGCAGCCACAGCAGGGCCAACGACAACATCGCCACCGCAACCCCGCGCGCGGCGCGCATGGCGCCGCCCTCACGCGTCCACATCGTCATGTGCATCTCCTTAGGTTGCACGCGAGTATAGACCGCGTGGACGCAGTGCTGCGTTCACGAAAGGGCGGCGGCGAATGCGTGGGATTCAGGAAGAAATGTTTACCGCGAATGGCGCCGGTGACGTTCCTGTTCCTGCTCCTGCGTCCGCTCGTGGTGCTGCTCCTGGCGCACGTCGTGGCGCCGTTCCAGCTCCTGCGTCTGGACTTGTTTCTGCACCTGCGTCTGCCCCTGGCGTTGCACTTCCATCTGCTTCTCGTGATCCAGTTGCAGCGTGCTCTTCTCCAGCGGTTGCACGCCGGCCTGCTTGAGGTCCATGCGGAGCCGGTGCGTCTCCTCATCCGGCCCGCGCTGAATCGCGATGACGCTGCCGCTGGCGGCGTCGAGCCTGACGTGATCGATCTTCTGCACGCCTTGCAGCTTGGCCTCCAGCACCAGCGCGGCCGCGGCGTTGCGGCGCTCCTCGGCGTTGGCGAAGGTTTTCGGATCGAGTTTTTCCAGACCGTCCAGCGCCTGCCGGTACAAGCCGTGATCCGGATGGTCGGGATTGGAGACCAGCGGCTGCCGTTCGGCCATGTGCAGCGCGGCGATCGTCTGTGGGCCGGCCACGCCGTTCGCTTCCAGGCCATGCACGCGCTGGAAGGATTCGAGCGCTTCACGCGTGCGATCCCCGAACACGCCGTCGACGCGCAAGGGCGCGCCCTGGCCATCGTGATAGCCGAACACATGCAGCAATCCCTGCACTTCACGCACGCCCGGGCCCCGGTCACCGCTCTCGACGATGCGCTGTTGCTGCAAGGCGGCGATCGCCACCGCGATCGGGATCGCGGCCTTGGCCGAGGGCGGTAGCGTGAGGCCAGACCGGCGCAGGCGCTTGGTCATGCCCGGGAACATGTCCGGCGCGATCAGGCCGGCCTCGATGTCGGCCAGGTAGCGCCACAGCTGTTCGGATTCCAGCTCCATGCGGACGTGATCGGGCTGCGTCTTCACGTTGCCGGGGCCGGCGCCCCATTGCCGCCCCAGCGGCTGGCCGTATTCGACGTGTTCGCCCTCTTGCACCGCGAAGCTGCGCGGGTCCATGTGCATCACCCGGCCGAGCAGGCGCCCGTCGGTGCCGGGCGAGTCATACAGCTCGACGGTGCCGTGATCGCCGGTGCGATGGGCATAGCCATCCACCGGCGAGGGCACGAAGACCGCGCCGGGCCCGTCTTGGGCCAGCACGAAGCTTTTTCGGGTCCATGCCTCGCTGCCGCCGCTGTCGGCGGGTGCGCCGGAAGTGGTGTCGTCTGTCTCGTCCTGTTGCGCCTGGAGAGTTTCCAGGATCCTGTACTTGCTCATCGCACCTGCTCATCGCCCGGATGGCGACAGCCATGCTGCCGCCGTCCGCCCGCGCGATCAACCCCCGGCCCGCGCCGGACCGCGTTACTTGCCGGATTTACGAGACTTGCCCGACTTCTTGCCGGACTTCGCAGGCTTGTCGGCGTTGACCGGGCTGCCGGTCTGCTGCCAGCTGATCCGCAGCTTGCCGCCGCTGAAAGCGGCCTGTGCACCCTTGCCGCTGACTTTGGCGTTGTCGAGATCCACGCGCAGTTCGACCGGCGTCCCCTGCAGCGGCAGCACGCGCGGGCTCTGATACGTGCGCGCCTGCACCTGCGAGGCGTACACCTGCGATGCATCCGCGCCGATCAGGTTCGGCGCATTCGCGGTCAGCGGACGGCGCACCACTTCCAGGCTCCAGCCCGAACCGCCCTCCTTGCGGATCGCCAGCATCAGATCGGGCGTGATGTCGCGCATGTACAGCGTGCGCGCATCGGTCAGATCGATGGCGATCCAGTTCTCGCCCTGTTCGTAGGCCTGCGCCAGCGGCGCCGCCATCCAGCCCGCCAGCGCGAGCAATGCCCCCATCAGGTACTTCATGTAACCCCCTTCCGTTTTAGACCAGCTTTTGGTGAAACCTCCCTACAAAAGCCCATGGCCGGGACGAAGCCCGGCCATGGGTTCTTGTTAAAGTATCGTAACCCCGGCGCTGCGTCCGGGGTATCACCGCACATCAATTTTGAGGCTGCGGTCGCTCTTCGCCCGGCTGATCCTCGCGAACCTGCTCCTCGCCGGCCGTGGCGTCCTCCTCCTCCAGCGAGGCGTCGACGCGCTCCACCGCCTGCAAGCTCTCGCCCTCGGCCATGCGCATCAGCGTCACGCCCTGGGTGTTGCGGCCGACCTGCGAGATTTCCGCCGCCCGCGTGCGCACGAGGGTGCCGCCGTCGGAGATCAGCAGCACTTCGTGGTGGTCGCTAAGCTGGATCGCGCCGATCAAACCGCCATTGCGCGCGCTGGTCTGGATCGCGATCACGCCCTGGGTGCCGCGTCCCTTGCGCGGATACTCCTCGAGCGAGGTGCGCTTGCCGTAGCCGCGCTCGCTGGCGGTGAGGATGTCACCGTCGCCCTCGACCACGATCAGGCTGACCACGTGTTCCCCGGCCGTGAGCTTGATGCCGCGCACACCGGTGGCGGTGCGCCCCATCGAGCGCACTTCCTGCTCGGCGAAGCGCACGGCCTTGCCGTTGCTGGCGAACAGCATTACATCGCGCGAACCATCGGTGAGCGCGACGTCGACCAGGGCGTCGCCGTCGTCGAGATTGATGGCGATCTTGCCGCGCTGCAGGCGATAGGCGAACTCGGTGAGCGGCGTCTTCTTGACCGTGCCATTGCGGGTGGCGAACAGCACGTAATGGCTGTCGTCGTACTCGCGCACCGGCAGCACCGCCTGCACCTTCTCCCCTTCCTCCAGCGAGATCCAGTTGATGATCGGACGACCGCGCGCATTCGGACCGGCATCGGGCAGCTGATGCACCGGCAGCCAGAACACGCGGCCGGCGCTGGTGAAGGTGAGCAGCGTGTCGTGCGTGTTGACCAGCCAGAGTTGGTCGATGAAATCTTCGTCCTTGGTCGCCGCCGCATTGCGTCCACGGCCGCCGCGGCGCTGCGCGCGGTAGGCGGTGACCGGCTGGCGCTTGGCGTAGCCGGCGTGCGAGAGCGTCACCACCACGTCTTCCGGCGCGATCAGGTCGAGGATGTCCAGATCCTCCTCGCTGGCGCGGATTTCGCTGCGGCGCGCGTCGCCGAATTCTTCCTTGAGGTTGCGCAGTTCGGTGCGGATCACATCCAGCAGCACATCGGGATTCTCGAGAATCTCGATCAGGCCGCGAATGGTCTCGAGCAGTTGCTTGTATTCCTCGGTGAGCTTGTCCTGCTCCAGGCCGGTCAGGCGGTGCAGGCGCATTTCGAGGATCTGCTGTGCCTGCGTCTCGGTCAGCTGGTAGGCGCCATCGACAAGGCCGACGCCCGCCGGCAGGTCTTCCGGACGCGACGCATCGCTGCCGGCGGCGGCGAGCAGGCTCGCGACCAGCCCAGGCTGCCACGTGCGGGCCAGCATGCGATCGCGCGCCTCGTTCGGATTCGCCGAGGTCTTGATCAGCTCGATCATCTCGTCGATGTTGGCGAGCGCGACCGTCAGGCCTTCCAACACGTGTGCGCGGGCGCGTGCCTTGCGCAGTTCGAAGATGGTCCTGCGCGTCACCACCTCGCGGCGATGGCGGACGAAGGCTTCGAGAATCTGCTTCAGATTGAGCAGCTGCGGGCGGCCATCAACCAGCGCCACCATGTTGATGCCGAACACCGACTCCATCTGCGTCTGCTGATAGAGGTTGTTCAGCACCACTTCGGCGGAATCGCCGCGCTTGACCTCGATGTAGATGCGCATGCCGTCCTTGTCGGACTCGTCGCGCAGCTCGCTAATGCCTTCGAGTTTCTTTTCCTTGACCAGTTCGGCGATCTTCTCGATCAGACGTGCCTTGTTGACCTGGTACGGAATCTCGGTGACGACGATCGCCTCGCGGCCGCTGTCGGTCACTTCGACCTCGGCGCGCGCGCGCATGCGCACGCGGCCGCGGCCGGTGCGATAGGCCAGATGGATGCCGCCGACGCCGTTGATGATGCCGGCGGTGGGGAAATCCGGGCCCGGGATGTATTGCATCAAGCCGTCGATGTCGATGGACGGATCATCGATCAGCGCGATCAGCGCATTGATCACTTCCGACAGGTTGTGCGGCGGAATGTTGGTCGCCATGCCGACGGCGATGCCGGCCGAACCGTTGACCAGCAGGTTCGGGAACCGCGTCGGCATGACCGTGGGTTCCAGTTCCTTCTCGTCGTAGTTGGGCTGGAAATCGACGGTTTCCTTGTCGATGTCGGCCATCAGCTCGTGCGTCAGGCGCGACATGCGCGCTTCGGTGTAACGCATCGCCGCGGCGCTGTCGCCGTCGACCGAGCCGAAGTTGCCCTGCCCGTCCACCAGCAGGTAACGCAGCGAGAACGGCTGCGCCATGCGCACCAGCGTGTCGTACACCGACTGGTCGCCGTGCGGGTGGTACTTACCGATCACGTCACCGACGATACGCGCCGACTTGTAGTAAGGCTTGTTGCTGTGCGCGCCGAGCTCGTTCATCGCGTACAACACGCGGCGGTGCACCGGCTTGAGGCCGTCGCGGACGTCGGGGAGCGCACGTCCCACGATCACGCTCATGGCGTAATCGAGGTAGCTGCGGCGCATCTCGTCCTCGAGATTGACGGGGATGATTTCCTTGGCGAGTTCGGCCATTACGACCCTTATTCAATGGTTCACACGGGTGGTGCCGCGAGCATCGCCGGCGGCGCTTGCGCAGGAATCCGCGCAAGCCTGAAATTCTACCATGAAACGGCATCGGAATGCCGCCTGATTCCCCACCGGAAACAAGCACTTGCGGGCGTTTTCGAGGGCTGCGGAAGCAGCCGCGAAAGCGCTCTTGCTCAGGCCCCGAAAAGAGCCTTCATCGAAGCGGCATCCGGATGCTCCACCACACCCTTTTCGGTAACGATCGCATCGATCAGCGCGGCCGGCGTGACGTCGAACACCGGGTTCCAGGCATGGATGCCCTCGGCCACCGTGCGCGTGCCGGACACGCCGAGCAGTTCGCCCGGATCGCGCTCCTCGATCTCGATCAGATCGCCCGACGCGGTCGCCATGTCGACCGTCGAGGAAGGCGCCGCCACCATGAACTTGCGACCGTGGTAGCGCGCGGCGATGGCGAGCTGGTAGGTGCCGATCTTGTTGGCGACGTCGCCGTTGGCACAGATGCGATCGGCGCCGACCACCACCCAGTCGACGTCGCCGCGCTTCATCAGGTGCGAAGCGGCGGCGTCGGCGATCAGGGTGGCGTCGATGCCGTCCTGCTGCAGCTCCCACACCGTCAGGCGCGAGCCTTGCATCCAGGGGCGGGTTTCGTCGGCGAACACCTTGTCGATGCGGCCCTGGGCCACGCCCGCGCGGATCACGCCGAGCGCGGTGCCGAAGCCCGCCGTCGCCAGCGAGCCGGTGTTGCAGTGCGTCAGCACGCCGCTGCCGGGTTGAATGAGCGCGGCGCCGAGTTCGCCCATGCGGCGGTTGGCCGCCAGGTCCTCGTCGGTGATCGCCTGCGCTTCGCGCTCGATCACCTCGCGCCAGTCGGCACCGGCCGCCGCCAGCACGCGGCGCATGCGCGCGAGCGCCCAGGCCAGGTTGACCGCGGTGGGCCGCGCGGCGTTGAGCCGCTGCAGCGCGGGTTCGATGACCGACAGGACGCCATCGCCCGCATCGCTCTTCACCGTTCGCGCGGCCAGCACCACGCCCCAGGCGGCTGCGATGCCAATGGCCGGCGCGCCGCGCACGGCAAGATCGTGGATCGCGGTGGCGACAGAATCGCTGTCCGCGCAGCGCAGGTATTCCACCGCGAACGGCAGTTTGCGTTGGTCGAGAAGCTCCAGCGCATCACCGGTCCACCGGATCGGGCGGATGCGGTCGTAGCGGTCGAAATCGAAGGTGTCAGGCATCCCGCAATTGTAGCCGGGATGCCTGCAGCTTCCGTTGCGTTTGTGTTTCGACCGTTACGTCGTCAGCGCCACCAGCCGCCGCCGGTCTCGAACTCGGCGCGGCAGCCGTTGGACACCCACACGTAGTCGCGGCGATAGCCCCAGTCGCGGCCCTCGATGCAATCACGATCGGACAGCTTGCGGATCAGCCGCACGCCATTGCGCGTGTCGGCGGCGCACTCCTGCGGACGCTTGTCGTAGGACTGGCAGCGCACCGTGCGGGTGCCACCGCCCCAGCCCGGATCGCCACCGCCATTGCCGCGGCCCGTCGCGAACTCGGCACGGCACCCGTTCGACACCCAGACGTAGTCACGGCGATAACCCCAGTCACGTCCCTGCACGCAATCGCGCTCGGACAGCTTGCGGACCAGTTGCACACCGCCGCGCGTGTTGATGGGGCATTCCTTCGGCTGCTTGCCGTAGGACTCGCAGCGCACCGTGCGGCCGTTGCCCCAATCGCCACCGCCACCGCCCCAGCCGCGATCGACGGCGAACTCGGCGCGACAGCCGTTTGACACCCAGACGTAATCGCGGCGGTAGCCCCAATCACGCCCCTGCACGCAATCGCGCTCGGACAGCTTGCGGACCAGCCGCACGCCACCGCGCGTATTGATGGGACATTCCTGCGGCTGCTTGCCATAGGATTCGCAGCGCACCGTGCGGCCGCTGTCGCCCCATCGCGCATCATCGCGATATCCCGATTGCGCCGACGCCGTGGCCGAAGCCAGCCAGGCGACGCTCCCGATCACCAGCATTCCGAATAACTTGCGCATGTCCCCACCCTCGTCCAGTTGGTGCCGGACACTCTCGCGCGCCCAGCATGAATACGTCCTCAATTTTCCATGACCCGGCCGTGACGTGAAGCGGTCATTCAGACCGTAAGCGTTTTCACGAGGCGGCGAAATCGAAAGCGATCACATCGGCGATGCGGCCGGTGCCGAGCAGCGCCATCAGCAGGCGGTCGACGCCGAGGGCGACACCGGCGCAGGACGGCATGCCCGCCCGCAGGGCCGACAGCAAGGCCTCGTCCAATGGCGGGAGCGAGCCACCCCGCTCCGCGCGCAGCAGATGATCGCGCTCGAAGCGTCGCCGCTGCTCGTCGGCGTCGAGCAGTTCGTGATAGCCGTTGGCCAGTTCGAGCGGGCCCAGGTACAGCTCGAAGCGTTCGGCCACCGGCGGGTCTTCGTTGCGGATCCGCGCCAGGGCGGATTGCGTTGCGGGGTAGTCGTAGACGGCCAGCAGGCGGTCCGGCGCGAAGCTGGGCTGCAAACGGTGCGTCATCAGCAGATCGAGCCAGTCGTCGCGGACCAGGCCGCGCGGGTCGATCTCGATTTCGCCCAGGGCATTGCGCAGCGCATCATCGTCATCGCGCAGCGGGTCGACGCCGAGTGCGTCGCGGTAGAGATCGCGATAGGAAATTTTCTCGACGGACGCTGTCCTGCCCACCAGCGCCAGGGCACGCTGCGCCAGCGCGACGGTTTCATCGATCAGACGCAAGTGGCCCCAGCCGAGCCGGTACCACTCCAGCATGGTGAATTCCGGATTGTGGCGGGCGCCCGCCTCGCCGTCGCGAAAAACCCGGCCGAGTTCGTAGCAATCGCCGATGCCGGCGGCGAGCAGCCGCTTCATCGGGAATTCCGGCGATGTGCGCAACCAGCGCGTGCGTGGCGCGCCCTCGGTGCGTCCGGAAAACTGCAGCGAGAACGAAGCGATGTTCGGATCGGTGTTGCCGGCACGCGAAAGGATGGGGGTTTCCACTTCCAGCACGCCGCGCTCGGCGAAGAACGATCGGACTTCCGCGTTCAAGCGCGCGCGCAGGCGCAAGGCGTCCGACGTTGCCGTCGGTTGCCAAGCCTGCGGAGATGCGGCATCGCTCATGCGTGCGATGGCTTGCGGGCGACAGGCAAACGATCAGGCTTCATCGCGCGACTCAAGCGCCATGCTCCCGCAGGAAGGCGAGCAGCTTCTCCTCGTCCCAGATGTCGAGCCCAAGCTCTTGCGCCTTGGCCAGCTTGGAACCGGCGGCCTCTCCCGCGACAACGATGCCGGTCTTCTTCGACACGCTGCCCGAGACCTTCGCGCCCAGCGCTTCCAGTTTCGCCCCGGCCTCATCGCGGCTCATCGACGCCAGGCCGCCCGTCAGCACGACGGTCATGCCCGCCAGCGGTCCTTCGCTCGCGCGGCGCGGCGCGCCCTCCTGCCAATGCACGCCGTTGGCGCGCAGCGCGGTGATGACGTCGAGGTTGTGCTGCTCAGCGAAGAAATGCGCGATGCGCGCGGCGACGATCGGACCGACGTCGGGTACGGCGACCAGTTCTTCTTCACTCGCGGCGATCAACGGATCGAGCGCGCCGAAATGCCGTGCCAGGGTTTTCGCCGTGCTTTCGCCGACATCGCGAATGCCGAGCGCGTACAGCAGGCGTTCGAGAGTCGTGTCGCGGCTGGCGTCGATCGCGGTGATCAGGTTTTCGGCCCACTTGCTGGCGACCTTGCCAGCCTTCACCGTCTCGGGCGTGGTCCCCTCGCGCTCGTCGGCGCGGCGCTTCATTTCGAGCAGATCGTCCACGGTCAGCTTGTACAGATCGGCGATCGTGTGCACGTAATCGAACTCGACCAGCGCGGTGATGAAACGCTCGCCCAGGCCTTCGATGTCCATGGCGCGGCGCGAGGCGAAATGGAACAGCGCCTGGATGCGTTGCGCCGGACAGAACAGGCCGCCGGTGCAGCGCGCCACCACTTCGCCCTCCTCGCGCTCCACCGCCGATCCGCAGACCGGACAGGTGGTCGGCAATTGATACGGCGCATGCAGCGGGTGGCCGCGCTTGTCCAGCGGGCGGCGCTCCTCGATCACGCGCACCACTTCCGGAATCACGTCGCCGGCGCGGCGCACGATCACGCTGTCACCGACGCGCACGTCCAGGCGCGCGATCTGGTCGGCATTGTGCAAGGTGGCGCGGGTCACGGTGACGCCGCCCACGTGCACGGGCGTCATCAGCACCCAGGGCGTGACCGCGCCGGTGCGTCCGACGTTGACCTCGATCGATTCGACCGTAGTCATTTCCTCCTGCGCCGGAAACTTGTGCGCCAGCGCCCAGCGCGGCGCACGCGAGACGAAACCCATCGCGCGTTGCTGATCGTAACGGTCGAGCTTGTAGACGACGCCGTCGATGTCGTATGGCAGCGTATCGCGCTGCGCACCGATGCGGGCGTAGTAGTCGAGAACACCCTCCAGGCCTCTGGCGGTTTCCGCCTGCGGAGAGACCGGCAGGCCGAGTTCGCGCAGCCAGGCCAGCGTCTGCGAATGTGTCGCCGGCAGTTTCGCGCCGCCACTTTTATCGAACACGACTTCGCCCAGCGCATAGGCGTAGAAGCGCAGCGGCCGCCTGGCGGTGACGCGCGGATCGAGCTGGCGCAGCGAACCGGCGGCGCCGTTGCGCGGATTCGCCAGCGTCTTCTCGCCGTGTTCGAGCGCCCAGATGTTGTAGCGCTCGAACTCGGCACGCGGCATGTAGACCTCGCCACGCACTTCCAGCACCTCGGGCAACGCTTTGCCGCGCAAGCGCAACGGAATGGCCTTCACGGTGCGCAGGTTGGCGGTGACGTCCTCGCCCGTGGCACCGTCGCCGCGCGTGGCGCCGCGCACGAAGACGCCGTTCTCGTAGCGCAGGCTGATCGCCAGGCCATCGAGCTTGGGCTCCACGGAGAACGCCGGACTTTCATCACCGGTTTCCTTGCCGATGCGGGTGACGAATTCGTTGACCTCGTCGTCGGTGAAGGCGTTGGCCAGAGACAGCATCGGCACGGCATGCTTCACCTCGGCGAATTTCGCCGAAGGCGCGTTGCCGACGCGCTGCGTGGGCGAATCGAAATCGACCAGTTCCGGATGCGCCGCTTCCAGCGCTTCCAGTTCACGCATCATGCGGTCGTATTCGATGTCCGGGATGCTGGGATCGTCGAGGACGTGGTAGCGATGGTTGGCGTCGTCGATCTGACGACGCAGTTCGGCGATGCGGGCGGCGGGTGCGGCGGCTTTGCTCATGGGCGGATTCTAATCCGCCCGCGGACCTTGCGGCCTGTGCCGCTCAGCGCTCCTGATCAGCCTTCTTGGTCAGCGCTCCTGATCGGTTGGCCGCATCAGGATCTCGTTGATATTGACGTGCGCTGGGCGGCTGACGCAGAACACGATCGTTTCGGCGATATCGGCCGGTTGCAGCTGGCGCATGCCCTCCGCCAGGGCGTTGAGCGCACCCCGGGTTTCGGCATGGCCGATGTGGTCGCGCAATTCGGTGGCCACCATGCCCGGCTCGATCACGCTGACACGGATGTTGTCGCTGTAGACCTCGCGGCGCAGCCCTTCGGAGAACCCGACGACACCGAACTTGGTCGCCGCATACGCCGCCGCCCTCGGATTGGCGATCCGGCCAGCGGTGGACGCGATGTTGACGATGTGGCCGTCGCGACGTGCGCGCATGCCCGCCAGCGCCGCCTGGGTGGATGCGATCAGGCTCAGGACGTTCAACTCCAGCATGCGGCGCCAGCGGCCGAGGTCGGCTTCCGCGACCGGTTCGAGATACATCACTCCGGCATTGTTGATCAGGATGTCCAGCCGCCCGTAGCGGGCCTCGGTCTGCGCGACGATGCGCTGTGCCTCGTGTTCGTCGAGCAGGTCCGCGTCCAGGATCAGCGGATCGGCGCCGAGCGGGGCCAGTTTGGCGGCGAGCGCTTCGAGACGATCGCGCCGGCGCGCGGCAATCGCGACCTTCGCGCCTGCCTCGGCCAGCGCCAGCGCGGTGGCTTCGCCGATCCCTGAGGATGCGCCGGTGACCAGCGCAACGCGGCCTTCGAGGTTGTATGACATGACGACACTCCTGAAATCCGGGGGAACGATGCATGGCCACCACGCTCGTGCGGCGGCGGCGACGACTTCACAGGAATCCGGGGGCGGCCGGGCGATGGGCCGGCTTGGCGGAGGCGCTTGAATGCGCGACGAAACGCCCGGCCCCTGCTGCGTGGCGATTATGCGCGCGCATGACGACGGTCGAGGCCGTGTTCCGGCGCGGATTGCAGGATCAGATAACGATCCTGCAGGAATGACTTCGCGCGACGACTTTGAAGAGTGTCGGCCCAGCCGACATCATGCGGATCAATCCGTCTCGCGCATTACCAGCGCGGGCTGCGCGTGAGCGGCGGGGCCTCGTGTTGGCGGTCGTAGGTGCGCAGTTCCTCGCGCAGGTGCGCGATGCGCTGGCGGCCGAGGGCGTTGCGCTGCTCGTCGAGCAGCACGCCGTCCAGCAGTTCGGCCATGCGCTGCGCGGTCGGCTCCATCTTCTCCCAGGCATCGAGCGCCGGGATCGGCGCAGGCAGGGTCAGGAAGAAGGCGATGGCCGGTGTTTCCAGCGACTGGATCTCGCTCATCTCGAAACTGCCCGGCTTCTTGATGTTGGCGACGCTGAAGATCGGGCCGCGTTCCGGATGGCCGTCGATGAGACGATGGAAGACGTTCATGTGGCCGTAGGTCAGCCCGGCCTTCTCGGCGGCGACGACGATATCCGGCCCGCGCAACACGTGGCCGGCGCGCGCGGCGATGTAGAGGGTGACGATCTTGTCGAAGTCCTCGTTGTCGCGCTTGCCCAGTTCGCTGGCGGCCGCGGCCCGGATCGTGCCGCCGACGCTGCGGTCGAGCAGTTCCATCTCGGACTGCACGACCGATTCGCTGTTGTAGTCAGCGGGTGCCTGCGCCAGTTCGTTCTCCAACTGCGCGCCGAGCGTGGGCTCCATCCGCGCCGCGCTGTCGCGCTCCTCGGGTTTGAGCCGACGGCCCTGCCCTTGTCTGCGCGGGCGGCCGAAGAAGTAGATCGCGGCGATCAGGACCACGCCGACGACGAGGATTCCGAGACGCAGCAGCCAAGCATCGGACATGAGAGCCGGGATTCGAGTTTAAGGAGTTGGGAATCGTAGCAAAGCCGGGATTAGAGATTCGGGATTAGAGATTCGTTAAAAGTTTGCTTTTGCGAATCCCGACTCCCAATCCCGGATTTTTAACCGCCGGACGGCTGCTCATCCCGGTGGCCGTCAGGCCGCACCAGCAAGGCGCGCGGCCTCGGCCAGATCGACGGAAACCAGGCGGCTCACGCCCGGCTCGCGCATGGTCACGCCGCTGAGCTGGTGCGCGGCTTCCATGGTCGCCTTGTTGTGGGTGACGAACAGGAACTGCACGTGTTCGCTCATCTCGCTGACCATCGCAGTGAAACGGCCCACGTTGGCTTCGTCGAGCGGCGCGTCCACCTCGTCCAGCAGACAGAACGGCGCGGGATTGAGGCGGAAGATCGCGAACACCAGCGCCACCGCGGTCATCGCCTTCTCGCCGCCGGAGAGCAGCGAGATGTTGGACACGCGCTTGCCGGGCGGACGCGCCATGATCGCGACACCGGTATCGAGCAGATCCTCGCCGGTGAGTTCGAGATAGGCGTGACCACCGCCGAACAGGCGCGGATACAGTTCCTGCACGCCGGAATTGACGCGATCGAAAGTGTCCTTGAAGCGGCCGCGGGTCTCGCGATCGATCTTGCGAATCGCGTCCTCGAGGGTTTCCAGCGCGGTGGTGAGATCCGCGTCCTGGGCGTCGAGATATTCCTTGCGCTGCGCGGCTTCGGCGTGCTCCTGAATCGCGGCGAGGTTCACCGGCTCCAGGCGGCGCAACTTGGCGTCGAAATCGGTGACGGTCTTTTCCCAGACGCCCACATCGGCATCGGCGGCCAGGCCGGCGATCACATCTTCCAGGACGAAGCCGGCTTCGACGACCGCCGCCGACAGTTGCTCGGCCTTGATCGCCAGCGCCTGCTGATCGAGCCTGCGCTGCGAGATCGCTTCGCGCTGCGTCAGCGACTGCTCATCGCGCTGATGGCGGATCTGCTCGAACTCGCGCAATTCGTTGTCGATGCCTTCCAGCGCCGCGCGCGCCGTGCCGAGGCCCTTCTCCGCGATCACGCGCTGTTCCAGCGCGGCCTGGCGCTGCTGTTCGAGCGCCGTCACCGGGCTGTCGCCTTCCGACAGCTGCGCGGCGAGTTCGTTAAGGCGGGTATCCAGCTGTCCGCGCTGTCCGCCCATGCGATCCAGCGCCTGCACCAGCGCCACCACCTGGGTGCGCTGCGATTCCAGCGTCAGGGCCAGCGCGTGCGCGGTGTCGCGCGATTCACGCGCCTTGAGGCGGGCGGCGTCGCGGGTTTCGCTCAGGATCCTGCGCTCGTTTTCGAGCGCCTGGCGCGTGCTTTCCAGCTCGCCCATGCGCGCGACCGCATCCTCGAGCTTGGAGCGCGCCTCGCGCAATTGATCGCGGCTCGCGTCCAGGGTTTCGATGAGCTGTGTGCTTTCGGCATCGATCTTCTCGATGCGGCCGCGCGCGGAATCCAGGCGGCCCTGCTGGCTCTGCAGCTGGCCGGCGAGTTCGGACACGCCGCGGTGGGCCAGGTACAACGCGCGCTGTGCATCCTCGCGCTGCTGTTCGGCGGCGAGCAGGCGATCGCGCCAGGCGCTGATGCCACGCTCGAGTTCGTGCTCGCGCTTGGTAAGTGCGTCGATTTCGCCGCGCAGCGTCTGGATCTCGCGCTCGCGCAGCAGCGCGCCCTGCTTGGCCGCGCCGGAGCGCAGCACGCGCACCCAGCCGGCGCCGAGGCGTTCGCCATGACGGGTGATCACCGAATGATCGGCATGTCCGCCGTCGCTCAGGCGCGCCTGCAGGCTGCGGGCTTCCGTCAAATCTTCGGCGACGTGCAGCTTCGACAACAGGCGGCGGATCGCCAGCGGGCCCTCCACCTTCGCCGCGAGCGAGGTCGAAGCGAAATCAGCGCTTCCGGTTTCTGGGGACACGAGGGTCAGACGGCCCTCGCCCAGATCACTCAGCGCTTCCACCAGTGATTCGGGGCTTTCGATCAGCACGCCTTCGATCAGCTGGCCGAGCGCGCCTTCGACCGCGTTTTCCCAGCCGGGCTCGACCTGCAGCTTCTCGCCGACGCGCGCGGCGCTGTCGAGTCCGCGCCGCTTCAGCCATTCGATCGCAGCGCCCTGCTCCTGGCCCAGGGCCGCGTGTTGCAGGGTTTCCAGCGAGGACAGGCGGCCGCGCTTTTCCTGCGCCTGCCGGCGCACGTCCGCCAATTCGGTTTGCGCGGTGCGCTGCTGGTCCTGCAATTCGAGGACGGCGTGCTTGCGCGTTTCGAGTTCTTCGGTGAGCGTTTCGAGCGACTCTTTCTGCTCGTCGTGCTGCGACTGGATCGTGGCGAAGGCCTGCGCCAGCGTGTCCAGATCGAACGCGGCGCGTTCGGCGGCCAACTGTTCGCGGCGGCGGTCGGCATCGAAGGTCTGGCGATCGAGGTAGCCGACGCGGGTACGCTCGACATCACCGGCGCGCGTGGCTTCCGAGACCTCGCGCGAATGCGCGTCCCAGCGCTGCTGCCAGTCGGCGAGCGCGGCTTCGGCATCGCGCAGGGCGTCCTGACGGACGCCGTCGTCGGCCTGCAGTTCGGCCAGCTGCGGTTCGGCCTCGGCGATCGCGGCGCGCAGGCTCTGCAAACGCGTGTCGTCGCCCTGGATGTGTTCGCCGAGTTCCGCCAGTGCGGCCTCGGCCTCGTCGCGGGCGCGCTGCAGGCGATCGCTCAGCTCGCGCTGGTGCGCGATCTGCTGTTCGATGCGGGCCAGCGTGCCGCCGACTTCGTAGCTTTCCGCCTGTGCCTTGTTCAGCGCTTCCATGGCTTCTTCGCGACGCACGCGGCCGGTTTCGATCTCGCGCTCGGCTTCGCGCTGTTCGGCGATCAGCTGCTGCAGCCGGGTTTCCTCCTGCGACAGGCCTTCGCGCAGGCCTTGCAGCTGCGCGTCGAGGCCGCGGTATTCCAGCGCCTTCCACTCGGCGTCCTTGATCTTCCGCTCGGCCTGGATCGCGGTGTACTGCTCGGCCTGGCGCGCCTGGCGCTTGAGGTGTTCGAGCTGCTTGCCGACTTCGTCACGCAGGTCGGTGAGGCGGTCGAGGTTCTCGCGCGTGTGGCGGATGCGGGTCTCGGTTTCCTTGCGGCGCTCCTTGTACTTGGAGATGCCGGCGGCTTCTTCGAGGTAGACGCGCAGGTCCTCGGGGCGGGCCTCGATGATCTGGCTGATCATGCCCTGCTCGATGATCGAGTAGCTGCGCGGGCCAAGGCCCGTGCCGAGGAACAGGTCGGTGATGTCGCGGCGGCGGCACTTGGCGCCGTTGAGGTAATAGTTGCTCTGCCCGTCGCGGCTGACCTGGCGCTTGACCGAGATCTCGTTGAACGCGGCGTACTCGCCGGTGATCGTGTGGTCGGAGTTGTCGAAGATCAGCTCGACCGTGGCCTGCGACACCGGCTTGCGCGCCGTGCTGCCTGAGAAGATCACGTCGGTGAGCGAATCGCCGCGCAGGCGGCTGGCGGAGCTTTCGCCCATCACCCAGCGCACGGCGTCGATGATGTTCGACTTGCCGCAACCGTTCGGCCCGACCACGCCGGTCATATTGGCGGGCAGGTGCAACGTGGTGGGGTCGACGAAGGACTTGAAACCGGACAGCTTGATCGTGGACAGACGCATGCGACGAACGGGATGCCTCGGCGGCGCCGTTTCCGAGCGCGCCACACAGATAAGAAACGGGTTTTGGGATTGCCGCTAACTCGTTGATCCGAATGGCGACAGTGTGGCCCGAAGGCCACATCGACCGGTGAGTATAGCGGGCTCGGCGTGTTGCGCGATCAGTGTCAAGCTTCGCCGGCTGGGATGTTCATTTCGGCGGGATGTCCGGCGCCGTGCCGGAACGCGACACCGCCTTCTTCCGCATGGCCTGGGAAGAAGGCGGATCGCGGCCCTCGCGGGACTTTCTCAATTGTCGGCCACCGGCCCGTCGGCGCGGTTGCTGTCGATGTTGAAGGTCACCCCGCCCCAGGTCTCGTTGTGCGGGCCCTGGAACTGGTGGATGCGCTGGTGGTCGGTCCAGTAGCTGTCCGGCAGGCCCGACAGGCCCCAGACGCTCTCGTTGCCGTTCCACTGTGCGATCCAGACCGCGCGCGGCGGATTGGCGATCGGCGCCCAGTCGTTGGCGGCGTTGATGCCGGCGCCGTAGACCCCGGCGCTGTGGCCGCGCTGCTTCAGGCGTTCCACCCAGCCGTTGATGAAGGCCTTCACGGCGGGATGGCTGGTGGGCTCGTAGCGCTCCATGTCGAAGTAGATGATCGTCGGCGCAGGGAAGCCGAGGTTGGCGGCGGTATCAGCGGCGGCGTTGGCCTCGTTGATGCCCTGCTGGCGCGCGGTGGCGCTGTCGGTGCTCATCTTGCTGCAGCCGGTGCAGGAACTGCCCGGTGCCTGCAGGCCCACCCAGGTCGGCAGCAGGCGCCAGCCCTGGTTGAAGACCGAATTCACCCAGCTGGAGCCCAGCCCCGACTGCCCGCAGCCGCGATTGGTGCCGCCGATGTAGACGTTGGCCCAGCTCCAGGGCGTGTTGGTCCACCAGGCCTGCATCTGGCTGACGGAGCCGATCGCGCATTTGTCGAAGCCTTTGCCGGTCGAATTCACGACCAGGCTGGCCCCCATTCCCGGGCCGCCACCGCGTACCGCGACCTTCGGCGTGATGTCGCTCAGGCTGCGCCCGCCGTCGGCGGTGGCGTAAAGCCGGCTTTCCTGGCGACACAACGTCTTGCCCTGCTCGCACTGGCCGCTGGCGACCAGCAGCCAGCCGCGATCGGCGTCGCGGAATTCCATGCCGGTGATCGCCTGCCCGGCCGAGAGCCGGCTCGCGAGCGCGCTGGCGCGCTGCACGCCCTTGGCCAGGGCGGTCGGCGCCGTGCGGCCATTGGGAGCCGCCAGCGCCGTTTCGGCGTCGACCACGGCCGTGACCACACCGTCGCGGCCGGCATCGCCGGCCAGCGTCAGCAGCGAAGGCTGGCCCCAGCTGGCGCCGCCGTCACGGGACCGGTACAGGGCCAGGGTCGATGTCTTGCCGTTGCCGATCACGACGGGCAGGACGCCGTCGCGCCCATCGCCGAAGATCGGCAGGCGGTAGGCCGGAGCGGCCTGATCCGCCGCCCCACGTGGCCCGATGTTCTGCCGCTGCCAGCTCTGCCCGCCATCGCGGGTCACGTACAGGCGATCACCGGCGGGGCCGCCGGCCAGCCAGCCGACCTTGGGCGAAATGAATTCGATCCCGTCCGCGATCGGCGGCGCGGGCAGGCGCTGCCACGTCAACCCGCCGTCGCGCGTCGCGAACAGCAGCCCACGGCTGAAATTGGGGCTCGACGGCAGGCGCAGCATCACCCAGCCGTGGCGGCTGTCGGCGAAATCGATCGCCACCGGCATGCCGCCGCTCTCATCCAGCGTGGTCACGGCGCGCTGTATCCAGGTAGCACCGCCGTCTTCGGTGCCGGCGACGCTCAGCTCGGTTCCCGTTGCCGACAATGTGCTGATCCAGCCTTGCCGCGCATCGAGAAAGAACACATTGCCGATGCTGCGCTCTCCCAGGCCGGAAGGCGTGATCTCGGTCCAGCGCTGCCCCGCAGCGTCGGTGCGCAGCAGATGCTTCGCTCCGGCGGCCCAGCCGAAGCTATCGCTCAACCGGTGCATCGACGTCACTTCCAGCGGCGCGATCGTTTCCGCCGTCTGCGCATTCGCGCTGCCGACGCCCTGCATGGCTGCGACCAGCGTGAGCAAGCCGCTGGCGGCAAGCGGCCGCCATTTGTTGTTTCCGAAACCCTTGATGCCGGATCTGCTGTTCATCGGACGACACTCCAAGCATTGAAGATGGTGGATGCACGCGGCAGCGCGACGGCCGCGTGCAACGGATTGACCGATCCATCGATTGCGAGCGCTCCCGGTCGCGCGGCCACCAGTCGATCAGGGCCACATTCCGGTCAACGCAAGGCTTCCCTTGGCGCGCCCGATCCTAGTCGGGGCCGCTGTGAACGAAGAGTGTTGCGCGGGTGGCCGCCAACGCCGGGCATGACCGGATACGGCACTTTGTACGGGTACTTTCCACAACCAGCGCTCTCTGCCATCGGCGCCGGTCTCAGCGCCGGCGCGCCACGTCACACCACCGCGAGCAGCGGCAACGGCCGCCCGATGGCATAACCCTGCGCCTGATCGATGCCGATCTCGCGGACGAGCTCCAGCGTCACCTCGTCCTCGACCTGTTCGGCGATGGTGCGCGCGCCAAGGCGGCGGGCCACGGTATTGATCGATTCGGTGATGGCGCGATCCACCGGATTGCTGGCGAGCTGGTGGATGAAGCTGCCGTCGATCTTGATCGTATCCACGGGGAACTGGCGCAGATAGGCGAAGGAACTCAGGCCCGTGCCGAAATCATCGAGCGTGATGCCGCAACCCGCCGCGCGTGCCTGCTCGATGAACACCACCGCCGCGGAAACGTTCTCGATCAACGCGGTTTCGGTGATTTCCAGATGCAGGCGCTGCGGTGGCAGTTGCGAGGCTTCCAGTTCGGCTTTCAGGAACGCCCACAATGTCGGGTCGTCCAGCGAATTCGCCGAAAGATTGATGGCGATGGTGACATCGTCGGCCGCGCGCAGGCGTGAGCCCTCCCCATGCAGGGTGTTGCGGATGACCCAGCGATCCAGCCTGTCCATCAAGGCGAAGCGTTCCGCGGCGGGAATGAAATCCGACGGCGAGACGATGCGGCCCTTGTCGTCACGCATCCGCAGCAGGATTTCGTAAGACCGCGCGATCGGACGATCGGGTTGCAGGCTGCGGATTTCCTGCGCGTACAGGCAGAAGCGCCCGGTGTCGATGGCATCGCGGATGTTCGCCGCCACCTTGATGTCGCGGCGATAGCGCTGCGCCTGACCATGCGGCTCTTCTTCGTAGACGACGACGTGGCTGTTTCCCTTCGACTTGGCGACGTAGCAGGCGGCGTCGGCCTGGCTGACCAGATCGTCCGGCGCGAGGATGTCGCCGCGCACGGCCGTCAATCCAACGCTGGCACCGATCTCGTAGCGCCGGCCGTCCCAGCGGAAGCGCAACGCCGAGATGGCATCCACGAGTTGCCGCGCGATCGACTCGCCTTCGGCGACGCTGGAGTCGCGCAGCAGAATCGCGAATTCGTCTCCGCCCAGGCGTGCCACCAAATCATGGCTGCGTGTGCGGTAGCGCAACAGATCGCTGATTTCCCGCAACAGCGCATCGCCGGCGGTATGTCCGGCGCTGTCGTTGACGATCTTGAAGCGGTCGAGATCGAGGAAGCACACCACATGCCGGCGCGCCTGCTCCTCCGCCTCGGCGATCGCCTCGCGCAGTTCCTGTTCGAACGCGCGCCGGTTGGGAAGCGCGGTCAGACTGTCGTGATTGGCATGATGTTCGAGCGTGCGCCGCAGCGCGCGTGTCTGGCTGGCGTCCTTGAAGACCAGGACGGCACCGATCACCTCGTCACCCGCGGTCTTCACCGGCGCGGCCGAGGACTGCACGTCGATGCAATTGCCGTCGCGCGCCAGCAGCACCGCATCGCCCTGTTGATAGCGCGGCTGCATCAGGCGCAGGCATTCGGTGACCGGATCGGGCAGCGCCTGACCGTTGCCGTCATCGATGGTGATGAAGACCTCTTGGAGCGGGCGCCCGCGGGCATCTTCGAACACCCATCCCGTCAGTGCTTCCGCGATGGGATTCATGAAGGTGATCGCGCCCTGCGGATCGGTGCAGACCACCCCATCGCCGATCGAGTCGAGCGTGATGCGCAAGCGCTCCTTCTCTTCGTGCAAGGATGCTTCAAGCATCCTGTACTCGGTGATGTCCATGTTGATGCCGACCAGACGCACCGGCCTGCCCTCGGCATTGCGCAGAATCCGTGAGATGGAGCGCAGGTAGCGAATGGCGCCGTCACCACCACGATGAATCCTAAATCTCAGATCGAGAGTCGAAGTGGTCTCGTCGATGGCTTCGACTTCGCTCACCATTCGTGCCCGGTCATCGGGATGGACATAGCCGATCCAGGTCTCCCAGGCAGGAGCATCCTTGTCCGGCACGTGTCCGTAGATTTCGCACAGCCTCGCATCCCAGACATCGCGATCGGCGACGAGGTCATGGTCGAAGACCCCGAAGCCACCGGCTCTCAGCGCCAGTTGCAGGCGCTCGTTGGCCATGGCCAACTCGGCCTGCGCCTGCTTCTGGTCAGTGATGTCGAGCAGCACGCCGACCGTGCGCAGCGGCGTGCCATCGGCATCGCGGAACAAACGCCCCAGCGAACGCACGTGGCGATAGGTGCCGGTGCGCACGTTGAGCATGCGGTAGTCGGCCTGGTACACGAAGGTCCGGTGCAGCATGTCCTGCACCGTGCGCCGGGCCAGCGCGCGATCGTCCGGATGGATCAGATCGGTCCAGGTGTCCTCGGTGCCGTCGAACGTGCCCGGTTCGAGCCCGCTGATCTCGTAGATGCGGTCGCTCCAGCGCCAGCGTCCGGTCGGCGCGTCCTTGTCGAACGTGGCCTCGTAGATGCCGACGCCGCCCGCCTCGACCGAAAGCTGCAGGCGCTCGGTCGTCGCCGCCAGGCTGGCCTCGGTCTGTTTCTGGTCGGTGATGTCCCATTGCACGCCGACGGCACGCATCGGCGTGCCGTCGGCATGGCGGATCACGCGCGCGAGCGTGCGGACGTGGCGGATCGCGCCATTGTTCCCGTCGACGACCCGATAGTCCTCGTTGAAGTTCGAGGTCTGCTCCGTCGCCCGGTCCATTTCGCGCACGACACGGTCATGATCGTCCGGGTGGATGTAGCGAACCCAGCTCTTCATCGTGCCGTCGTAGCCGCCGGGCTCGCATCCGTACAGCTCGTACATGCGATCGCTCCAGGTGCAGAAGCGCGTCGCGAAATCGAAGTCGAAGATGCCGACGCCGCCGGCCGCCACCGCGAGCTGCAGACGCTCGCTCGCGGCGGCGAGCTTGGCGTCGGAGGTTTTCTGCTCGGTCGTGTCGATGAGCACGCCGATGTAGCGCGACGGATTGCCTTCGTCGTCGCGCAACACGTTGGCGATCTCGTGCACGTGGCGAATCTCGCCGCCGGGCTGGACGATGCGGTACTCGATGCTGCTGGAATGCCCCTTCTCGATGGCCTCCTGGTACGCGGCATAGGCGATGCCGACGTCGTCCGGATGCACCCTGCGTAGCCAGCGCTCTTCCGACTGCGCGCGTTGCAGCAAGGCCCAGCCTTGCGCGATCCCGGCGGGATGGCGAACGCGATCCTCCTCGGTTTCCGTCAACGGTTCCAGCCCGAAGATGTCGAAGACCTTCGGCGTGGCCACCACGTATGCGCTCGGCAGTTCCAGATCGAAGATGCCGATCCTTCCCGCCTCCGTGGCCTGTCTCAGGCGTTCGGTCGCAAGCGCGAGACTGGTTTCGGTGCGCCGCTTCTCGGTGATGTCGATGAGGATGCCGATGTAACGCGACGGATTGCCTTCGCGATCGAGGAACACGTCGGCGAGTTCGTGCACATGGCGAATTTCGCCGTTCGGCTGGATGACGCGGTACTCGGTGTTGCGCGAGCATCCCGTGGTGATCGACTCCCGCCAGCTGGCGTACATCTGTTCGTAGTCGTCCGGGTGCACACTGGCCAGCCAGCGCTTGTCCGCCTGCTGGAACAGCGCCCAATCCTCGTCGATACGCGCGTCGTTGCCGACATCCTCGTTCGACTTGCAGGCCAATGGCTCCAGACCGAAGATCTCGAACACTTTCGGCGTCGCCAGCGTGTAGCCGGGATCGTCGCCCTGGGGCAGCACCACGTCGAAAACGCCGATCCGCCCCGCGTCCGTCGCCAGTTTCAGGCGCTGGTTGGCGATGGAGAGCTGAATCTCCGCGCGCTTGAGCGGCGTGATGTCGGTGGTGATGCCGACCACATGCATCGGCTGGCCGTCGGCGGTGCGCCTGGCGACCTTGCCGCGGGTCTGCAGCCAGCGCCAGCTGCCGTTCTTGTGGCGCCAGCGCAAGGTGGTTCGGTAGTCCTCGATGTCTCCGCGCCGGATGCGTTCGGCCAGAGTATTCGCTTCCTCGCGATCGTCGGGATGCAGCAGCTCCATCCAGTCCTGCAGGCCGTCGCCGACCTCTTCGACGGAATAACCCAGCATCGTCTCGCGATCGGGATAGTTCCAGACCTGATTGGTGATCGGATTCCAGTCCCACGCATTCAGCTCGCCGATTTCCACGGCGAGGCTCAGATACTGCTCCTTGGTCGCCAGTTCGGCTTCGGCATCCTTCTTGGCGCCGACATCGATGACCTGGATGACATGACAATCCGGCTTACCGGTCTTGCGATCGCGCAGCACGCTGACATAGCCCATGCCCCACAAGGTGCTGCCGTCCTTGCGGATGTACTTGCGTTCGACCTGGTACTGGTCGAGTTCCCCGGATCGCAGCCGCGCCAGCACGGCGTCCAGATCGACCGCCTGATCCGGGTGGATGACATCGTGCAGCCCCAGACCGATGCATTCATCGGCGTCATAGCCGAACAGCTTGCAGAACGCTGTGTTGGCGTAGATTCCACGCCCGTCGAGATCGGCCACGATCATGCCGATCGACGCTTCTTCGATGATGCGGCCAAGATCCGGCCCACCGAAGATATCGATACCGTGGGAAATGCGTTGCGGATTTGCCTTGACGTTCATCCGGCCTCATCGTGACGGAAGTTCAGACCGTTTGTGACGACGTACCAGAACTTTGCGGCAAATATACGCTTTCGTTCCATATTTGCGCGTGTAGGCGCCCGATTTCGGCAAGCGTATGGAACGAACGGATTCGCCTTAAAAAAGCCACTTTGGGTAGCATGCACGCGCACGAACGCTGCCTGATGAGCGATGGGAAAGGATTGATATCGATGACACCGACGCGCAAACCTTCGCGGCATCGCACGCCCGGCAGCGGCCCGACCATGGCCGATTTGGCGGAGTTGGCTGGCGTTTCCGCGATCACCGTCTCACGTGCGCTCGCCAACAGCCCTTTGGTGAATGCGGAGACGGCGGCGCGTGTGAAGGCGATCGCCGAGGCGCAGGGCTATGCCTTCAACGTCAGCGCACGCAATCTGCGTCTGCGCAGCAACCGCACCGTCGCAGTGATCGTCGAGATGAAACCCTCGCAGGATCGGCGCATGTCGGATCCCTACCCGCTCGACCTGCTCGGCGGGATTTCGCAGGAACTCGCCTCGGCCGGCTATTGCGTGCTGCTATCCACTCGTCAAGGCGGTGAAGCCACAGCCGTGCGTGGCGCCGATGCGGTGATCCTGCTCGGCCAGGGCGCACATGAGGACGCGGTGGAAACGGTCGCGCGCTGGCACCTGCCCATGGTGGTCTGGGGCGCGCAGGTGCCGCACGACGCCCATGTCACCGTCGGCAGCGACAATCGTCGCGGCGGCGCGCTGGCCGCGGAACGTTTCGTGGCGCTGGGACGACACCGCATCGCCTTCCTGGGCGATATCGCGCATGCCGAGGTGGCCGCGCGACTGACCGGTTTCGAGACGGTGCTCGCCGCCCACAAGCTCAAGGTCACCCAGTCCAAGCCGGCGGCCTTCACCGTTGCAGCCGGCGCCAAGGCCACCCACGCCCTGCTCGAACGCCAGCCGCAGATCGACGCCCTGTTCGCCGCCAGCGACCTGCTGGCGATCGGCGCCGTCCGAGCACTCACCGAACACGGACGGCGCGTCCCGGACGATGTCTCGGTGATCGGCTACGACGACACCCCGCTCGGCGCCACCTACGTGCCGGCCCTGTCCTCGGTGCACCAGAACCTGCACGAGGGCGGCGTCCTGCTGGCCCGCAAGGCGCTGGCGCTGATCGAAGGACGGGAGGTCGAATCCGAGATCCTGCCGACGAATCTCGTGGTGCGCGCGACCTGATCGCGCCGGCCGTTGAACGGCCCCTGCCCAGCCGCCTTCCGGCATCTTGACATCGATAACAATGCCCCTCTAGCGTGCGCGCCTGACGGCCGGCACTTTGCCGGCCGCCCGCAGGCGGTCAGGAGACCGCGCCGACAGAGCAAGCGCGCCAGCGCTTGATTGGTCGGGAGCGAATCCGGACCTGCGCCGGATTCGCGACAAGAAAAACGCACGGGATGTGCGTTTTTCAGCATTTGTGGGTATCAACGCCATGACGACGGGGATTGGGTGGACGCACGACCAGCAGACCCGGCGCACGGCCGGTCACAACACGAGAATCACCCCGACCGGGCCGCCAGCGACACGGGCTGGTCCCTGCGTCAAACCCGCTACGACCCCGACGGCCGCGCCCGCGACGAATCGCTGTTCGCCCTGGCCAACGGCTCGTTGGGCGTGCGCGGCAATTTCGAGGAATCGATCAGCGGCAGCGACGGTTGCTTCCTCGCCGGCGTGTACGAGCGCCATCCCATCGAATTCCACGAGCGCCTGCCAGGCTTCGCCCGCAACACCGACACCCGTGTGCCGGTCGCCGACGGCAAGCACATCGCCATCCTCCTGGATGACGAACCGCTCGACACCACGCAGTGCGAGTGGCTGGATTTCGAGCGCACGCTCGACCTGCGCAGCGGTTGCCTGCGCCGGCGCTCACGCCTGCGCACGCCGCAGGGCGCGACGCTGCAGATCGACAGCGAACGCCTGGTCTTGCTGGACGCGGATGTGCTCGGCATCCGTTTCAGCGTCACCTCCGTCGATTACAGCGGCACGCTAACGCTCGCTTCCACCATCCGTACCGGCCAGCGCCCCGCGCGCCAGGGCGACGATCCGCGCATCGGCGTGGTCGGCAGCCATCGGCTCGACACGCTCGCCGTCGCCGCGGATGCCAATGTCGCCAGCCTGGCGCAGCGCACGCGGCAAAGCGGCATCGCACTGTGCTGCGCGCAGACGCACCGCCTCGACGGCGGACCGCTCGTCTTCCTCGATGCCGAATTGGAAGACCATCGCGCCGTGCAGCGCTTCCGCGCCGAACTGCGGCCAGGACAGAGCGCGATGCTGGAGAAGTTCGTCGCCTACGCCAGCAGCGGCGAAGGCGTCACCGATGCGCTCGCGCCTGTAGCCGACGCCATCGCGCTCGCCGTCGAAACCGCGAATGGCGGCTACGCCGCTCTCGCGGCCACGCAGGCGGCAACCCTCGACGCATTCTGGCGCGATGCCGACATCGACGTCATCGGTGATGCGCGCACCCAACTGTCGCTGCGCTTCAACCTGTTCCACCTCATGCAATCGGCCAGCCGCGATGCGCACAGCGGCACCGCCGCGAAAGGACTGACGGGCGAAGGTTACGAAGGCCACTGCTTCTGGGACACCGAAGTCTTCGTGCTGCCGGTGATGCTGTACACCGCGCCGGAGATCGCGCGCGCGATGCTCGGCTATCGCTATCGCACCCTCGACGCCGCGCGCGCCAACGCGCGCGAGATGAACCATCCGCGCGGCGCGTTGTATCCCTGGCGTACCATCGCCGGCGCCGAGTGCTCGGCGCACTATCCGAGCGGTTCGGCGGCGTATCACATCAACGCCGACATCGCCTACGCGATCGGCCTGTATCTCGATGCCACCGGCGATACCGGCTTCCTGCTCGAAGGCGGTGCCGAGATGCTGTTCGAGACGGCGCGCATCTGGCCGCAGGCCGGTCATTTCGATCCGCTGCGCGGCGGCGCATTCGGCATCCACGACGTCACCGGCCCCGACGAATACACCGCGCTGGTCGACAACAACTTCTACACCAACCACATGGCGCAGCGGCATCTGCTGCGCGCGGTGGCGGTGTGGGAAAGCCTCTCCGCCTCGCATCCGCGAGAATTGCGGACGCTCGCCGAACGTCTGTCGCTGACCCAGAACGAAATCGATCTCTGGCGCCGCGCCGCCGAAGCGATGCAATTGCCGGTCGACGCCAGGCTCGAGATCTTCGCGCAGGACGACACCTTCCTGCACAAGCCGCGCTGGGATCTGACCGATCACAACCACGATCGCCCGTTGCTGCTGGATTTCCATCCGCTCACGCTCTACCGCCATCAGGTCTGCAAGCAGGCCGACGTGGTGATGGCGCTCGCACTGGCCGGCGATGGCTTCGACGCCGGTCTCAAGCGCCGCAGCTACGACTACTACGAAGCCATCACCACGCACGATTCCACCTTGTCGCCGGCGATCCACGGCATCGTCGCCAGCGAGCTCGGCCTGCACGAGAAGGCGCTGCACTACTTCACCGAGGCGCTGCGCGTCGATCTCGACGACCTGCACGGCAACACCGACCATGGCGTACACATGGCGGCGATGGCGGGCAGCTGGCTCGGCGTCGCCTGGGGCTTCGCTGGATTGCGCGTGATCAACGGCGAACTGACATTCGCGCCCGCCCTGCCCGCCGGATGGAACGGCTACCACTTCGGCGTGCACTGGCGCGGCCGGCGCCTGCGCATCGACGTCTCGCGCGATGGCGTGCGCTATCGCCTGAGCGGCGGCGATGCGCTGCGGATCGATCACAACGGTCAATCGCTGCTCCTGCAACCGGACGCCGAAACGCACGCGGCGCTGCGCCTCCATGTCGTGGAGGCACCGTGAGCGGCGACGTCTTCCCACGCCACTGCCGCGCCCTGATCTTCGATCTGGACGGCGTGCTGACCGACACCGCCGAACTGCACTATCACGCCTGGAAGCGGCTCGCCGACGAGATCGACGTCCCGTTCGACGAACGCGTCAACCTGCGCCTGAAAGGCGTCGATCGCGCGGCCTCGCTCGACATCATCCTCGAACGCGCCACGCGCACTTACAGCGCGGAGGAAAAGCACGCGCTGACCGATCGCAAGAACGGCTACTACAAGAGCGCCATCGCCACGTTCGGGAAAGAGAACCTGTTTCCCGGCGTCACCGGGTTGTTGCGCGACGCACACACCAAAGGCCTGCGCACCGCGCTCGCCTCGGCCAGCCGCAACGCACCCGCCCTGCTCGACCGGCTCGGCATCGCCGAGGTCTTCGACGCCATCGCCGATCCCGCGCAAGCACGCCCGAAGCCCAATCCCGACCTGTTTCTGGCCGCCGCATCGGCGCTGGGCATCGCACCGCAGGACTGCATCGGCATCGAGGATGCGGCCGCCGGCATCGCCGCGATCAAGGCCGCCGGCATGGCGGCGATCGGCATCGGCGATCCCGCGGATCTGGCACAGGCCGACGCAGTGTTGCCGCGCATCGACGACCTGCGCCTGGAGGAATTCATTCTTCAATAACACAACGCACCAAACACATAACGCGGCACACAAGACCGCGAGTGTCATTACAACAACATCACCCAGTGGAGGGAGCAACATGAGGTATGTCAACACCGTTCGAGACAAGTTGTCCGTAGCGTTATGCGCAGCGATCACGGCCACGCTGTTGCCGATGGCCGCGTCCGCGCAATCGACCGATCCAACCCCAGCCGCACCCGCGCAGGCACAGCCCGAAGAGAAAAGCGAAGCCACGACCCTCGACACCGTCGTGGTCAGCGGTACCGCGCAGTTCAAGGGACTGCGCAAACGCGACACAAGCTTCTCCATCACCACCGCGACACCGGAGCAGATCCAGGAAGCCGTTCCGCAGAGCACCGCCGATCTGCTGAAGATCGTGCCCGGCATATGGGCCGAATCCACCGGTGGCGGCACCGGCGCCAACATCTTCGTGCGTGGCATGCCGTCGGAGGGCGATGCGCCCTTCGTCACCGTGCAGCTGGACGGCTCGCCGCTGTTTCCGCCGCCGACGCTGTCCTTCCTCGAAAACTCCACGCTGTTCCGTACCGACGACACCATCGAGCGCCTCGAAGTGCTGCGCGGCGGTTCCAGCCCGATCTTCTCCAACGGCCAGCCCGGTGCCACCGTCAACTTCATCCAGAAGCGCGGCCAGGATGAGCCGGAAGGCAGCGTGCGGCTCACCGTGGGCAGTGACAGCCTGCGCCGCCTCGACATCTTCACCGGCGGCAAGATCGGCGAAGGCTGGTATGCCAGCTTCGGCGGCTTCTACCGCATCACCGATGGCGTGCGCGATCCGGAATTCCCCGCCGACAACGGCGGCCAGTTCAGCGCGACACTGTCCCGGCGCTGGGATACCGGCGAGGTCAACTTCTACGTCCGCCATACCGACGACAACAACGCGTTCTACACCGCCATCCCGCTGCTCTCGCGCAACGACGGCAGGAGTCTGTCGAGTTTCCCCGGCTTGAATGCGCAATCCGGCACGCTGTTGAGCAAGGATTTCCGCAACGTCACCCTGCCCGTCGGCCCCAACGGCGAGACCATCACGCGCGACATGGGCGATGGACGCGGCGTCAACATCAGCGTCTTCGGCGGCTCGCTGGACTGGAACGTCGGCGACTGGACCATCAGCGATCACTTCAACTGGATGGGCGGTGATGCGCCGACCAACGCGCTGTTCACCGGGCCGAGCCCGCGCACGATTTCCGACTACATCGCTTCATTCGGCAGCACCGGCACCGCGACCTACACCAACGGCGGCGGCGCGGTCGATCCCAACCAGCAAGTCCTGACCGCCGGTTGGTGGGTGGTCGACAAGGAGCTCAACTCCTTCACCAACGACCTGCGCTTCAGCCGCGAGCTGTTCGAGGGCAACACCATCACCTTCGGCTCGTACTACGCCAAGTACTCCTCGCGAGACACCTGGTACCTCGGCAACGACATGCTGCTCACCGCCGAGAATCATGCCAGGCGCATCGACGTGACACTCGACGACGGTCGCCGCGTCACCAACAACGGCTTCGTCGGCACCTCGTTCTTCGCGCTGCGCGCCGACTACGACGGCGAGAACACCGCCTTCTTCGTCGCCGACGAGTGGCAGATCAATGAGCGCTTCCGTCTCGATCTCGGCGTGCGGTACGAGAAGCAGGAAGTCGATGGCATCGTGCATGACACGGCGACGGTCGATCTGGATGGGGATCCGAACACGCTTTACGACAACAACACCTCCGTGTCGCTGCCGACGTTCCGTCGCATCGATCAGACCGACGACAAGATTTCCTGGACCGCCGGCCTGAACTTCAAGCTCAATGACAACAACAGCCTGTTCGCACGCGTGAACTCCGGCTTCAAGTTCCCCGGCTTCGACAATCTGCGCGACAACGTCACCGAAACCCAGGAAGTGGACCAGTACGAACTGGGCCTGAAGTCGGGAAGTCAGCTGTACGACCTCTACCTGACCGCGTTCTACAACAAGTTCAAGAACTCCCCCTTCCAGGCGTTCGTGGGCAACCAGAACGTGCTCCGGATGGGCGATTCGCGCGCTCGCGGCGTGGAAGTCGAGGGCGCGATCCGCCCGGTCGGCGGCCTGGAACTCGCGCTGACCGGTGTCTGGCTCGATGCGAAATACCGGAACTACGAGGACTTCACCGGCAACCAGGTGATGCGCCAGCCGAAGAAGCAGTTCCGCTTCACGCCGAGCTATTACTGGACGCTGCCGTTCGGCGATCTGAAGGTGTTCGCCACCTATTCGTACATCGACGATCGCTACGCGGACCTCGCCAACGAGCAGCTGCTGCCCTCGTATCACACGCTGGATGCCGGCGCGAGCCTGCATTACGGCGACCACTGGGAGTTCACCGCCAGCGGCAGCAACGTCACCGACGAGCTGGGCTTGACGGAAGGCAACGTGCGCGTGGAAGGCGGCGGCACCGGTGGCGTGTTCCTGGGACGGCCGATCGCGGGACGCTCCTATCAGTTCTCCGCGGCTTATCGTTGGTGATTGCTCTCCCTTCTCCCTCCGGGAGATCGAAGCCGCTTCGAGCGGCTGAGGGCCCCGTGAGGGGCGGATGAGGGCGGGAGAATTCAGACTCACGGGAACGTTCCCTGGCAAGTCATTCTCCCTCCCTCCTCCGGCGCTGCGCGCCACCTTCTCCCAAGGGGAGAAGGAAAATCTCTCCATGACTAGCTGCCTGTCGCCAGTCGCTTGCCGCTCGTGCTGTCGAAGAAGTGCATCCGCGTTTCTTCGTATCCGAGATGCACCGTCTGCCCTACCGTCGGCAGGTTATACGGCGGCAGGCGCACGACAAGGTCGCAGCCACCGCATCCGAGGTTGATATAGGCCTCGCTGCCGACCGGCTCCACCGTTTCCACTTTTGCCGGCAGACGGCCGATGTCGCCTTCGTGACTCAGATGCATGTCTTCCGGCCGCAGGCCGACAGTCAGTTCCTTGCCCACGTAGGACTGCAGCAACGCGCGCATCGCGGCGTTGGTCCTGAGCGGAAGCTCGACGCCTTCGGCGATGCGCAGACGCAGGCCTTGCGCGTCCTCCAGCAACGGCCCGAACAGCAGGTTCATCTTCGGGCTGCCAAGAAACGTGGCGACAAAAAGATTGGCCGGCTTCTCGTACAACGCCATCGGCGTGTCGATCTGCTGAATCTCGCCCTTGTCCAGCACGACGATGCGCTCACCGAGAGTCATCGCCTCGACCTGGTCATGCGTGACGTAAATCATGGTCGTGCCGAGGCGGCGGTGCAGGCGCGAGATTTCGACGCGTGTACTCGCACGCAGCTTGGCGTCGAGGTTGGACAACGGTTCGTCGAGCAGGAACACCTGCGGCTGCCGCACCAGGGCGCGCCCGAGCGCGACGCGCTGGCGCTGTCCGCCCGACAGCGCGGCGGGCTTGCGGTCGAGCAGCGCATCCAGTTCCAGCGTCTTGGCGGCATCGGCGACGCGCGAAGCGATCATCGTCTTGTCTTGGCTGCGCAGCTTCAGGCCGAAGGCGAGGTTCTCCGCCACCGTCATGTGCGGATACAGCGCATAGCTCTGGAACACCATGGCGATGTCCCGGTCCTTCGGCGCCACCTCGTTCACCACGCGCCCGCCGATGCTGAGCGTGCCGGAGGAGATCGTCTCCAGCCCGGCGATCATGCGCAGCAGCGTCGACTTGCCACAGCCCGACGGCCCGACCAGGACCAGCAGTTCGCCGTCACCGATCTCGAACGAGGCGCCGGCCACACCGACAAAACCATTGGGGTAGACCTTGCGCACTTGTTCGAGCTGGACACTGGCCATGCGTTCTCCACTTGTTCGGGACGGCTTGTTCGATTTGGCATTTCCAGCCATGAGTGACGCTCAGGCGCCGCATGCATCTCGCATTAGGGGCTTCAACCCGCGAAACTGCACCCTTTCACCCTTACATTCGGCCGGAACATTGCGGTATTCTGGCATGTAATCGTTTTCATGCCACTGTGCCGAACAAAATCTAAGAGGATTCTGGCTGATGAGCCAAGCGCGAGAAGCAAAAGACCCGTCCGTTTTGAAGTTCCCGAAAGGCTTCCTCTGGGGCGCCGCCACGGCCGCCCACCAGATCGAGGGGTCCCCGCTGGCTGATGGTGCCGGCCCCAGCATCTGGACCCGCTTCGCGCATACCCCCGGCATGATGCTCAACGGCGATACCGGCGATGTCGCCTGTGATCACTATCGTCGCTGGAAGGACGACGTGAAGCTGATGCGGGAGCTGGGCCTGCAAGCCTACCGTTTCAGCGTCTCCTGGTCGCGCATCCTGCCCGAAGGCACGGGGCGGGTGAACCAGGCCGGCGTGGACTTCTATTCGCGCCTGGTCGACGAACTGCTCGCCAACGGCATCGAGCCGTTGCTGACCCTCTACCACTGGGACCTGCCCGCCGCCCTCGACGACCGCGGCGGCTGGCTCAACCGCGACAGCGCCGACTGGTTCGCCGAATACGGCAGCGTGCTGTATCGCGCGCTCGACGGCCGCGTGAAGAAATGGGTGACGCTCAACGAACCCTGGGTGATCACCGACGGCGGCTATCTGCACGGTGCGCTCGCGCCCGGCCATCGCAGCAAGTACGAAGCGCCGATCGCCAGCCACAACCTGATGCGCGCCCACGGCGCCGCCGTGCAGGCCTATCGCGCCGAAGGCAAGCACGAGATCGGCCTGGTGGTGAACATCGAGCCGAAGTACCCGGCCACCGACTCCGCCGAGGACGCGGCGGCGGTGAAGCGCGCGCATGCCTACATGAACGAGCAGTACCTGCACCCCGCCCTGCTCGGCCACTACCCGCCGGAGCTGAAAGAGATCTTCGGCGACGCCTGGCCGGAATGGCCGGCCGAGGACTACGCGCTAATCAAGCAGCCGCTCGACTTCGTCGGCATCAACTACTACACCCGCAGCATCACCCGCGCGGCCGAAAGCTACCCGCTCAACACCGGCGTGGTGCGCAACCCGCTCGGCACCTACACCGAGACCGGCTGGGAAGTCTTCGAGCAGGGCCTCGTCGACCTGCTGCTGTGGTTCAAGAAGACCTACGGCGACCTGCCCGTGTACATCACCGAGAACGGCGCGTCATTTTTTGACCCGCCGGTGGCCGACAATGGACGCGTGCGCGACCCGCTGCGCATCGACTACCTGCGCAAGCACCTCGGCGCCATCCACGACGCCATCGAGGCCGGCGTGGACATCCGTGGCTACATGCTGTGGTCGTTCCTGGACAACATGGAATGGTCGCTCGGCTATTCCAAACGGTTCGGTATTGTCCACGTCAACTACGGAACGCAGGAACGCACACCGAAAGACAGCGCGCGCTGGTATTCTGGGGTGATCGCCACGCACGGCACCAAGCTGGCGGAACCACTTCCCTACTAACCTTCCCCACTTCGGCGAGGAACCCCGCTCCTCATGCACGACACTTTGCTGCTCTTCGGCGCCACCGGCGATCTCGCGCAGCGCTACCTGTTCCCGTCCCTGCAACATCTGTTGCGTGACCGTCTGCTCCCCGCCACCTTCCGCGTGGTGGCGGTGGGCCGCAGCGACTACGACAACGACGGCTTCCGCGCCTGGCTGCGCGAACGCATCCAGAGCGACGACGATCGCGAAACGCGCGCGCTGGAAGACCTGCTCGGCCGCATCACCTACTACGCGCTCAATCTCAACGATCCCGACGCGATGGCGAAGACGCTGTCGCAATACGCCGACCGCCCGAGCGTCAGCTATCTCTCCACGCCACCCGACCTGTTCGCACCCGCCTGCCGCGGGTTGAAGGCGGCCGGACTGCTGGAAGGCGAATCGCGACTGGTGCTGGAAAAACCGATCGGCCGCGACCTCGCCTCGGCGCGCGAGATCAACACCACGCTCAAGTCGGCGCTCGACGAGAAACGCATCTTCCGCATCGATCATTACCTCGGCAAGGCGCCGGTGCAGAACCTGCTGGCGCTGCGCTTCGGCAATACGCTGATGGAAGCGGTGTGGCAGCATCGCTGGATCGAATCCGTCGACATCCTGGTCGCGGAAACCGCCGGCGTCGACGGCCGCGAAGGCTACTACGCCAACTACGGCGCGCTGCGCGACATGGTGCAGAACCACATGCTGCAGCTACTGGCCCTGATCGCGATGGAGCCGCCGGCCGCGCTCGATGCCGACAGTGTCCGCGACGAGAAGACCAAGGTGTTGCGCGCGCTGCGTCCGATGAGCGCCGCCGACGCCGCCATCGACAGCGTGCGCGGCCGTTACAGCGCCGGCGTGGTCGATGGCGAGGCCGTCAAGGGCTTCACCCACGACAGCGACGTCGAAACCTTCGTCGCCCTGCGCGCCTGGATCGACAACTGGCGCTGGGCCGGCGTGCCGTTCCGCCTGGTCACCGGCAAGCGCATGCCCTCGCGCACGACCGAAGTGCTGGTGACGTTCAAGCCGACTTCGCACTGGGTGTTCGAACGCCCAAGCAAGAAGCGCGCACGCTCCAACCGCCTGCGCATGCGCCTGCAGCCGGAGGAGACGATCGAACTCGGCCTGATGGGCAGCCTGGCCGCGCCGGAATGGGGCGCGACCGAACTGCAGCCGATGTCGCTCGACCTCAGCATGTCGCCCACCCCGCATCGCCGCATCGCCTACGAACGGTTGATGGTGGACGCGCTCAAGGGCGATCAGACGCTGTTCGTGCGCGACGACGAAGTCGAAGCCGCATGGCGCTGGATCGACAGCATCAGCGACGCCTGGCGCAACGCCTCCACGCCGGCGCAGGAATATCCCGCCGGTTCGTGGGGACCGTCGGCCGCCTCCAGTTTCCTGCCCGCGACGCTGTCCGGAAACGGACACAGGAAAAAGGCGACATGAGCGTTGGCACGAATGGTTCGGGGCGCCGCACCCTGCTGGCCGACATCGGCGGAACCAACGCCCGCTTCGCGCTGGCCGATCCCGACGCACCGCTGCCGTTGCTCACCGACACCGTGCAGAAGTACGCGGTCACCGACTTCCCGTCGCTCGGCGATGCCGCGCAGCATTACCTTGAGCAGACGGGGGTTGCTTCGCAGAGCGGCGTCGAGATCAAGCAAGGCGTGTTTGCGATCGCGGGACGTGTCGAAGGCGACATTGGACGCATCACCAACCACCCGTGGGTGATCTCGAAATCACGTACCTGCGAGACGCTTCATTTTGACCACCTCGAATTGGTCAACGACTTCGCCGCGCAATCGATGTCGATCGTGCTGCTGCAGGCCGATGACGTCGTGCCGGTCGGCGGCGTCGGCTGGCGCCCCGATTCCGAGCCGCGCGATCGCGTCTACGCGGTGATCGGCCCAGGCACCGGACTCGGCGTCGGTGTCCTGGTCGTGCGCGGCGGAGAACACTGGCCAATCGAGACTGAAGGTGGCCACGTCAGCTTCCCGCCGGGGACGCCCGAGGAGATCGCCATCCTCGAACGCCTGTCGGCGCAATTCGGCCGCGTTTCCAACGAGCGCCTGATCTGCGGGCCCGGATTGGTGAACATCCATCGCGCACTGTCCGAAATCGCCCGCACCGATCCCGGCCCGATGACGCCGGAAGACATCACCGCGCGCGCAGCCCAGGGCGATCTGCTCTGCATGCGCAGCATCGACGTGTTCTGCGCCGTGTTCGGTGCGATCGCCGGCGATCTCGTGCTGACGACCGGCGCCTGGGACGGTGTTTTCCTCACCGGTGGGCTGGTGCCGCGCGTGCTCGACGCCCTGCGCCGTTCCGGCTTCCGCCAGCGTTTCGAACACAAAGGGCGCTTTTCCTCGAACATGGCGCGCATTCCTTCGCTCGCCGTGCTGCATCCGCATGCCGGATTGCTGGGGACGGCGGCGATCGCGCGCCGCATCGCCAAATCGCAATGAACACGAAGGATCCCCACATCGAATCCTTGAACGGCGATCCGCGCGTGCGTTTCCTCGCCTACGACACCGTCGAACAATGGGCCGCGGCCAGCGCAGCGACGCTGACGGCTGAACTGCAGCGCAAATTGCAACAGCAGCCGCGCGTGCGGTTGCTGCTGTCCGGCGGCAGAACGCCCGCTCCCGCATACGAACTCCTCGCGCGCGAGCCGCTTGACTGGCAGCGGGTCGACGTCGGCCTTGTCGACGAGCGCTGGCTGCAGCCCGACGATCCGGACAGCAACGCCCGCTACGTGCGCGAATCGCTGCTGCGGGACAAGGCCGCCGCCGCGCGCTTCGAAACCATGACATCGCCGGGGCGCGACATCGACGACGTGATCGCCGCCGCCAATCTGCATGCGAAACAGCCGGCGGATATCGTGACGCTCGGCATGGGTGAGGACGGTCACACTGCTTCTCTCTTTCCCGGCATGCGCGGATTGGCGCAGGCATTGGCCTCTCCGCAGGCCTACATCGCCGTCGATGCGACCGGTTGCCCGGTCGCCGGCGCCTGGAACCGCCGCATCAGCCTCACGCCCGCCGGACTGCAACCTGCCAGCACGCGATTGCTGCTGATCCGCGGCGAATCCAAACGCAAGATCTTCGAACGGGCGTCGCAAGGCGACGACCCGATGGAATTGCCGATACGCGTTGCATTCACCACACCAGGCGCATCATTGCTGGTGCATTGGTGTCCGTGACTTCCTCGCGGGAATACTAGCTCCCGCCGCGCTAACCCCACCAAAGCCTCATCGCCGCCGCCCATGAGCCTCCATCCCCGCATCGCCGCCGTCACCGACCGCATCCGCAAGCGCAGCGCCCCCTCGCGCGCGGCGTATCTCGCCGGCATCGACGCGGCCCATCGAGAAGGCCCGACGCGCACGCGGCTGTCCTGCGGCAATCTAGCGCACGGCTTCGCCGCGTGCGGACCGACCGACAAGGGCCGCCTGCGCGCGGATGTCACGCCCAACCTCGGCATCGTCAACGCGTACAACGACATGCTCTCGGCGCATCAGCCGTTCGAGACGTATCCGGCGGTGATTCGCGAGATCGCACGGGAACTGGGCGCCACCGCGCAAGTCGCCGGCGGCGTCCCGGCGATGTGCGACGGCGTGACCCAGGGCCGCGCCGGCATGGAGCTGTCACTGTTCTCGCGCGACGCGATCGCGCAGGCGACTGCGATCTCGCTCTCGCATGACATGTTCGACAGCGCCCTCTACCTTGGCGTCTGCGACAAGATCGTACCCGGCCTGCTGATCGGCGCCCTCGCCTTCGGTCATCTGCCCGCCATCTTCGTGCCCGCCGGACCCATGACGCCCGGCATCCCCAACAAGAAGAAAGCGGAAGTGCGCGAGCGCTACGCCGCCGGCGAAGCCACGCGCGAGGAATTGCTCGAGGCCGAATCCGCCTCGTATCACGCACCCGGCACCTGCACCTTCTACGGCACCGCCAATTCCAATCAGGTGCTGCTCGAAGCGATGGGCGTGCAACTGCCCGGCTCTTCCTTCGTCAATCCCGGCACGCCGCTGCGCGATGCATTGACGCGCGCGGCCACCGAGCGCGCGCTGCGCATCACCGCCCTCGGCGCGGACTATCGGCCGTTCGGGCGCCTGATCGACGAGCGCGCCATCGTCAACGCCCTCTCCGCGTTGATGGCGACCGGCGGCTCCACCAATCACACGATCCACTGGGTCGCGGTCGCACGCGCGGCCGGCATCGTGCTGACATGGGACGACATCGACGTAATCTCGCAGACCGTGCCGTTGCTGGCGCGCGTCTACCCCAACGGCGACGCCGATGTGAATCGCTTCGCCGCCGCTGGCGGCATCCCGTTCGTGTTTCGCGAACTGCTCGATGCCGGCCTGATGCACGAGGACATCGCGACCGTCGTACCCGGCGGCATGCGTGCGTACTGCGACGAACCGCGGCTGCAGGACGGAACGCTCGCCTACTCGCCCGGCATCGCCGACAGCGCCGACGAAAACGTCGTGCGGCCAGCCACCAATGCGTTCGAAGCACAGGGTGGACTGCGGCTGCTGCGTGGCAACCTCGGACGTTCGCTGATCAAGCTCTCGGCGGTGAAGCCCGAATTCCGCACGATCGAAGCGCCCGCAGTGGTCGTCGATACGCCTCAGGCCTTGAACAAGCTGCACGCCGCTGGCGGCCTGCCGCAGGATTTCGTCGCCGTGGTGCGCTACCAGGGCCCGCGCGCCAACGGCATGCCGGAGTTGCATTCGCTGGCGCCGCTGCTCGGCATGCTGCAGAACCAGGGCCGCCGCGTCGCGCTCGTCACCGACGGCCGTCTGTCCGGCGCTTCCGGCAAGATTCCCGCCGCGATCCATCTCACGCCCGAGGCCGCGCGCGAAGGCCCCATCGGCAAGCTGCGAGAAGGCGACATCATCCGCCTGGACGGCGAAGCCGGCGTGCTCGAAGCCCTGGTCGATGCCGACGAGTGGAATGCACGCACACTCGCGCCCAATACCACGCCGCATGCACAGGACCTCGGACGCAATCTCTTCGCGTACAACCGCGCCATGGTCGGTCCGGCCGATCGCGGCGCGCTGTCGATCTCCTGCGGCCCGCCGTCAGCCGACGGCAGCGTGTGGGAATACGACGCGGAATACGAACTTGGACACGATGCAGCCGCTGCTGAAGCGCCGCATGAAGCCAAGGATGCCTGACGCATCCCTGCAACCATTCGCGCCATCGCGCGCGAATCCACTCCCTCATAGTCTCCTTACTCACGATGACCATCGAACAAACGCAGCAGAAGGCCGAAACACTGCTCCGTGCCGCCGGCATTCTTCCCGTCGTGACCGTCGACAGCATCGACCAGGCCAAGCATCTGGCCGATGCGCTGTTGACCGGCGGCTTGACCAGCATCGAACTCACCCTGCGCACGCCCGTGGCGATCGATGCGCTGGCGGCGCTGAAGAAAGCGCTTCCCGATATCGTCATCGGTGCGGGCACCGTGCTCACGGCCGATCAGATCCGCGCTTCCATCGATGCGGGTGCGGATTTCCTGGTCACGCCCGGAACGCCGCCGGCCCTGGCCGATGCGCTTGCGCAAGCCTCGATTCCGGCCGTGCCGGGCGGCGCCACTCCCACCGAGTTCCTCTCCCTGATGGCGCGCGGGTTCCGCGTCTGCAAGCTGTTCCCCGCCAGCGCCGTGGGTGGGCTCACCATGCTGAAAGGCCTCGCCGGACCGCTCGCCGATCTGAAGCTCTGCCCGACCGGCGGCATCAGCGAGGACAATGCCGCGGAATTCCTCGCGCAGCCGAACGTCGTCTGCATCGGCGGTTCATGGATGGTGCCCAAGGCCTGGCTCGATGCCGGCCAGTGGGACAAGGTTCGCGAAAGCGCGGCACGCGCCGCCGTCATCATCAAGAACGCGGCCGGTTGAGCCTGCTTCCGCAGCTCAACCTTTATTTTCAGGGACGCCGCGCGTGAACCGGACGGCATAGCCATCCCCGTGCCAGACCCGCGCCTGCAACGCGAACCAGATCACCAGCAACAACCCGAGCTGCCACTCCAGCGCATTCTCGACGCGATCATGCGCCGCATCGCTCAGCACGAAGGTCGACGCGACGCTGACGACACCGAGCGCCAGCATGACCACACAAACCGATGTCATGCCAATGGATAGACGGCGCGGCAATCGCCCCTGCCGCATCGCCAGATGCATGAATCCCAACTGCGCCAGGAAACCGAAGCCGAAGAAGACGGTCACGCCGTAGCGACGCAGGAAACGATAGGTCTCGCCCTCAGTGCCCAGAAACGTGGCATAGATCGCGAGCGCGAATGCGGACACGAGGCCCAGTACCAGAAAAGTCCTTCCACCCGCCCCGCCTTCGGGCGTGCGCAGCCATTCGCGCGCCGACCACCAGTTCACTCCTGCCAGCAAGGCGCACGGCAACACCATCAGGCGGAATAGATGATTGCCCAATCCATGACGCGCGGCGCGGCTGATCGAAGTGCAGCCTTCCAGATACGGCACGCAAAACGGGATGTAGCCCGCCTGCACCGAAACCCACCATGCCAGATGCACGGCGACCATCAGGATGAGGGCGACGGCAAACGGTAGCGGCCAGAGCGGGACGATGCGCGGGCTCATCGGCGCAAGATAGCGCATTCGGCGTCGCCCCCCCCGGACAGGGCCTATCCGAATGCTCAAAGCACCGCATCCTGCCATGGTCGCGACCGATCCCGTTCCTGTGCTCCGGCGGGCAACAAGCACACCAGCGAGAGCACAAAAGCGGCCCAGCCCTCATCGGCCCGCTTTCAGAGCAGGCTCAACATCATTTGCCCGCGATCTTCACTGTGGCGGGCAATGCGTGGATTCGCAGCTCACCGCCTTGCCACGCCACGGGCTTGCCGTTGATCGTGGCGTCTCCAGGTGTTCCGGCATAGGGCCACGGCAATACCAGGCCGCCTTGCGGGAGGCGCAGACCGTCGCCGACCTCCAGCACCACTCCGCCATTGCTGTTCCTGCGCAATGAATAATTCAGCTGCCCTTGCGCCGTGCGCAGGCCGTGCACCTCGATGCCGCGACCGTCGAGCCAATCGGCTGGAACACCAGCCGCCAGCACGATGCTGTCGTCCACTTCACGCGTGTAAGCAAACAGCTCCAACGCCGACCGCACAAAATCTGACGCCACCCAGGCATGTGGCAGATCACCCACGAAAAATGGTTTGCGCGGCGTATGCGATACCACTTCCGCCCATTGGTTCCAGGCCTGCGGCGCACGATCCTTGAAGAAGAATTCAATCGCCTCCCACGCGCGCTCACGCCAGCCCAGGCGCACGAAAGCGGCGACATTGCGCCACTCGTATGGCGTGTAGGCATCCCACTCCCGCTTGCCATCCCGGCGCTGGACGAATTCACGCCAATAGCGCTCGAAACCGTTCCGCAGCAAGTCCCCAGGCAGCCTGCCCTGTTCGCCACCAGGCGCCAGTGCGATCGTGGTCGAGGTTGGATCGAAGTCGCCGAGTTCCGCAGCGCCCGGAAGATAATCGATCTTGTGCAGCTTCGCCGCCGCTTGCAGAGATGCGTACAAATCGTCTCGGAACTGATCCCTCGATGCCCCGAAGCGTTTCGCATCTTCCGGTTTGTCCAGCCATTCCGCGATCGCGACGGCATCCTTGTAGCCACGCAGCGCCCAGAAATTGTCCCAGTACGAATGCATCGGCTTGGCTGAATAACCTTCGTGGCTGATCGACACCGGCATCATGCCGTAGAACGCGGGATTCCTGACCCGATTCGCCTCGGTACGCTCACTCAGGCGCAGCTTCTCCATGTAGTCGAAAGCGCCGACCACGTGCGGCCACATCTTTTGCAGGAACGCCTTGTCACCGTCATAACGATAAAGTTCGGCGATATTGAAGATCAGCTCGCCGTGGCTATCGTTTTCCGGCACCGGATCGCTGCCGCGAGAATCGACGCAACATGGCACCATGCCATCCTTGAACTGGAACGGCGCATACCAGTCGACGTAGTCGCGCACCACGTCTTCCCGCCCCATGCGCAGGAGACCTTCCGAAATCATCGCTCCGTCGCGAATCCAGCTACGCGCATATGAGCGTGTTCCGGGCTGCAAACGTGGCCCGATGCGGGAGATAAGCATATGCGCGGTCGCGGTACGCAAAGTATCGACAAGATCCTGCCCTTGCATGGGCACCTGAATCTGAACGCGATCGAGCTTTCCGTGCCATTGCGCGGCAACGTCGGCCAAGGCATGGGCAGTATCGAAATGCGAGACATCCGGGAAATCGCCGGTCAGCGGCGCCACCCACGAGAACTCGCGGCTTTCGCCGGGCGCCAGTTGCAGCTCGTATACCCATGCGCCGGATGCAAGCCTCGTTGGATCCTTGACGGCGGAGGAAGCTCGCGGATATTCCTCGATCAAACGCTCCACGGCGATTCCTTCGTCGAACGTCTGCGAAAAATGCGCATCCGCACTCTGCAACGCACGTGCGCGGATCTTTCCGTCGATTTCCACCGACCGCTCCCCGACATGCAGCGTCGTGATCGGACTGAAACCACCAATGGTATTGAGGAACTGACTAGGCGGATTCACCTGCAACGGGCGCACAGCCAAAGCCAATGCAATCTTGCGCGACTGCGAAGCCGTGTTGGTCAGCTTGTATCGAGCCACCAGCTGCGAGCTGGCGTCGCTTCCTTGCACGAACGCCGTCGTTTCAAGTGTGAAGCCTGCATGTTTCCAGGTTACGGCAGGAATCGGCAGATAGCCATCGCGCAGCGACTGGGATGTCTCCACGTCATTCCACGTCACGAGCTTGCCAGCATCGAGCACGAACGGTTCGATGCTGAAGCCCCCTTTTCCGATTTCGATCGCGCCATCCTCGCCGATCAATCCCTGTTCAAGGCCGCCATCGATGCCAACGATCGTCCAATAAGGCTGTTCGCCACTGAAGCCTCGCGGATACCAGCCACGCGGCGCATTCGCGGCAACCGATTTGATGAAATCATTCGGCGTCGCCGCATATGACAAGGGCTGCACGGCGATTTCTGACAGCGCCGCCTCACGTCCCGCCGCAGGCTCCAAGGCAAGACGCAGATAGCGGGCTTCGGACTCCGGCAACGCAATATCGTCACGCCCACCATTGCTTCGACGCACCTCGCGTACCTCACGCCAGTGCTTTGCGTCGTCCGAAACCGCTACCCGGTAGTCCGGAACAAATGTCCCGGACGCCCAGTTCAACACCAGCCCGCCGAATTCGCGCGGACGCCCCAGATCAAGGATCAAGGTAGCATTCTCGTTCAACGCGACCTGCCAGGCCGTGTCCGGCTTGCCGTCGATCGTGTTTCCGGCACTTGCCGCGGAAGCCGTGGCGGTCACCTCGCCACGCAACGGGGAATCGTCCTGCTTTGGCAATGACTCCATTTCCAGATCGTCGAAGCAGACCGCACCTTTTCCGCCAGAACTGTTGTAGATCGTGAATTCAAGCTTGGTGCTTCGCCTCAAGACACGATCCGGGTCCGGCCCCCAGGCCTTGTCGATGTGCCGCTTCTTGTAACGAATCTCGGTCCATTGCTTCGGGAATTCGTACTTCGGCCGATTGACCCACCAGACATTGTCTCCACTGGCATCGATGAACTTCGTTTGCAGGTCGTTCGCTGGCGAATCGCCGCGAAACTGGAATGAGAACGCGTAATTTTCCGGATAGTCGATCGCCAGGTCGCGTTGGATGCCCGCATAGCCGGAGACGCCATTGAAATCGTAGTCCAGGCAGAGGGCTTCGCCCTGGACGCCTTCCACCTTTCTCAGGGTCGCCGCGACCTGGTTCGAAGTCACCACACGCCATGCAGACGCGTCATCAAAAGCGTCGAGCTGGCGTTTGTTGATCGCCTCCTGGGCATGGGTAGCCCCAACAGACAGAATCAATGCAATGAAAGATACGGTTCTCAGCATAAGTTTCTTGTGTGTTGATGCGACATGCTTTCTGCGCTCCCTGGCGTCGCAATACGCGCTACAGACCGTCCAGCCCGGCCATCCATGACCCGGCGTTCAGGGCCGCGACCGATGCCGATAGGACATCGACCAAGCGCGGCCCCTCACCCTTTCACGCTTCCAAGCAGGAGCCCTTGGATGTAATGCCGTTGCAGCACCAGGAACAACAGCAGCACGGGCACGATCGTGACCACCGACCCCGCCATCATCAATTCGTTGTCCTGCACGTGCTCGCGCGAGAGCGAGGCCAGCGCCACCGGCAATGTCTGCAGGTCCTGATTGCTGAGCACGATCAGCGGCCACATGAAATCGTTCCATGCGCCGAGGAAGCTGAAGATCGCCAAAGTCACCAGGATCGGCTTCAGCACAGGCAAGACGATCTGGAAGAAGATGCGAAACTCGCCTGCGCCGTCGATACGGGCCGCTTCCAGCAACTCGTCGGGAATCGAGCGCGCATACTGCCTCACCAGAAATATGCCGAAGATCGCGGCCATGCCGGGAATGATCGCGCCCGCATAGGTATTCACCAGCCCCATCGTCTTCAACAACAGGAACAAGGGCATCATCGAAACTTGCGCCGGAATCACCAGCGCCGCGAGCAATGCGCGGAACGTCCCCTCCCGTCCCGCGAACTTCAGCTTGGCGAAGGCATATCCCGCCATGGTATTGAACAGCAGTGACAGCAACGTCACGCAAGTCGCAACCAGGAAACTGTTGGCCAGATAACGTCCCATGCCGGCCTTGGCGAACAGTTCGCGATAGTTGTGCAGCGTGGGTTCCGCCGGCAGCAACGGCGGCGGGAAATGACCTGCCTCGCCCGTCTGCATGAACGAGACGGACAACATCCACAACAACGGCGCGAGACTGAACACGGCCAGCGCGATCAGCAATCCATTGATGACAGTCGTGGCAAAGCGATGGTTCATTTCACTCCGCCCCTTTGCGTCGTGCAAACCAGAACAGACCGCTCGACACCGCCGTCATCAGCGCGAACAGCAGGAACGCCACGGCGGAGGCATTACCGAGGTTCCACCATTTGAAGCCTTCCTCATACATTAGATACAGCACGCTCTTGGTGCTTTCCAGCGGCCCGCCCTGCGTCATCACGTAGGGCTCGGCGAACAGTTGGAAGTAACCGGCCATGGTGAGGATGCTGACCAGCAGCAGGATCGGCCCCAGCATCGGCAGCGTGACATACCGGAATTGTTGCGGCCCCGAAGCGCCGTCGATACGTGCGGCCTCGTACAGATCTTCTGGGATCGCCTGCAAGCCGGCCAGGAAGATGATCATGTTGTAACCGAAGTTCTTCCACACCGCGAAGACGATGATCGCGGGCATCGCCCAGTCCGGATCGCCCAACCAGTCGATCGGATCGATCCCGACCAGCGACAAGCCATAGTTGATCAGCCCGTAGCGGGTATGAAACAGGTAACGCCAGATCACCGCCACCGCCACTACCGTGGTCACGACAGGTGCGAAATAAGCCGTCCGGAAAAAACTCTTGAAGCGTCCTAGCCTGGAATGCAGCAGCAATGCCGCCCCCAGCGAGGCCGCGATCGAGAGAGGCACCCCGACAACGACGAAGTACAAGGTGTTGCCAAGGGTTTTCCAGAACAGCGGGTTTCTCAGCAGGCCGAGATAATTGTCGAAGGCAACGAATCGCAGGTTATGGATATCCGCCAGCGCGTAGATGTCGAAGTCGGTGAGGCTCAAACCCAGCGCCGCGATCACCGGCAGGAAGAAGAAGACGCTGATCACGAGCAGCGCCGGAGCAGCGAATATCCAGCCAGCGACGCCCGACTTCATGGCTGCGCTCCCGCCGTGACGCGATGCGCCAGCATCCAGCGTCGTTTCTCCAGAATCTTGTCCGCGCGCCGGTCCAGCTCCGCCGCCGCTTCATCGACCGTCAGACGATCGTTGGCCAGCTGCTCGCCGATCACGCGCAACTCGGTGGCAATCCGCTCCCATTCCGGCACCTTCGGTGTCGGCCGCGCACGCTCGAGCTGGATGCGATAAGCACGCGCATACGGATCGTCCGCCAGCGACTTCGCATCCCACGGCGAACGCCTCGATGGCAGATTGCCGGTAACGCCATGGAATTTCACCTGCACTTCCGGCCTCGACAGATAAGCGATCAGCTTCCATGCTGCAGCCTTGTGCCTGGACGTGCGGAACACGACGAAGCTGGTGCCACCGGCTACAGAAGCACCCGGCCCGTCCGGGCCTGGCAATGGCATCGTCATCCACGATTTCGCCAACTCTGGCGGCAATCGCTTCTTGAACTCGGCGATGTTCCACGGTCCATTGATGTAGAAGGTGTAGTAACCGTTGCCGAATTCATCCCAGACGTTCGAGATCGCGGTGTTGGCGACCTTCGGCGCCCAGTCGTTATCGAATATTTCCTTGTAGAACGTCAGGGTCCGTTTGAAGCCGGCGCTACGGAAATTTCCGTAACGCCCACCGTCGCGCAGGAGCGGCTCCTCCTGCTGGATCGCAAGATTCAACAAGGGCTCATACTCGTTGAGCGGGAGCAGGATCGCATAACGCTTCGGCCCAACCATACGCTTGATCGCCGCCAGCGCTGTGCTCCACTCACCCCAGTTCGCCGGCGGCTTGGCGATCCCCGCTTCACGCAGGAGATCGGTTCGATAAAACGGCAAGCGCGTTTCCACGTACCAGGGGACCGCGTATGTCTTCCCATCGATTACGCCGCTGCCCCAGGCGCTCGGATAGAAATCGTTGACGTCGAAGCCTGCGGTCGCCTTGATTTCGGCGTCCAGGGGTTCCAGCGCATCGAGCTCCGCAAACTCCGGGATCCAGGTGTTTCCGATAGGAGTCACATCCGGCAGCGAATCCCCCGCGAACGCGGTCAACAGTTTCTCGTGAGCAGACAACACCGGCATCTGCTGCAATTGCACGTCGATCTCCGGATGCAGGCGCTCGAATTCGCGCACGATCGGCACGATCGCCTCGCCTTCATACCCCATCACCCAGAACTTCACGACTTCGCGGCCCTGGTCATTCCGGCCGCAAGCGGACACCGCCAGAAGCACGCCACACAGCAACAGTCCGCGCGCCATGCGTGCGATCACGGACGATCGACGTGCGCCCTTCGCGCCCATCAGGAGCCTATTTCGATTCCGCCACGGGTTTTCCGCGGCTTTCGGATTGCTTGTCAGGTTTTGGAGCCGCCTTTGCGCCATCGCCCTGCTTGGCGTCGGCAGCCTTGCCTGCCTCGGCCTTCTTCTCGACTTCATCGAGCCAACCGCCGGTGAACCCCGCGCGCTTCAGGCCTTCACGGATGTACGGGCTTTTCCTCATCCGCTCCCAGACGAAGTTGTTCCGGTAATTGGCGATCATTGTCAGGATCGGCCCCTGATCGATACCGATGTAATCGCTCGCCACCCATCCCTTGTCGGGCACCAGACGTCCGGTCTTCAGCGGGATGTCGTAATTGAAACTGGGATTGAAGGCATCCAGGAACCCGTAGCTGGAATACAAGAAATCGCCATAGCGTTCATGCATCGCCTGGGTGGCGGGGATCACGATTTCGGGCGCAAAGACCAGTGAACTGATCGCGGCGGTGGGCGCGATCGTGCCATCGTCGAAGGCATCACGAAGTCCCGCCCCACGCGCACTGTAGTGGCGGAATTCGCGCTGCTCGCCGTTGTATTCCTGCATTGTTCGCTGCGGACCGTCACTGGCGGTCAGGCCCCATACGTCCTCGCCGTAGTCCTTCCATCGCAGTGGATTCTCGATCGCGTACGTGCGCTGGGCGTAGGTCGCGCGCCGGCTGTTCTCGAAATAGTCCATGTCGCGCGCACGCGTGTAGTCGTCGCGGATGCCGCGCAGGTCAAGCCACACCTGCGTGTATTGATGCCAGAACTGCGGCGCATAGCTGATGTACACCTCGCCCTCGAACTGACCCCAACAGTGGTCATAATCGGCTGTCCAAGCCGGCCAGGCCTCCGCGCCGATCGGATGCGTGGGCGAACCGAGCGCGAGGATGTACACCATCATCGCCTCGCTGCAGCCGTTCCAGTCATGGCTGATGAAGCCGTTTTCCGGGTACCAACCCATCGAGATCAGCGGCGGGCGCTTCTGCAGCCAGGGCCACTCGACGCGCTTGTACAACATGTCAGCGAGTTCCCGGATCTCCTTCTCGCTGGCATTGTCCTGATCGTAATACTGCTGCGTGAACAGCACGCCCATCATCAGCAGACCGGTGTCCACGCTCGACAGCTCCACCCAGGGCGCGCGGCGCGTACCGTCCTGCATGTCGAGGAAGTGGTAGTAGAAACCTTTGTAACCGGTGCGGCCTTCCTTCTGCGGGCCCATCTTGGCATCGCGGAAGAAACGCAGCGTCACCAGCGTGCGATCAACCGCCTGCCGACGGCTGATCCAACCATTCTCGACACCGATCGGATACGCCGTCAGCGCGAATCCGATCGAAGCGATGCTGGCGAACGGGCGCGACGGGAAGCGATCCGGCGTCATTCCGTTGGCCTCGTTCGTCGTATCCCAGAAGAACTGGAAGGTACGCCGCTCGATGTCCTTGAACAGCGGCGGTAGCGGTGGCGGCCCTTTCGGCGCTTCCGGTTGCGTGGTCTGCGGCGAAGAGCTCACCTCCTCCGACGCGGACTTGTCCGGTGCTTTCGAAGATGAAGATGATGAGGATGATGAAGGCGGGCTGGGCGCGCCCTCCTCCCGTTTTTCGCATCCGGCAAGCAACACCACCGCCAGCACGCACAAGACCTGGATGTAGCGGAAGCTGCAAGAACGCATCGCGGGAAAAATCCTCTCATGTCACGGGAACGAGGCCGCCCGCTACCGGGCGGCCTCCGGGGGTCACCAGCTCAGGCCGAACGATAGCTTGAAGGTACGTGGCAGGTCGGCAAGGATCTGTTTGTTGCTGCGATTGCCAAAATTCTCATTCGTATCCTTGTTGCCGGCATCGAAATTGACGTAGCTGTGGTCGTTGGTGACATTGAAGACGTCACCACGCACTCGCAGCTTCATGTTTTCACTCATCTTCCACTCTTTCTGCACCGCAATGTCCAACTGGCGCTGGCGGGCATCATCGAAGTAATACGTGTCGAAGAACCCGGCGCCGCACCCGGGCGCGCCTTCTGGGGTTCGCGAGCAGTTCAAGCCATCCTTGCCTGGAGGAGTGGCAAGCGTCAGCTTCGCCGAGAACTGCACCCCCCAATACTCGGCGATGCCCGTAGCCACCAGCCTATGTTTGGAGATCCCTACCGACCTGACGAAGGCAACATCATCGAGATTGGGATAATCGAACGAATAATGCTCATCATTGGCAGCCGCATTACCTCGATTTTCCTTGGAATCACTATAGGTATAGGCAACGGTCACGCCCCAAGGCGACTCGCGAGTGAGGGGTTTCTCCAGCGACACGAGCAACTGACCGATCCGCGTTTCGACGGAGTTGTTCGCCAGGATCAGGTTCCCGTATCCAGGCAACGCAAATCCCCAAGGCGCATTTCCGAACGACGCTCCCGCAGGATAGAACGATCCATCCTCCCTCCGGTTGCCGAGCGTAAAGAGGATCCCATCATGGCTCTCGATGTACGCCAGCGCCACGGACGAATTCCAATCATTGCCAAACAGCTTGAAGGAATTACGCATACCCAAGCTGAATTGATCCGAATACGGCACCTTGAGATCGTTTTTGATCATATCGACCTCACCGCCGGTCCGCGTCGGCCCAGCGATCTGCGAGTAGAGATAATCGCGATTGTAGAGCGCCGGATCAAAGGCAAAGCAATTACCGGTACCGACGGTACACGGGTGATTGGGCGTATTGAACTGGAATGTATAGCTCGGGAAAGCGCCTTTCGAGCGTTCGAGCGCCAAATAATCGAACACGTTGCGATCGTAGGCGCGTCCCGCACCACCAAAGATGACATGGCGCTGATCGCCAAACAGATCATAGGAAAAACCTATGCGCGGCTGCCAGGCATCCTTGAACGGCTTCCGGTTGTGCCCGTTGCTAATGTAATCCTCGATGTCGTAACCGACATTCGGATGCAGGTTCTTGTTGATGTTGTCCCAGCTTCGCAAGGCCGCCACTACATCTGGAGGCGTCACGTAATCCTCGAAACTGGATGAGGTCTCGTAGTCATAGCGGAGACCGATATTCAACATCAGCTTGTCTGTGACTTCCCAGTCGTCCTGGATGTAGATGCCGTACTGCTTGTTCTTGGATTCGATATTGCGGCTTCCGGAGTAGTCCGGCGCGAACTGCACTTCATAGGGAATGAAGTCCGCGAGCGCAGTATTGCCGGCCGCCAGGTTCGCCTGCAGGTCGTAGCGGAACGTGGGATTGTAAGGCTGCTGTTCGAAAGCATTGAGCGTGACCTGCTTGTATTTCACGCCCATCTTGATGGTGTGCCTCTCCCAGCCAGTGAAGGTCAGGTCGTTCTGGAACCCGACGCCCCGCTGCCCCTTGTCCTGATAGTCGGCACCGCCGCCCAGCTTGAGATAGGTTCCCACCCGCCGCGGTTCCACACCCTGGGTCCAGCCTACAATCTCCTTGCCGATATCAGTGCCGACCGCACGAGGATTGAAAGCTTCGTCCTCATAGGTGATATGGGCATCGTTGAGCCAGTTCTCGCCGCTGTACTGGTAGCGCAGATCGAAACGATCGCTGTCGTTGTTCTTGGCCTTTCCGAAGCTCGGCGTATTCGGCCCGTTGCCGACATCCGTGATCTCCTGCTCCTCCCGGCGCTTCATGGACAGCTCGACCAAATGGGCGTCGCCCGCCTGCCAGGTCAGCTTGCCGAACCACAAGTCCTCGTTGAACGGAACCGAGGTCGAACCCATGTAACTAGCGAGTTCCGGAGTGAGATCTCCCAACGAGGAAGCGACGGCGTCCTCGGCATGCACCAGACGCGGGCGAGTGAAATCCTTGCCTTCGTAGGTTACGAAGAAGAACAACTTATCCTTAATGATTGGGCCACCGAGTGCCGCGCCATACTGTTTTTCGATGGATTTGGTCTTGGCTCCCTCTTCCTCCTCGACAGGCGTTGCAGAACGCCAATCGCGCACCTTGTTGATATCCATGAAGACATCACCGTGAAACTCATTGGTGCCGGATTTTGTCACCGCCGTCACCGCAGCACTGCTGATCTGGTCGTATTCGGCTTTGTAGTTGGAAGTGATGACTTTGTATTCACCGATCGCCAACTGCGGAAACGGATTGCCCGCGCTATCGTTCTGTCCGCCGATACCGCCCGCCAACGTATAGCCCTTCTGCCCAACACCATCAATGTAGACATTCACGCCATTGGCGCTTTGGGAACCACTGCGAAGTTTGCTGGTACCGCCAACACTCGTTTCGAACACCATGCCCGGCACGGTATCCGCGAACGCGAGGAAGTTGCGCGAGGATTGAGGCAACGCCTGAATCTGCCGCTGCGTCACATAAGTCGCGACTTCCGAGGTCTTGGTCTCCACCGCCGCCGTCGCGGTGACGCTGACGGTTTCTAGGTTGGTGGCTTCGCCGGTCGGCGCCGTTTCAGCCACACCGCCAACGCCGAGGTTCAAGGTTGCGGTCTGGCCGACCTGCACTGTGATGTTTTGAGTGCTCGTCTTGCCGTTGGCGGTGACATCGACACGATAGGTGCCAGGCGGCAGGCCGCCGAGAAAGTAACCGCCGTTCGCCGCCGACTGCACTTTGCGCGTCAGCCCGGTGGCGGTGTTGGTGGCGGTCACCGTGGCGCCCGAGGCGGGCGCCGAATCGGCCGACACTTGGCCGCGAATCGTGGCGCCGGTCGACTGCGCCAACGCATGCGGCGCGGAGATCAGCATGCAGCTCGCGAGCGCGCAAGCCAACAAGCTTCGATTGGTTCGATACTGCGTCTGTCGCTTGAACTTCATCACTTCTCCCCTCCCAGGGCAGTCGAAATGGAACCCTTGACGGCGTCCCCCTGTTTTTAGTTTTTGGTTTGCCTCGATCTCACGCGGTGGAGGCGCGCACCATGAGCTGCGGAACCAGCGGCGCGGCGTCTTCTCGTGGACGTCCTTCCTGCGCGGGTTCCGCATTGGCCGTGTCCAGCAGCAGCCGCAATGCGCGGCCGCCGAGTTCGGCGATGTCGACCCGCATCGTGGTCAGCGATGGATGCACGTATCGCGCCAGCGGGATGTCGTCGAAGCCGGCGATGCGGATATCGCGCGGCACCTGCACGCCGGCCTGCGTCAATGCGAACAGGCAGCCGAGCGCCATCATGTCGTTGGCGGCGAAGACCGCATCGGGACGCGCATCCGTCGCGAGCAGCTCACCGCCGGCGCGGTGGCCGGACGCTTCGTCGAAGTCACCGGGCAGAATCCAGGGCTTGGCATCCGGCAGGCGTTCGGCGAGCGCGTCGCGGTAGCCACGCAGACGCTCGCGGGCATCGAAGTTGTCTTCCGGGCCGGCGATGAAGGCGATGCGGCGATGCCCGGCATCGAGCAGGTGCCGCATCATGGCGCGGGCGCCGCCGTAGTTGTCCACGCGCAAGGACGGCTTGCCGTCCTCGGGCACGTCGCTGTTCATCAACACGACCGGCATCGCCGGGCTGAGGTTCTGTTCCAGGAATTCGCTGCCGCCCACGAACGGGGACATCAGCAGCAGGCCGTCCACGCGTCCGCGCATGGCGCGCAAGGCCTCGCCCTGCTCTTCGGGATTGCCGTGATAGCTCGAGACCAGCAGATGCAGGCGGCGTTCGCGGGCAACCTGATCGATGCCGCGCATCAGTTCGGAGAAGAACTCGCCGTACAGGTCCGGCAACACCACGCCGATGGTGTGGGTGCGGCGGCTGCTCAGGCTGCGGGCCGCGTGGTGCGGGCTGTAGCGCAACTGGTTGGCGACGTGAAGGACGCGTTCACGCACCGCTTTGGCAACATTCTCGTGCCCATTCAGCGCCCGCGAGACGGTGGCGACGGACACGTTGGCCTGCCTGGCGACGTCTTTGATGGTTACGGCCACGCCTTCTCCCGGGTCGTTGCCCTGTTCGGGCATTTCCGGGAATGTAAACGTTTACAAAGAAGGATGTAAAGCCGACCGTAACGAAACCGTGTAGCCGGTGGCGAAACCTGCGCAAAACGGACCGATTCGAACCTGAATTGCTGCGACGCAGCAAGATTCTGCGCTGCCGGTCACATTATTGGGGGGCAAAACGCCGTCCTCTAGTCCTCGGCGCGAATCGACAGTGCGTGGATATCGGTCGTCATCAGGTCACCCAACGCGGCATAGACGGCACGATGCCGGGCCAGTGGCGTCATGCCCGCGAACGCTTTGCTGACAATGCGGACATCAAAATGTCCTCGCCCGTCACGCGCGCCGGCATGACCGGCATGGCGATGGCTGTCGTCGCGGATCTCCAGTTCGCTGGGGGTGAATGCGGCCTCCAGGGCGTCGCGGATGGCGGCGACTCGGGCTTCCTTGGGCAAACTCATGGCAGCACCGGCCGGAACGGACGCACCTCGACACGGCCGTACACCCCGGCCTCCACATAGGGATCGGCATCGGCCCAGGCCCGTGCTTCCTCCAGCGAGGCGAACTCGGCGATGACGATGCTGCCACTGAATCCGGCCTGCCCCGGGTCCTCGGCATCGATCGCCGGGCAAGGTCCAGCCAACAGCAACCGCCCGGCATCGCGCAACGCGTGCAAGCGCGCCAGATGCTGCGGTCGCGCCTGCAGGCGCCGGCCGAGCACGTCGGCATCGTCATATCCCTCGATCGCGTACCACATCGGCATCAATGTATCCGTCAGAACGAAGCCGCAATTGTAAGCCGCCTGCGGTTCAGCCCCCGGGCTGGACACTGGTGCGGCCAAACCGTAACCTAAAGCCCAGTTCCGTGGCCGGAACGCAGCGGCCCGTCGCCGCAGACGTCGACAGTCTTCTGAGACCAGCGCGTTCGCTGCCCCCGCCCGGCCCGCCGACGATCCCTCCGCTGTCCTTCGCCGCACTCCCGATGCGGTGTCGCACATGCGGCGCTCGGCAAACACCTGCTTCGACCTTGGGGCCTGTATCAACCCGGCTTGCATCAATCACGGCTGCTTCGATATTGGGCACCCGCCTCGCTTCCATGCTGCAAACCGGCCACGGTCCGCCGTGCGCCAACACCAATAAGGCAATCGCCTGTGGCCCGGAGGGGGCCGCGAATCGCATGACCGAAGACAACGCGCCCGAAGCGCAACCGCAAAACCAGGCGTCTCCTGCCCAACAGCAGCATGCCCCCCAGCAGCAGGAAATGCCGCTGGCCGTGGTGCATGGCCAGGCCGTGTTGCAGATTCCGCAGGACCTGTACATCCCGCCGGACGCGCTCGAGGTCATCCTCGACGCCTTCGAAGGGCCACTCGACCTGTTGCTGTACCTGATCCGCCGCCAGAACCTCGACATCCTCGACATCCCGGTCGCCGAGATCACCCGGCAGTACGTCGAGTACATCGAGGTGATGCAGGAGATGCGCTTCGAACTGGCCGCCGAGTACCTGGTGATGGCGGCGATCCTGGCCGAGATCAAATCGCGCATGCTGCTGCCGCGGCCGCCGAGCGAGGAAGGCCTGGAAGACGACCCGCGCGCCGACCTGGTCCGCCGCCTGCAGGAATACGAACGCTTCAAGCAGGCCGCCGAGGACCTCGACGCCCTGCCCCGCCAGGACCGCGACACCACACCGGCACAGGCCTTCGTGCCGGACCGTGCCTCGGTCAAGCTGCCGCCGCCGGTGGACCTGCGCGAGATGCTGATGGCCCTGCACGACGTGCTCAAGCGCGCCGAGCTGTTCACCGGCCACGCCATCAAGCGCGACGCCCTCAGCGTCCGTCAGCGCATGGGCGAAGTGTTGTCGCGGCTGGGCGACGGCAAGTTCCATCGCTTCGAATCGCTGTTCGAGGCGCGCGAAGGCAAGCTGGGCGTGCTGGTCACGTTCCTGTCGATCCTCGAACTGGCCAAGGAGCGCCTGCTCGACATCGTGCAGGAGGCCCCTCTCGCGCCGATCTACATCAAGTCGTTGGCGACCCGCGAGGGCGACGCCGCCGAGCTGGAGCTGTCGAGCGAGTTCGACGACGAAGACGCCGCGGCCAATGACGACGCGCAGGCATAACCCGCCTTCCCCCCACCCGCTCTCCCGTCCCGCGGGAGCGGAACCAAAGATGCAACGCGCTTGAACGAATCCCCAATCCCGAATCCCGAATCACGGCTTTCAATGGATCAACAACTCATCAAACGCATCGTCGAAGCCGCCCTGCTTGCGGCCAACCAGCCGCTGACGCTGGTGCAGCTGCAGGGACTGTTCCCCCTCGACGAGCCGGCGCCGGACGGCGCGATCGCGCAGGCACTGGAAACACTGCAGGCCGAATCCGCCGAGCGCGGCGTGGAGCTGGTCGAGCTGGCATCCGGCTGGCGCTTCCAGGTTCAGGCCGACGTGCATCCCTGGGTGGCGCGGCTGTGGAGCGAGCGCCAGACCAAGTACACGCGCGCCACGCTGGAAACCCTCGCCCTGATCGCCTACCGCCAGCCGATCACGCGCGGCGAGATCGAACAGGTGCGCGGCGTCGCCACCAACAGCAACATCATCAAGGCGCTGGAAGAGCGCGAGTGGATCCGCGTGGTCGGCCATCGCGACATCCCGGGCCGCCCGGAACTGCTCGGCACCACCAAGGGCTTCCTCGACTACTTCGGCCTGAAGCGCCTGGACGAACTGCCGCCGCTGTCGGAACTGAAGGATTTCGGCGAACTCGATCCGCAGTTCTCCTTCGACGGCAAGGCTGACGGCAAGACCGGCGAGACATCCGGCGAGGCCGCGATGCCGATTGGCGACATCGCCGTCGACGGTGACGCGGAAGGAGCGGAAGGCGATTCCGAAGCAGCGGAAGACACCAACGCCGAAACACGCGTCGACGAAGAAGCCGATCACATCGTCGGCGCCGAAATTGTTGAAGACATCGCCGACGAAATCTCTGATAAGAACATCACTGATAAGAACATCACTGATGACAGCATCATTGATGACAGCAACGACGACGACACCACCGACGAGGCCGATCACGACGACCTCGAAACCCAGCCCGAGGAGGCCATTGGGCTCCTCGACGACAACGAATCAGACGAACACGCCCTCGCCGATGAAGGCGACAGCTCCCGGAGTACAACATGAGTGACACCCCCAGCCGCACGCTTTCCCTCAAGCGCGGCAACAACGAAACCACCACGACCGAGGCCCCGCGCCTCGAAGAACGCCTGCACAAGGTGCTGGCGCAGGCCGGCCTCGGCTCGCGCCGCGCACTCGAACAGCGCATCGCCGACGGCCTGATCAAGGTCAACGGCGAGGTCGCGCAGACCGGCATGAGCATCCGCGGCGGCGATCGCGTCGAACTCGACGGCAAGATCTTCGTCGCCAGCGCCCTCACCGATCCGGCGCGCGTGCTGATCTACAACAAGCCGGAAGGCGAAGTCACCACGCGTGAAGACCCCGAAGGCCGTCCCACCATCTTCGATTCCCTGCCCGCGCTGAAGGGCGCGCGCTGGATCGCCATCGGCCGCCTCGACATCAACACCACCGGCCTGCTGCTGCTCACCACCGACGGCGAGCTGGCCAACGCGATGATGCATCCCTCCTTCGAAGTCGAGCGCGAGTACGTGTGCCGCGTGCGCGCGCCGGAAGGCGAAGAAAGCGTGTCCGACAAGATCGTCGACCGCCTGAGCCGCGGCGTCGCGCTCGAGGACGGTCCCGCCAAGTTCGACGAGATCGAGCGCATCGGCGGCACCGACTCGCACGACTGGTTCCGCGTGCTGCTCAAGGAAGGCCGCAACCGCGAAGTGCGGCGCCTGTGGGAATCGCAGGGCTGCCAGGTGAGCCGCCTCAAGCGCATCCGCTACGGTTCGGTGTCGCTGCCGCAGCCGCTGCTGCGCGGCCAGTCGCAGGAACTGCCGGACGCGCAGGTGGAAGCGCTGCGTCGCGAACTCAAGCTCGAGGAAGGCCCGCCGCCCGCGCTCACGCTGCAGCCGGTGATCGGCCAGCGCAAGGCCACCAAATCGACCGTGCAAGTATCCGGTGAAAGCCGCGGCAAGGCCTACGTCAACGGCCACAACACCGCCGACGAAGGTCGTGAGCTGCGCCGTTTCGATCACGTGCGCGAGGATCGCGGCCGTCGCGGCAACAAGAAGCCGCATGGCGGACTCACGGTGAGCGGCGAAGCCGCCGCCAAGCAGTCGCAGAAACCGTTCAAGCAGCGCAAGCAGAAAGGTCCGAAGCCGCTGCCGGAAGGCAATCCCGCCGCGTTCCGCACCTGGTACGTGCCCGAGGGCGTGGATACCGGTCCGGCCGGACATCGCAATGCCGGGCCGAAACATGCCAATAAAGGCGGCCCCTTCGGCAAGAAATTCGGCGGTCCGGGCCAAGGGCCGCGTCAAGGCCAGGGCCAGGGCCCGCGCCAAGGCGGCAACTTCGGCGAACGCGGCCCCGGACAAGGTCCGAAGCCCGCGCAGCGCGCATCGCGTCCCTACGGACATCCGGGCAATGCGCCGAACTTCCCTTCCGATCACGCCACGCCCGGCGGCTTCAATCCCTACGATCGTCCGCGTGGCCCGCGACCGGGCGGCAATAATCGTCCGAATGGTCCGCGCGGCCCCCGCCCCGGCGGCGGCAAGGGCTTCAAAGGCCCCGGCGGCTCGCGCGGTGGTGGTGGTGGCGGACATCATCACGGTGGCAATCGCTGAGCACATGCACCGCGCATGCCCTGAAAACAATCGGCACACAGGCACGCCATGAGCCTCGAAGGTGATGCGATCACGGCCCGGCTCCAGGCGCTGGCGCCGGAAGGCGTTCGCGACATGATTCCGCCGCCCTGCATCCTCGACATGCAGGGCGAGTTGGTCGAATACGTCGAAAATGTCAGCCTCAGCGTTCGTTTCCCGGTGCTGCCGCGCTACCGCAACCCGCTCGGCAACATGCAAGGTGGCTTCATCGTCGCTGCGCTCGACAACACGCTCGGCCCGCTGTCGTTTCTCGTGGCGCCGCCCAGCGCGACCAGCGCGCTCAACACGCAATACCTGCGTCCGGTCGGCGCCCAGGAAACATTGCTGATCTGCACCGCGCGCGTGCTCGAACGCACGCGCAACACGCTCTACCTCGCCGCGGAGGCACGTCTCGCGGACGGCAAGCTGGTGGCGATGTGCCAATCGACCAACCAGATTCTGCCCTTGCCTTCCGCCAAGGCCTGAAGCGGCGTCGGAATCAGGCGGTTCCCAGTTGCGTGATCGAGACCACGCGATCCAGCCACACATAATGCTCGCGTCGCGGATCGTAAGCGTCGTCCAACCTGACCAACGCATTGTGGCCTTCGTTGCCGTCGGCATCGCGGAACACCTGAATCGTGGGCAACGCCACCACCACGCCGCGAATGCGGCGACCGTCATCCAATTCCATCTCGACCACGGCTTCGTCCTTCAATGCGAAGGCGCGCTCCTCCAGCAACTCGATCATGCGCGGATCGGTATGCACGCGTTCGGCAATCTGGCCCATCGCGTTTCTCCGGCAGTGATGGATTCGATGCTACGCGCGAGCGCTTAACCGCTGGTGACAATGCTGTTAATCGCGTGAATCACGCCAGTGGCGTGACTTCTTCCTCGCTTCACACAATCGACATCGTCGCCACCCGTCGCGCCGCCAACATCACCGCATCATCGGCGGCGGAAACGTGAAGGCATGTCTTCCAGCGACACCTGGCAGTGGGACGTGGTGGTGGTCGGCGCCAGCTTCGCCGGCGCGGCCTGTGCACTTGCCGCGCGCAAGGCCGGCCTGCGCGTCTGCGTGATGGAGAGAAAACGCGATCCGGGACTGAAACTCCACACCACCGGCATTCTCGTCAAGGAAGCGGCGGAGGAGACGCTGCTCTCGCGCATTCCCACATCGCTCGTGCGGCGCGTCGAAGGCGTGCGGCTGTATGCGCCGAGCCTGCGCAGCCTGTCTCTGCAGGCGCCCGACTACTACTTCCTCACCACCGACACCGCGAACGTGATGCGGTGGCTGGCCGACGAGATGCAGCAGGCAGGTGTCGACTTGCGCCTGATGCAATCGTTCACCGATGCCGCGCCTGTCGCCGCGAATTCATCGGACACGGCGTCGAAGCACGGCTGGCAGATCGAAGGACTGGGGCGCGCGCGATGGTTGGTCGGTGCCGACGGTGCCAAGTCGCGTGTCGCCTCGCGCACCGGGCTCGGTCACGTGCGTGATTTCCTTTACGGCATCGAATACGAGTTCGAGAACGCCTGCCTGCGCGAACCCGATGCCCTGCACTGCTTCATCAGCAAGCGCTACGCACCCGGTTACATCGGCTGGGCCGCCCAGAACCCGACCAGCGTGCAGTTCGGCCTCGCCTTCCGGCATCGTCCTTCGCGCACTGGCGTGCCCGATATCGACGGATTGCTCGCGGAAGTCGGAGATCAACTGGGGATCGACAAGACCCTGCGTCCGAGCGCCACGCGCGCCGGCCTGATCCCTTGCGGCGGCGTGGTGACGCCGCTCGCCGCACCCGGCGTCATCCTCACGGGTGATGCCGCCGGCATCGTTTCACCGGTGACCGCAGGCGGCATCCATTCGGCGTGGCGGCATGGCTGGACGGTTGGCGAAGCGATCGCGAGATACATGCATGGCGATGAAACGCGACCGGAACAGATCGCCGTGCAAGCCGCTCCGCATTTCCGCAGCAAGCGATTGCTGCGGTGGGCGTATGACCGCTTCCAGATGGATTGGCCCTTCGATCTGCTACTGCATTCGCCGCCGCTGCGCTGGGCGGCGGAACAGGTGTACTTCCATAAGCGCGGGCTACGTAACCGGAACTAGCCAACACCCCGTCACTCCCGTGAAAGCCGGGATGACGGCATTCAAGCTTCCGGCCGTCCGCTCAATCCTTCAAGACAAAGCTGTCGCCATCCAGCATCGCCGGGAAACGCTCGCGATGCGCGGCAAGCTCGCTGGCAAGCAGCGTGGTGGTCACCACCACTTCCTCATCGGTGCATTCGCTCACCGGTTGACCAAGGAAGTCGATCACCGCGCTATCGCCGGAATAATGCAGACCGTTGCCATCGGTGCCGACGCGGTTCAGGCCCGCGACGTAGCACAGGTTCTCGATGGCGCGGGCACGCAACAGGGTTTTCCAGGCGTAGGCACGCGCAGACGGCCAATTGGCAACGTACAGCTGCAAATCGAAATCGAGACCGCCTTTGCGTTCCACGTCATAGCGATTGCGCGCGAACACCGGGAAACGCAGGTCGTAACAGACCTGCGGATTGATGCGCCACCCACGCCACTCCACCACCAGCCGGTCGCGACCGGCGGCGTAGCGTTCGTGCTCCTTGGCGTAACGGAACAGATGGCGCTTGTCGTAATGCTTCAGCGCGCCATCCGGCGTCGCCCACAACAATCGATTGAAGACACCGGCATCAGTGCGCAGCTGCACGCTGCCCGTGACCACCGCATCGAGCCGCTTGGCCTGTTCCAGGATCCAGGCCACGGTCGGCCCGTCCATGGTTTCGGCCTTGTCGATGGCATCGTTGGAGAAGCCGCTGGTGAAGGTTTCCGGCAGCAGCACGAGATCGGTCGTGCCGTGCAGGGGCGCGATCAGTTCGCCGTAGTAGTCGCGATTGCCAGCGGGATCGTGCCAGCGGGTCGCACCCTGGATCAGGGAAACGCGGAGATCATTCATGGCTGCACTCTATCAGTCGGTCGTCGCGGCTTCGTCACGATCACAACTTCTGCAGGCGTTCGATGGCCGCGTCCAGCGTGGCCTCGTTCTTGGCGAAGCACAGACGCGCCAGGCGCTGGCCGGCCGGCGGTGTTTCGTAGAACGGCGAGAGCGGAATGGCGGCGACGCCCTTCTCCGTGGTGAGCCAGCGGCAGAAGGCCAGATCGTCGAGGTCGCTCACGGCCGAATAGTCGACCAGCTGGAAGTAGCCGCCTGGCACCGGCAGCGGCTCCAGCTTCGTGGTCAGCAGTTGTTCGCGGAAACGGTCGCGCTTGGCCTGGTAGAAGGCACCGAGCTGCTCGTAATGCTCCGGCTCGGCATCCAGCATCGCCGCGAAGGCATGTTGTGCCGGCGCGAATGTGCAAAACACGTTGTATTGATGCACCTTGCGGAATTCCGCCGACAGCTTCGGCGGCGCGATGCAGTAGCCGAGCTTCCAGCCGGTGCAGTGATAGGTCTTGCCGAAGCTGGACACGACGAAGGCGCGTTCGCGCAGTTCCGGATAGCGCAATGCCGACTCGTGGCGCGCGCCGTCGAAGACGATGTGCTCGTACACCTCGTCCGACAGCAGGAAGATCCCGGTATCGCGCAGCAAATCGGCGACGCTGGCCATGTCGTCGGCCGAGAGCATCGCGCCGGAAGGGTTGTGCGGGCTGTTGATGATCAGCAGCCGCGTCTTCGGCGTGATCGCCTCGCGCACGCGCTGCCAGTCGGGCGCGAAGGTGCGCGGGTCGAGCGGCACGTGCACGGCGCGCGCGCCGGCCAGATCGATCGCCGGTTCGTAGCTGTCGTAGGCCGGATCGAGCACGATCACTTCGTCGCCCGCATGCGCCACCGCGTGCACGACGTTGAAGATCGCTTCGGTGGCGCCGCTGGTCACGGTGATTTCGGTGTCCGCGTCGGGGCGATAGCCGTAGACGCGCTCGGTCTTGGCGGCAATGGCCTGGCGCAACGACGGAATGCCGGTCATCGGCGCGTACTGGTTGTGTCCTGCGCGCATGGCGCGGTCGAGTTCGTCCACCAGGCGCTGCGGCACGGAGAAGTCGGGAAAGCCTTGCCCGAGATTGACCGCGCCGTGCTCGGCGGCGAGCTGCGACATCACGGTGAAGATCGTGGTGCCGACCTTGGGCAGTTTCGTCTGTGGCATGTGGGGATTCCGATGGAGAGTCGCGACGTGGGAGTCAGGCAGTTTACGGATGCTTTGTGATGGGTTAAACCTAATCGATGTCGACTTCTCAAGACACGCCAGGGGCGCCTCCCGTCCCTGCGCTGGTGCGCGCCTATGTGGCTGCCAAGTACTACTGGCAGCATCACGGCGAATGGCATCCCTTCGCCATCGGCCAGCCGGTGGCGGCGCTGGAGCGGCTCTATCCGGATGTCGATGGCTTCGGGGCGATCTCGGCATGGAATCCGCATTCGATCCAGCGCGAGGAATCACTCAACCGCGACGCCGACCGCGAACTGCAGGCGGAGCTGGCCGCCAGCGGACGCCCCTTCTGTCCTTCCTATGCATCGGCCGGGAACCGGGCGTGGCGTGAACCGGGCTGGATCGCGATGGGGCTGCCGGTCGACGAGTTCGATGCGCTGCTTCGGCGTTTCAGGCAACTGGCCGGTGTCTGGTGGACGCGCGGCGGCACGGCCCGGTTGCGCGTGGATGCGCCATGTCCACCTGGCTTTGACGGCGAGGAGTGGGTGGACTGGCTAAGATGATGCGATCGCCGACATTTCGTTGTGTCTTCGCCTGATGCCTGAGATTCCCACACCATGACACTCCCTATGCCATCCATGGCGCCACTGTGCCGGCTTCGGGCCGCACGGCCCGGCCATCCTTGGCCGGGCGCTCGGAGCCGCAGCCGATGCCGATAGGGCATCAGCTGAGCGCGGCTCCTCTCCTCGCCGTGCGCGGGCTGCGCTTCACGCGCAACGAACTGCCGGTGTTCGGTCCGCTGGAATTCTCGGTGGAACCCGGCGAGGCCTTGCTGGTGCAAGGCGACAACGGCGCCGGCAAGACCACGCTGTTGCGGGTGCTGGCCGGGTTGCTGCGCGGCGACGAAGGCGAGATCAGCATCCACGGGCAACCAGCGACCGCGGTGACGCGTGCGACCACCGTCGCCTACCTCGGCCATCTGCCGGCGCTGAAGGCAGACCTCAGCGCGCTCGAAAACCTGCAGTTCCTGTGCGGCCTGCACGGACGTCGCGCGCATCTGCCGCTGGAAAACGCAATGGCGACAGTGGGGCTGGCCGGCTACGAGGATGCGTTGGCGCGGCAACTTTCCGCCGGCCAGAAGAAGCGGCTGTCGCTGGCGCGCCTGTGGCTGTCGCCGGCGCCGTTGTGGCTGCTCGACGAGCCCTACGCCAACCTCGACCTGGGCGGCATCGAACTGGTCAACCGCATGGTGCAGGCGCACCTGCGCGATGGCGGGGCCGCGCTCGTGACGACACATGGCGCTTATGCCGCGCCGCCTGTGAGAACCCGGATGCTGGTACTGGAGCGCGGCCATGCATGAATCCTCGGCCGCGGCATCTCCCGGACTGCTCGGCTCCGCCAAGGCACTGCTCGTCCGCGACCTGCGCCTGCTCTGGCGTCGCCGTGGCGATGCTCTGCAGCCGGCGTTGTTCGCGCTCCTAGTGATCGTGCTGTTCGCGCTCGCGCTGGGCAGCGAGACCAAGATCCTGGCGACGGTGGCACCGGGCGTGCTCTGGGTGGCGGCCCTGCTCTCGGGCCTGCTGGCGCTGGACACGCTGTTCCGTGGCGACGCCGAGGACGGCTCGCTCGAACAATGGATGCTGGCACCCGTGCCGCTGAGCTGGCTCGTCCTGATGCGCACGCTCATCCATTGGGCGACGACGGCCCTGCCGCTGCTGGTGTTCGCGCCGCTGCTGGCGGAGCTGATGCACCTGCCGCACGAACAGCTGCCTGTGCTGATGGCCTCCCTGGCCCTGGGCACGCCCTTGCTGAGCCTGCTCGGCGCCGTGGTCGCGGCGCTGACGGTCGGCATGCGCCGCTCCGGCATCCTGGTGGCCCTGCTGGCGCTGCCGCTATACGTGCCGGTGCTGGTGTTCGGCGCCGGCAGCGTCGCCGCCAGCGCGCAAGGGCTGGACGTGGCCGGCGCCCTGCTCCTGCTCGGCGCCGGACTGGTGCTGGCGCTGGTGCTGGCCCCGCTCGCCGCGGCGGCGGCGATCCGGATCGCGCTCAGCTAATCAGCTAAATCGCCCCCCGAATCACGCTCAGCTGATAGACGGCTTGCCGGGCGCCATACTGATACGGTCTGTTGCAGCAACCTCGGCATGATCGACAATAAGAGTAATAGAGATTACTTTTCGCCCACGCCGAGCCAGGTGCCGGTCCTACCCAGCCATGAGGCCATCTCCATGATCCGTAAACTCGTATTCGCTGCGGCGCTTTCCGCGCTGGCCCCTTCCGCCTTCGCCGCCGCCAGTTGTTCGGTGGATATCGAGGGCACCGATGCGATGAAGTACAACGTCGCCAACATCGACGTGAGCAAGAGCTGCAAGACCTTCACCATCAACCTCAAGCACAGCGGCAAGCTGGCCAAGACGGTGATGGGCCACAACGTGGTGGTGGCGGCGACCTCCGACATCCCCGGCATCGACACCGACGGCATCAAGGCCGGTCTGGCGAGCGACTACATCAAGGCCGGCGACGCGCGCGTCATCGCCCACAGCAAGGTGGTCGGCGGCGGCGAAAGCACCTCGGTCAGCTTCCCGGTCTCCAAGCTTGGGGCCGGCCCTTACTCGTTCTTCTGCAGCTTCCCGGGCCACTCGGCCCTGATGAAGGGCACCATCACGCTCAAACCGTGATGATATGCCAGAGCCGTTCACAAGAACGGCTCTGCCATGCTCGTCGTCGTGGACGATTCTCGGCCATCCGCCGGGCTGGTATCCTGCGCCCATCGTGCCGCGGTACGTACAGGTTTTCGACTCGATCGCCGCCGATCGCCTCCAGATGCCTGCCCGGAAGCGGCCACAATCACCAGTAGCCCGAAACCGAGTCCCCGCAGCAGCATGAACCCCGTCGTTCGTTGGTTCCACCAACTCGGCTCCCCGCCCTATTTCGACCGCTTCGCTGCGCGCTGGGCGCCTTGGGGTTATGGGCTCGGGCTGGTCATCATGGCCTGGGGCATCTGGCAGGGACTGTTCGCGGTGCCGGCCGATTACCAGCAGGGCGACAGCTTCCGCATCCTCTACATCCACGTGCCGAGCGCGTGGATGAGCCTGGCCGTCTACGGCCTGATGGCGATCTATGCCGCGATCGCGCTGATCTGGCGCATCAAGCTGTGCGAGATCCTGGCAATGGCCTGCGCGCCGATCGGCGCCGGCTTCACCCTGATCACGCTCGTCACCGGTTCGATCTGGGGCAAGCCGATGTGGGGCACATGGTGGGATTGGGATCCGCGCCTGACCAGCGAACTGGTCCTGCTGTTCCTCTACCTCGGCATCATCGGTCTCTACCACGCCATCGACGACCGTCGTTCCGCCGCGCGCGCCGCCGGCCTGCTGGCCATCGTCGGCGTGGTGCTGTTGCCGATCATCCGCTACTCCGTCGACTGGTGGCATTCGCTGCACCAGGGCCAGACGATCAGCCTGACGGGCGGCTCGAAGATGGACTCCAGCATGCTGCCGCCCTTGTTCGCCATGGTGATCGGCACGCACGTCTGGTTCGTCGGTTCGTTGCTGGCGCGCGCGCGCGCCGACAATCTCCGTCGCGAAGCGGGCAAGGATTGGGTGACGAAACTCGCGACGGGCACGGGGGAATCGCGATGAACTATTTGAACTATGTGATCGCGGCGTATCTGGTCTTCGCCGTCGTGATGCTCTGGGACTGGCTGGCGCCGCGCCTGCGCATCCGCCAGCAGTTGCGCAGCGCGCACCTGCTCGCCGCGCGCAAGCAGGCCGCCAAGGCCAATGTCGGCGGGGAACTGACGCGATGAATCCGACTCGCCGCCGCCGTCTCTGGCTGATCCTCGGCGTGATCGCCGCCGCCTCACTCGCCACCACGCTGGTCGTGCTCGCCCTGCAGCGCAACGTGGCCTACCTGTACACGCCGGCGGAAATCCTCAGCGGCAAGGCCGGTGAGAGCGTGTCCTCGGGCGCCGCCAAGTTCCGCCTTGGCGGCATGGTCGCGGAGAATTCCTTCAAGCGCGCCGGCGGTTCGATGGAAGCACGCTTCCTCGTCACCGACGGCGATGCGCAGTTGCCCGTGGTCTACACCGGCATCCTGCCGGATCTGTTCCGCGAGAAGCAGGCGGTGGTCGCCACCGGCCGCATGCAGGGCGGCACCTTCGTCGCCGAGCAGGTGCTGGCCAAGCACGACGAGACCTACGTGCCGAAGGAAGTCGCCGACAAGATGGGCCTCGCGCACCAGAAGCATGGCGTGAAAACGCCGCCGGAAGCACAGTAAGTGCTGCCCGAACTCGGACAGGTCGCGCTGATCCTGGCGCTGTTGGTCGCGCTGCTGCAAGCGGTGCTGCCGCTGGTCGGCGCGCAGCGCAACAACGCCGCATGGATGACGGTCGCGCGCCCCGCCGCCTATGCGCAGCTGATCATGGTACTGGTCGCGTTCGTGATCCTCACGGTCTCGTTCGTGATGCAGGACTTCTCGCTGCGTTATGTCGCACAGAACTCCAACTCGCTGCTGCCACTGATCTACCGCTACACCGCGGTCTGGGGCGCGCATGAAGGCTCGCAGCTGCTGTGGGCGCTGATCCTCGCTGCGTGGACCGCGGCGGTGGCGGAATTCTCGCGACAATTGCCGCAGCAGGTGGTCGCACGCGTGCTCGGCATCATGGGACTGATCAGCATCGGCTTCCTGTCGTTCCTGATCTTCACTTCCAATCCGTTCGAACGCCTGCTGCCCGCCGCCGAGGAAGGCCGCGACCTCAATCCGCTGCTGCAGGATCCGGGGATGATCATCCATCCGCCGATGCTGTACCTGGGCTACGTCGGTTTCGTGGTGCCGTTCGCCTTCGCCATCGCCGCCTTGATCGATGGCCGCATGGACGCGCGCTGGCTGCGCTGGACGCGGCCGTGGACCAACGTCGCCTGGGGCCTGCTCACCTGCGGCATCGCGCTCGGTTCGTGGTGGGCGTATTACGAGTTGGGCTGGGGTGGCTGGTGGTTCTGGGACCCGGTCGAGAACGCCAGCTTCATGCCCTGGCTCGCCGGTGCCGCCCTGCTCCACTCGCAAGCGGTGACGGAAAAGCGCGGCAGCTTCCGCGGCTGGACGGTGCTGCTCGCCATCGCCGCGTTCTCGTTGTCGCTGCTCGGCACGTTCCTGGTGCGCTCGGGTGTGCTGACCAGCGTGCACGCCTTCGCCGCCGATCCGACGCGAGGTCTGTTCATCCTGATCTTCCTCGTCATCGTCATCGGCGGCTCGCTGCTGCTGTACGCGCTGCGCGCGCCGCGCTTCGAAGAAGGCGCGCCGTTCGCCGCCAGTTCGCGCGAGACGCTGCTGCTGGCGAACAACGTCCTGCTGGCTTCGGCCTGCGGCATGGTGTTGCTGGGCACGTTGTATCCGCTGCTGGCCGATGCACTCGATCTCGGCAAGATCTCGGTCGGCCCGCCCTACTTCGGACTGCTGTTCTTCCTGCTGATGACGCCGCTGGTGCTGTTGCTGCCGTTCGGCCCGATCACGCGCTGGCAGCGGGAACAGGCGTCAAAACCGCTGGCCATGCTGGCGCCATGGGCGGTATTGGCTCTTGTACTCGGCGCGATCGCCTACTTCCTGGCACCGCAGGGCGCGTGGAAGACGGCCGCCGGCATCGCCGCCTCGGGTTGGGTATTGCTCGGCACCGCGCGTTTCGTCTGGACGCGTTTCAAGAGCAGCGGCCGTCGCTTCACGCCCGAAATGCTGGGCATGACCTTCGCGCATACCGGCATCGCCGTGTTCCTGGTCGGTGCGCTGCTGGTGGAAGCGCAGAACGTGCAGCGCGAACTCGCGCTCAAACCCGGCCAGTCGGTCGAACTGGGGCACTACGCATTCCGCTTCGAAGGCGTGACTGAGACGCAGGGGCCCAACTACGTCGCCGATCGCGGCAGCGTGCAGATCTCGCGCAACGGACACTTGCTCACCACGCTTGAACCGGAGAAACGCGCCTACGCCAGCGGCGGCCAGGTGATGACCGAGGCCGGCATCCACCCCGGCCTGTTCGCCGACGTGTACGTCGCGCTGGGTGAACCGCTTGATCCCGCCCAGGGCGCCAACGGCCCCTGGGCGGTGCGTGTGCACATCAAGCCGTTCGTTCGCTGGATCTGGTTCGGCGCGGTGTTGATGGCGCTCGGTGGTTTCATCACCGCCACTGACCGGCGCTTCCGGGCAGACAATTTCCGCGCGGACAAATCGTCTAAGCACCAGACGCAGGAGCCCGCATGAACGAGACCGCTTCTCCTCGCAAGGGTCCTTCCAGGATCGGCCTCGTCATCGGCGTGCTGCTGTTCGTCGCGCTGGCCGGACTGCTGTTCTACGGTGTGCGCCAATCCGACCGCGCCGATCGCGAATCCCTGCCCTCGCCGCTGATCGGCAAGCCCGCGCCCGACTTCGCATTGCCGGTGCTGCACGAATCCGGCCGCCTGGTGAGCAAGCGCGAACTGCTCGGCGCGCCCTACGTGCTCAACGTCTGGGGCAGCTGGTGTCCCGAGTGCCGCGTCGAGCATCCCGTGCTCAGCAAATTCGCGCTGACCAAGCGCGTGCGCGTGATCGGCTACAACCTCAAGGACGAGCATGCCGAGGCGCTGAAGTGGCTGGAGCAGTTCGGCAATCCCTACATGCTGGTGCTCACCGACTACGACGGCCGCGCGGCCATCGACTGGGGCATCTACGGTGCCCCGGAAACCTTCCTCGTCGACGCCAAGGGCATCGTGCGCTGGAAGCACGTCGGCGCACTGACCGACAAAATCATCAAAGACGAACTGCTCCCGCAACTTGAAAAGGCAGAGCGCGGCGGATGAACCGGTTGGCGCATCTCATCGCCGCCTGCGTGCTGACGCTGGCATCATTGCTGGCGGTCCCCGCGCACGCGCAGGCGAACAACGACGCCACGCCACTGCAATTCCGCGATGCCGCCGAAGAAGAACGCCTGCACGACCTCACCGCCGAACTGCGCTGCGTGATGTGCCAGAACCAGTCGCTCGCCGACTCCAGCGCCCCCATCGCCCATGACCTGCGCCGCGAAGTGCTCAAGCTGATGCGCGAAGGAAAATCCAATGGCGAGATCAAGGATTACCTGGTCGCGCGCTACGGCGAATTCGTGCTCTACAAGCCATCGGTGGAACCGACCACCTGGCTGCTGTGGTTCGGGCCGGCGCTGCTTCTGCTTGTGGGTGCGTTTGTTCTGTACCGCATCGTGAGCAAACGCTCACGTCGCGATATTGCCGCACCGAACGATGATCAGGAGTGGTGATGACCCCGTTGTTCGCCGCCATCGCCATCGTGCTGACCCTGCTCGTGCTGGGCTTCGTGCTCTGGCCGCTCTGGAAACGCCCCGCCGGCAAGCGCCAGCGCATCGCCGCCTTCGGCGTACTGGTCGTGCTCGGCCTGTCGACGCTGGCGCTCTATCACTACGTCGGCATGCCGGCGGCCCTCAGCATACCGACGACCGCGCCGAAGACGCCGGAGGAAGCCGTCGTCCAGCTCGAAGCCGCCCTCGCCCGCAATCCGGATCGCGCCGAAGGCTGGGTGCTGCTGGCACGGACCTATTCCGCGCTCGATCGCCAGACCGAATCGCGCGATGCCTACGCGCGCGCACTGAAACTGCTTCCCGACGAGCCCGAGCTGTTGCTGGAAGCCGCGCAGGCCCGCCTCATGTCCGATCCGCAGAAATCGTTCGATGCGGAAACCGTGGCGATGCTGCAGCATGCATTGCAACTGGAACCGACGAATCAGCATGCGCGCTGGTTCGTGGGCGCCTGGCAGCGCCAGAGTGGCCGGGCCGCGGAAGCCGCCGCAACCTGGGAGCCGTTGCTGACGCAGGTCACGGACCAGGCCGCCCTCGCCACGCTGCGCGTGCAGATCGATGCCGCGCGTCAGGAAGCCGGATTGCAGCCCCTGCCCGCGGCACCGGCGGCCGCGCCTTCGGCCAACGCGTTGACCGTGAAAGTCGCGCTCGATCCAAATTTCGCCTCGCGCGTGCGCCTGCGCGGCGACACCAGCGTGTTCGTGATCGCACGCGTTCCTGGCGGGCCGCCGATGCCGGTGGCGGTCGAGAAACATCGTCTGCAGGATCTGCCGCTCACGATCACGCTCGACGACGGCGACAGCCCCATGCCAACGCAGAAGCTATCCGCGTTGAAGGACGTGGAAATCTTCGCGCGCCTGTCCGAGAGCGGCCAGGCGATGCGCCAGGACGGCGATATCGAATCGAAGCCCGTGCAGATCAGCCTGCCGGCGAAAGCACCGGTCGAACTCGTCATCGGGCACTAGATGCTCGTCTTCCCGCGAAGGCGGGAATGACGAACTTAAACACCGTCCGCACTACGCGTCACGCAACTTGCAGGATGCGCTCGAACACGCTTTCGCCGCGGATGTCGCGCAGGTTCACGCGCAGCGCTCGCGTATCCGGATCGATGTCGACCTCGCCGAAGAACTGATAACCGGCCAGCGGCGAAGCATTCGGCGCCGGCGGCGCCTTCTGGAAGACCACCTGCGGTCCGAACGTGCCGTCGAGCGCGTTCGGGCCGAACGCACCGGCATTCAGGGGGCCTGCGACGAATTCCCAGAACGGCGAGAAATCCTGGAACGCCGCGTGGTTCGGATCGTAGTAATGCGCGGCGCAGTAATGCACGTCGGCCGTCAGCCAGACCACGTTGTCCACATGGCGGATGTCGTGCAGCAGCTTGGCGAATTCCAGCTCGCGACCGCGCGGCAATCCGTTCTCGCCGTTGGCGACCGCTTCCCAGCGCGGCCTGCCTTGCGCATCGACGCCATCGGGCACATGCAATCCGAGCGGCATGTCGGCGGCGACGATCTTCCAGACCGCGCGTGAGCGGCGCAGTCCTTCCGCCAGTTCACGCAACTGGCGCCACCCGAGGAATGCAGTCTCCGGCCCGGAAACGGGCTGCAGATTGTCGGTATTCGGGCCTCGATAGCTGCGCATGTCGAGCATGAACACGTCCAGCAACGGGCCGTAGTGGACGACGCGATCGATGCGCGTCGACTGCGGATCGCGGCTGCGGCGTTGCGGCGAGTATTCGAGGAAGGCCTGCCGCGAACGCCGGACCAGGACATCGATGTCCTTGACGGTATAACGCGAATCGGCACTGAGATCCTTGGACGGCGACCAGTTGTTGACGGTCTCGTGATCGTCCCACTGCCACAGCTGCGGCACCTGCGCGGCGAAGCGGCGCACGTTCTCGTCACGCAGGTTGTAGCGATAGCGGCCGCGGAATTCGTCCAGGCTCTCGGCAACCTTGTGCACGCCCTCGGCGACGAGATTGCGCCAGATGCGGCCGCCTTCCGCGGTGACTTGCTCCGCGATCGGTCCATCCGCGTAGATCACATCGCCCGAATGCAGGAAGAAATCCGGATCGCGCTGACGCATGGCCTCGAAGATGCGCATGCCGCCGAATTCGGGGTTGATGCCCCAGCCTTGTCCGGCGACATCGCCACCCCAGACGAAACGCACCGGCCGCAGCCGCGTGGAGGCCGCGGGTGCCGGGCGCAGCAAGCCCTGTGTCCAGTCGCTGAAGACGCCGCTGTGCGCGTCCTCGAATCCCACGCGCACCAGGCGCCGGGACGATGACGGCGGCAACATCACATCCAGGCGCGCGGTGAAGTCGCTGGCTTGCGTCGCCAGCGGGCCGCACAGGCGACGCGCGCGACGGAAGCCGTCTTCGTCGCCGATCTCCACCCACATTCGCGCCGCGCGATCCGCGCGCGCCCAGACAGTGGCAACGCCCGGCTCCACATCGCCGAACTGGATGCCGTAGGGCAACTTCGGTCGCGCCGATTCCGCCGCCAGCACCGCCGGCGCGGCGACGGCCGGCAGTGCGCAGTGCAATGCGCCCAGGCCGAGTGCGGCTCCGGAATGACGCAGGAAACGGCGGCGCGAAAGATCGGATTCGGACATGTCGGCGGCCAGTGTGACGTTCAGCCGAAACTATCCGATCCACATTGCAGGCCGGTTGCATGTCGAGGTATCGCAACACGCGCCAGCAAAACAAGTTGAAAAGCGTCACACGTCCGCGGGCGCCACTTCCCTCAACTTGCCTTCATGCAGCTCCAGCACGCGATCCAGGCGGCGCGCCAGACGGCGGTCGTGCGTCACCATCACCAGGCTGGTGCGCTGGGCACGATTCAATTCCAGCATCAGATCGAACACGGTGGCCGCGGTCTTCTCGTCGAGATTGCCCGTCGGCTCGTCCCCCAGCACACAGGCCGGCTTGTTGACCAGCGCGCGCGCCACGGCGGCACGCTGGCGTTCGCCGCCCGACAGCTCGCCCGGCTTGTGTTCGAGTCGATGGCCGAGGCCCACCGATTCCAGCAACCCGCGCGCGCGCTGCGAAGCCTCGCGGACGTCGGTGCCGTTCAACAGCACCGGCAGCATCACGTTCTCCAGCGCGGTGAATTCCGGAAGCAGATGATGGAACTGGTACACGAAACCCAGCGCCTTGTTGCGCAGCTGGCCGCGCGCGGCATCGGAAAGCGCGCTCATCTTCTGGCCGGCGACGAATACCTCGCCCGCGGTCGGCGTGTCGAGGCCGCCAAGCAGGTGCAGCAACGTGCTTTTGCCGGCGCCTGACGGTCCCAGGATCGCCACGGTCTCGCCCGCGTCGACATGGAAGTCGAGCTGGTCGAACACGTGCGTGCGCAAACTGCCCTCGGCATAGGTCTTGCCGAGTTTCTCGGCCTGCAGCACATGGCCAGCCGCGTCTTTCAGATGATCATTCATAACGCAGCGCCTCCGCCGGCGCCGTGCGCGCCGCGCGCCATGCCGGATAGATGGTGGCGAGGAAGGCCATCACCAGCGCGACCATGGCGATGGTGACGACGTCGCTGGTTTCCAGCTGCGTCGGCAAGCCGGTGATGTAGTACACGTCCTCCGGCATCAGCTGCACACCAATGACTTTTTCGATCGCGCGCAGGATGTGTTCGAGGTTGAGCGTGAGCAGGATGCCGCCGACCACACCGATGACCGTTCCCATCAGGCCGATCAGCGAGCCTTGCACCATGAACACCTGCATCACCCCGCGCGGCGTCAGGCCGAGCGTGCGCAGGATGGCGATATCGGCCTGCTTGTCGGTCACCAGCATCACCTGCGAGGACACCAGATTGAACGCGCCCATGGCGATGATCAGCGACAGCAGGATCGCCATCATCGTCTTCTCCAGCTTGAGCGCGCGGAACATGTTGGCGTTGTCGGTGCTCCAGTCGGTGATGCGGTAAGGCTGCTTCAGTTCATGGAGGAGCTTTTGTGCGAGGTCTTCCGCCACATCCCAGGCCAGATCCATGTCGTGCAGTTTCAGGCGCACACCACTGACGCCGTCGCCCATGCGCAGCACGCGTTGCGCATCGCGCAGGTTGACGACCGCCAAGCCCCGATCGAAATCCTGATAACCCGCCTCGAAGATGCCGCTCACCGTGTAGCGCTTGAGCTGCTGCATCGCGCCCATTGGCGTGGCGCGGATGTCGGTGAGCACCACGACCTTGTCGCCGATGGTCACGCCCATCCAGGTCGCCAGTTCGCGGCCGAGCACGATATTGAAGGAACCGGGCGTGAGGTCGGACAGCTTGCCCTGGATCATCTTGTCGGCGATCACCGAGACCTTGCTTTCCGCCTCGGGATCGACACCACGGATGATGGCCGGCTGCTTGCGGACGCCGGTCAGCAGCGCCTGGGTCTCGATGAACGGTGCGGCGCCGGCCACGCGCGGATCGCGGTAGGCCTCGGCCACGGCACGTTGCCAACCCTTCATCACATCGCCGTCGGCGGTGATGGTGGCGTGCGCGGCCATCTGCAGCATGCGATCGCGAATTTCGCGCTGGAACCCGCTCATCACCGCCAAGGTGGTGATCAGCGCGGCGACGCCCAGGGCGATGCCGAGGATCGAGGCCAGCGAGATGAAGGAGATGAAGCCGTTGCGGCGCTTGGCGCGCAGGTAGCGCAGGCCGATGGCGACGGGGATGGGTTTGAACATGAGATGCGGCTGCCAAAACAGCCGCTATGGTGCCACCGAAGCCCTCGACCGCGTAATTTCCTGGCTGGAGGCGGCCAGCCGCAGTTCACGCCGCGGTCCGGCCGGCAACGTGTCCGGCCAGAAGGCGAGCCGCCGGGTACGGTCGTCCTCATCGCGCCAACGCAGGAAGGCAAGCGGCCCCCGCCAGGTGACGATCAGATCGCGGGCAGCCCGCCCGTCGATCGTGGATGCGGCGTCACCGGCCGCGATCACGATGTCGCATGCCGGTCTTGCCGCTTCCCGATATGCCTTGCACAGCCCGGACACGAAGGCCAACAACGCCAGCGGCCACGCCGCCACGCGTGGCATCTCCGAAGCCAGCACGGCCAGCGGCGCCAGCAACGCGAACGAGACGAGGATCGCGATCAGGAGGCGCGAAGGCCGCCACGCCACCCTGCCCCCTGGCTTAGCCCGCGGGCGGGAGGGCGCGAATCGCTTGGACGAGCGCGTCGAGTTCGGCATCTGCGGGACGTTCATGACCGAGGAACCACTTCCACAGCCTATCGTCTTCGCAGTCCAGCAACAGTCGGAAAACCCCGCGCTCGGCCTCGGACGCCTGCGCATAGCGCTGGTCGAGCCAGCGATTGAACAGCTGATCGAGTTCACGCATGCCGCGGCGACTGCGCCAGCGCAGGCGCCGGAGCTCCGCTTCCTGATCCACGTTCGTCTCCTCTTTACATTGCGCTGCGACCCCGGATGATCCGGACCCGCCAGTCAGGGGTCCGGCCTGCCCGACAGGCGGGCACTGTTGCAACACGGACATGGAACCTGGATATTATCGCGACGAGGCAGATGCCATGGACAGGCATTAGGCTACCGATGCAACCTACATCGGCGACCTCATCTCTCAAATGGACTCTTGCATGACCGCCTTTCGTTCTGGCCCGCGCGCTGCCTCGACCCGCTACCTGTTCGGTCTCGCCGCCACGGCGCTGTTCGTGCTTTCTGCCTGCGATTCCTCCAAGCCGGCGCCCGCATCGGCACCGGTGCCCGTGTCGGCTCCGGCATCTGCATCGCCTCCGGAAACCGAACCGACTCCGACGGCCGCCACGACCGATCAACAATCTCCCACCAGCATCGCCTGCCCCTCGCAGGAACTGAAAGCCTTCATCGTCGCCTTCGCCGAGGACCCTGCCCTGCAAAAGGCATTCACGGCCGATGTCGTCGACACTGCTTTCATCGACTGGAATGCACAACCCGAGCCAGCCGAATCCAGCGAACCGCTGCCTCGCGAAAAGCTCCACTTCCCCGTGATGCCCAATCGCGCGCAACAGTCCAAGGAAGGATTGCAGTACCGGGAGATCCCGGCGGACGACAAATCCGCCATCGTCGTGCTGGAAGTGCCGGACACCGATGCGCAGCTTCGCTATACCTTCCGCCACGACCAGTGCTGGACCCTCGTCAAGATCGTCGATCCGGCGTTCGGGAAGGCGTTTCCGGGCGAGGCGCCGCCTCCTGGATAGACGAAGCATCCTGCTATCGTGCAATAGGAATCCAACGCCAATCGGTCGTCTGTAGGGAGCATACGAAAGAATGAATCACCGAAATCTTCTACTGCCAACGCTGCTTCTGGGCTTTTGCGTCGCAGCCTGCGCGAAGGCCGGCGGCGAAGCCGCCGCTGACGGCAACAAAGTCCCGGCCACAGCTTCGACGCTGGTGGCCGCGAGCACGCCGGCCGCCAATGCCGCTGGCGATTCGACGGCATCCGCGACTGAAAAGAAACCCTCCTCCGACGACGAGGATCCGGGTGCGCTGCCAAAAACGAAGGGCATCACGCAAACCTTCACCGCCTGCATGGAACGCGCGGATACGGATTCGATCGCCCAAGCGGACTGCCTCACCGACGAACGTGATCGCCAGGACAAGAGACTGAATCAGGTCTACAAGGCGCTCCTCGCCGAGCTCAAGGGCAGCCAGCGCGAGCAGATGGTGGAAGCACAGCGCGCCTGGGTGCAGCTTCAGCAGAAGGACGGCGCGTTCGAGGCCTCGATCTTCGACAATCTGGGTCAGCTGGGGAACCTCCAGGGCGTCGAGAATCAGATGCTGCGCCTGGCCGAACGCGCCAATCGTCTCGAAAACTACACGGAGTTGGCGAAGAGCCAGCCATAGCCCGACTTCAAAAACGGAATTCCAGGAACTCATACAAGGGAGTGATGCATGACGAACATCGATACCAGAAATCTCGATGCCACGGCCGGAGCGGTGTATTTCACCGTCGGCCGCGGCACGGAGGGCGGCAGCGCGTCGTACCGGCTGTCGGTCGCCGGCGTGAGAAACAGCGAATGGGGACAGGTCGGCGCCGTGGCCGACAACAGCGGCTACAGCATCGGCACGATCCAGGTTGACCTGGGGCAGCGCGGTACCTGGCCGCTCGGCGCGATCCGCGAACGCCCGCTCAGTGCCGGCGAGACCACCTATGTGGATGCCATCATCGGACAGGCCTCGACCTATGCCCGGCAACACGGCTTGCCATTCACCAACAACACGGCTCAGCTGCGCACCGATCTGCTCAGCCACGGCGACGGCGGGCTGAGGTCGAACGGCACGCGCCGCGATTCGATCACCTTCATCGACGCCAACACGCGCGACAGCATCAATGCCTGGGCCTCTTCCGACGAAGGCAGGCGCTGGATCCACGCCAACATCGACTACCCGCAGGTCAGGAACGCGACGCAGACCGCGATGTCGATCCTCGACCGGCATGGACAGAACATTCCGGAAGACCGCCGCTTCGAAGCCATCAACGTCCTCGCCAAGACGGCCAACCAGCTTCCCGGCACGCTGGGCAGGCTGGAAAACGTGCTCAGGAACGGCGGGGATTACGACGCGCTGATGGAGGAAGCCAGGAACATCCAACGCACGGTTTCGCGCCATTACGCCGGACCGCGTGCGGGCAATCTGGCGGAAGGCTACGAGGCCAACTACGCCGACCCGGCCCGGCGGCCCGCGATGGACCGCGCCCACGCGCAGGTCAGTCGGCCGGATTACGATCCCGCCAACGAGCGCAACAATCCGGACGTGCGGCAGGCGCTGTCCGCGCTGCCCGGCCGGACGCCGGGCAGGTCGGCCGCCAACACCGTGCTCGAACAGGGCGAAAGCGGCCGCGAAGTCCGCAAGCTCGAGTCCAATCTGGCAGGTCTGGGCATCACAGACGCCCAGGGCCGGGCGTTGCAGGTGGACGGCCAGTTCACCGCCGAGACCAAGCAAGCCGTGGAAGCCTATCAGCGCGGTGCGCGCCTGGAGCCGGTCGACGGCAAGGCCGGCCCGGCCACCCTCGGCGCAATCGACCGGGAAGTCCGTGGATTGCAGAACAACCTGAGGACGCTCGGCGCCACCGAGCGCAACGGCCAGCCGCTCACCGCCGACGGCTACTACGGCGACGGCACCCGTGACGCGGTGCGGACCTTCCAGCAGACCCACGGAATCAATCCCACCGGTGCCGCCGATCCGGCCACGCTCCGCGCGATCGAGACCGCCGCACGCGAACGCACGCAAGCCGCGCCGCAGCCGGGCACACAGACGCCCGCGCCTGCTCCGGTCCAGCCGGGTGCGCAGACGCCTGCTCCGGCCCCTGCTCAACCGGCTGCGCAGACGCCAACTCCCGCGCCGGCCCAGCCAGGCACGCAGACGCCACCGGCAAATCCCGCATCTGCCGCACAAGGCCCGCAGTCGTTCAACGACGTGATGCGGATCATGCTGCCGCCGCAGAACGGCGTCGCTCCGCACATCACCAGCGACTTCGGCGACCGCATCATCAACGGCCGGCACGATGATCACGGTGGCGTCGACTTCAACTACGTCGGCGGACAATCCGGCGCCAACCTGCGCCATCCGACCGTGCGTTCGCCGGTCAGCGGCGAAGTCGTGTTCTCGGGCGGCAGCTACGGCACCGTGAAGATCCGCGACGACCAGGGCAACATGCACGAAATCCTGCACATGGATTCGCGCTCGGTGCAGGTGACCAATCCGCCGACCCGCGTCCAGGCGGGCGATCCGATCGGCACGATGGGTGGCCGCGGCCCAGGCGGCCCGGGCGACTACGCGCAGCACGTGCATTACCAGATGCGCGATCCGAACGGCCGGCTGCTCGACCCCGAGGCGTACTGGAACAATCCCCAGCGCGCCCAGGCACACGACCCGCTGGCCGATGGCCGCCTGCAGCGCAGCGAGCGCGGCGACTCCGTGCGTGAGTTGCAGCAGAACCTGATCACGCTCGGCGCGCAGTTCCGCGACGGCCAGGGACGATCGATCGGCGCGACCGGTTTCTACGGCACACAGACCGAAACCGCGGTCCGCGACTTCCAGCGCGGTCACAACCTGCCGCAGACCGGCATCGCCGACGAAGCCACCCGCAGTGCGATCGAAACCGCCGCGCGCGAACGCACGCAGGGCCAGACGACGCAGCCCGCTCCTGCAACACCGACGCAGACCGCACCAGCTACTCCGGCTCAACCGGGCGCACAGACCCCGCCCACCACTCCGGCTCAAACAGGCACGCAGACGGCCCCCGCCACTCCGGCTCAACCGGGTGCGCAACCCGCGCCGGCCAATCCGCAACAGCCCCAGCAGACAGGTTCACCCGATCTGCTTACGCATCCGCAGAATCCGAACAACCCACTGTTCAATCAGGTTCTGCATGCGGTCCAGGCCGCCGAAAGGGAGCGTGGCGTCGTCCCAGGCGAACACAGCGAACGACTTGCCGCGGCGCTGACTGTTGAAGCGATCCGTGAACGCATCTCCCGCGTGGATCGCGTGGAATTGAGCCGCGATGGCTCACTCGCGCGCGTGGTGCAAAACAGCCCGCAGGGCAATCTGTCGGAGCTCAACATCCGCACCGATGCGATCAGCACCCAGCAAGCCGTACAGCAGCCGATCCGTGAAAGCAGCGAGCAGGCCACGCAGGTCTCGAACAACGTCCGCATGCAGGATCAGCATCGCAACCAACAGGAACAAGAACGTCGCCAGCAATCGGCGATGAGTTACGCCTGACGCCTTGACGACGCCATGTCAACGATGCGCTGCCGCCTTCAAGCGTCAGCGCATCTGCGTGGCTGTCTTCTGCTCGACTTGTTCCGGCCGCGGAATGCGCGGCTCAACCATGACGGAAACGATTCAGGCGCGCACCGCGCGCCTGCCGGTCACACCTGCCGCGCCAGCATCAGCTGCTTGATCTCGCCGATCGCCTTGGCCGGATTGAGACCCTTCGGACAGGTCCGCGCGCAGTTCATGATCGTGTGGCAGCGATAGAGCTTGAACGGATCCTCGAGATCGTCCAGGCGCGCGCCAGTATCCTCGTCACGGCTGTCGATGATCCAGCGATAAGCCTGCAACAGGATCGCGGGGCCGAGATAACGATCGCCGTTCCACCAGTAGCTCGGGCATGAAGTGCTGCAGCAGGCGCACAGGATGCACTCGTACAGACCATCGAGCTTGGCGCGGTCATCCTTCGACTGCAGGCGCTCGCGATCCGGCGGCGGCGCGCTCTGCGTGCGGATCCACGGCTTGATCGAGGCGTACTGCGCGTAGAAGTGGGTCAGGTCCGGGACCAGATCCTTCACCACTTCCATGTGCGGCAATGGGTAGATCGGCACTTCGCCCTTGCCCTTGCCGCAGTCGTCGATCGCCTTCGTGCACGCCAGCGTGTTGGTGCCGTCGATGTTCATCGCGCAGCTGCCGCAGATGCCCTCGCGGCAGGAGCGGCGGAAGGTCAGCGTCGGATCGATCTCGTTCTTGATCTTGATCAGCGCGTCCAGAACCATCGGCCCGCACTTGTCGAGATCGACCTCGTAAGTGTCGGTGCGCGGGTTCTCGCCGTCGTCCGGGTTCCAGCGGTACACCTTGAACTCGCGGATGCGCTTGGCACCGGCCGGCGCGGAGAAACGCCTGCCCTTGTGGACTTTCGAGTTCTTGGGAAGAGTGAATTCGGCCACGGTTTCGTTTCCCGGTAAACGCGGATCCCTCCGCAAAATCCCGCACATCCATGTGCGGACTTCTCAATTCAATACACGCGCGCTTTCGGCGGTACAACTTCGACTTCGTCGTCGAGGGTATACATGTGCACCGGGCGGTAATCGATGTTGGTTTCGCCGTTGTCGGCAACCGAGCACAGCGTGTGCTTCTGCCAGTCGACGTCGTTGCGGTCCGGGAAGTCCTCGCGCGCATGCGCGCCACGCGACTCGGTGCGGTTCTCGGCGGAAACGATCGTCGCCAGCGCCTGGCCGAGCAGGTTCTGCAGTTCGAAGGTCTCGATCAGGTCGGAGTTCCAGACCAGCGAGCGGTCGCTGACCTTGACGTCGGCGAACGATGCATGGATCTCGCGGATCTTCTTCACGCCCTCGGCCAGCGTTTCGCCGGTGCGGAACACGGCGGCGTCGGCCTGCATCGTGCGCTGCATCTTGTCGCGGATCACCGCCGTCGGCGTGCCGCCGTTGGCGTTGCGCAGCTTGTCGAGGTTGGCGAGCGACTTGTCGCAGGCGTCCTTCGGCAGGGGCTTGTGCGGCTGGTTCGGCTTGATCGTCTCGCCGCAGCGATTCGCGACGGCGCGGCCGAACACAACGAGGTCGAGCAGCGAGTTGGAGCCAAGACGGTTGGCGCCATGCACCGATACGCAGGCGGCTTCGCCGATGGCGTACAGACCCGGCACCACCGCATCCGGATCGTCGCCGCGCTTCTGCACGACTTCGCCGTGGTAATTGGTCGGGATGCCGCCCATGTTGTAGTGCACGGTCGGGATCACCGGGATCGGCTGCTTGGTGACGTCCACGCCAGCGAAGATGCGCGCACTCTCGGCGATGCCCGGAAGCTTCTCGTGGATGTCCTTCGGATCGAGGTGCGTCAGGTCGAGATGGATGTGGTCCTTGTGCTCGCCGACGCCGCGGCCTTCGCGGATTTCCAGCGTCATCGAGCGGCTGACCACGTCGCGCGATGCAAGATCCTTCGCGTTCGGCGCGTAGCGCTCCATGAAGCGCTCGCCCTGGCTGTTGCGCAGGATGCCGCCCTCACCTCGCACGCCCTCGGTGATCAGGCAGCCGGCGCCGTAGATGCCGGTCGGATGGAATTGCACGAATTCCATGTCCTGCAGGCCGAGGCCGGCGCGCAGCGCCATGCCGCCACCGTCGCCGGTGCAGGTATGCGCCGATGTCGCCGAGAAGAAGGCCCGGCCATAGCCGCCAGTGGCCAGCACCACGCCGTGGGCGCGGAACAGGTGCAGCGTGCCTTCGGCCATGTCGAGCGCGAGCACGCCGCGGCAGGCGCCGTCGGCGTCCATGATCAGGTCGAGCGCGAAGTATTCGATGAAGAAGCGCGCGTCGTGCTTGAGCGACTGCTGGTACAGCGTATGCAGCATGGCGTGCCCGGTGCGGTCGGCGGCAGCGCAGGTGCGTTGCGCGGCGGGGCCTTCACCATACTTCGTGGTCATGCCGCCGAACGGGCGCTGGTAGATCTTGCCTTCCTCGGTCCGAGAGAACGGCACGCCCTGGTGTTCGAGCTCGATCACAGCCGGAATCGCTTCGCGGCACATGTACTCGATCGCATCCTGATCGCCCAGCCAGTCCGAGCCCTTGATGGTGTCGTAGAAGTGATAGCGCCAGTCGTCCTCGCTCATGTTCCCGAGCGCGGCGGAGATGCCGCCCTGCGCCGCCACCGTGTGCGAGCGCGTCGGGAACACCTTGGTGATGCAGGCGGTCTGCAGGCCCTTGTGCGCGAGGCCGAAGGTGGCGCGCAGACCGGCGCCACCGGCGCCGACCACGACCATGTCGTATTTGTGTTCGGTGATCTTGTAGGCGTTGCTCATCGTCGGCTTTGTATGAGGGCTCAGGCCAGCAGCGCGATGCGGCCGATCGCGTACAACGACGCGAGCGCTCCGAAGACGCAGAGGAAGGTGACAAGAAGCTGCAGGGCGATCTCGTAGGCGCGCGTGTGCACGTAGTCCTCGATCACCACCTGGATGCCGAGCTTCGCGTGCCAGAACAGCGCCAGCACGAAGATCGCGAACAGGATCGCGTTGTAGGGCTTGGCCAGCGTCGCATGCACGGTGGCGAGATCGGCGCCGACGAACGACACCAGGATGCCGACCAGCCAGGGCACCAACACCGCCAGCACGATCGCGGTGACGCGCTGCCACCAGAAGTGGCCGACGCCGGACTTGGCCGATCCCAAACCGCGCGCGCGGGCGATTGGCGTCCGGTAATCCTTCTTCGCGGAAGCGGGCTTCGCGCTGGACGTCGACTCGCTCATGCTCCACCCCGCAGCGCGAAGAACCAGATCAGGACCGTGAACACCACGGAGAGAACCGCAACCGTGTAGCCGGAGCGGTAGACCTCGGGAATCTCGAAGCCCAGGCCGATATCCCACAGCAGGTGCCGGATGCCGTTGAGCAGGTGATAGACCAGCGAGAACGAGAAGCCGAACAGCACGAACTTGCCGAACGGCGAAGCCAGGCAGGCCGCCGCGTGTGCGTAGGCGTCACCACCCGCCGCCACCGCCAGCAGCCACCAGGCCAGGCCGAACGCGCCCACCCACAGGGCGATGCCGGTCATCCGGTGCAGGAACGACATGACCGACGTGATCTGGAACCGGTAATGGCTCCCGAGCATGAAAGGCGAGATGGGGCGTTTATTGGACATCGCGGCGCGGTTCTCTTCGCTGGGCGGCAGCGTGCCGCGTTGGCTCATTGTGCGGCGGCTGCCGGATGGAAATGAAATATCGCGATCGGTCAGAAATCGATGCAGCGACCGTTCTTTTCCCAGTCGCCGTAGCGGGTGGGATCAGGGCCGTCGCGGCCCCCGATCTCCTTCTGCGGCACCGGTACCGGAACGGGCATTTCCGTCTGTACCGGCTCCGGCTGGGGAACGCTTTCGCCTATGATGGCTGGGTCTCGCACGAACGAAAGTTTAATTCCCAGTCCCGTTATGGACAAGCAGGCCGCTCCGGACACTGCGTTCTTCGCACTTCCCGACCATCGCATCATGGCACTGACCGGCCGGGATGCGGTCGCCTATGCACAGGCTCAGTTCATGAACGACGTGGCCGCGCTCGCCGACGGCCACTGGCAATGGAACGGCTGGCTGACGCCGAAAGGACGCGTGATCGCGTTGTTCGCGCTCTTGCGTCTGGATGCCGAAACCCTGTGGCTGGTGTTGCCCGATGCGGATGCCGAAGCCGTCGCGACCAAGCTGCGGGCCTTCGTCTTCCGGCGCAAGGCGTCATTCGCCGTGCGCGATGATCTGCACGTCGGCGGCGCGTTCCTGGCCCCGGCCACTGCCGCGCGCGATCGGTTTGCGAGCAAGGCCGATGGCACGCTCGAACTGGATGTCGGCACCACGGATCAACCACGCACGCTTCGCATCGGTTCCGCATCCACCACCGAGGACACGAATGCTCTCGCCCGCTGGCGCGCATTCGATCTGGCGCACGGCCTGCCACGCCTGCCCGCCTCGCAAAGTGAGCATTGGACGCCGCAGCAGCTTTCGCTTGATCGCCTGCATGCATACAGCGTGAAGAAAGGCTGCTATCCCGGCCAGGAAATCGTCGCCCGCACCCATTTCCTCGGGCAGGCGAAGCGGCATCTGACCCTGCTGCAAGCCGCAACTCCGATCGAAGTCGGGGATGAGGTCGCCGAGGACAACCGCGCCGCCGGCACCGTCCTGTCCACCGCGTTCCAGTCTGGGGAGACGCCGCGCCATCTCGCCCTGGCCGTGCTGCCACTGGAGCGCGGCGGGGCGCCGCTGCGGATCGCCGGCGTGCCGGCCGAGACCGCGCCCCTGCGGGAAGGGCTCGCCCGCTAAAGGCCTGCTCGCCAAGGGCCGTTACCAAGGGCCGGCTCGCTGGCGCTTTTCACGCGCCGCCTGCGCGCGAACCGCAAATCCCATCGATATATTCGGCAACAGGGACTTGCTAAGCTGCCCGCGGACGCCACGCAGGCCCGCGGTTTTCGCGCCCGCTCGAGGAAAGCGTCCTCACGGTTTCGCTCATCCGCTCCAGGGGAACACATCATGAATCGCTCCATCTTCGCATCTGCCGCGGCATGCGTGCTCGTGCTCGCGCTGTCCGCCTGCTCCAGCCAGCAGAAGAACACCCGCAACAACAAAGACTCCGGGACAGCGCAGGACAACGCGTCGCTGTCCTACGTGCAGAAACTCTCCGCCGACAGCCTGTTCGCCTTCGGCAAGGCTGATCTTTCCAATCTGAGCGAGACCGGTCGCGGCGAACTCGACGCGCTCGCCACCAAGGCGCTCGCGAACGACAGCCTCAGCACGATCCACGTCATCGGCTACAGCGACCGGATCGGCAGCGACAAGTCCAACATCGCGCTGTCCACGCGCCGCGCCAACGCCGTGCGCGACTATCTGATCCAGCGCGGCGTTCCGGCCGGACAGATCACCGCCGTCGGCCGCGGCAGCGTCGAACCGGTCGTGGAGTGCAAGACGGAAAAGGGACAGGCCCTGATCGACTGCCTGGCGCCGAACCGCCGCGTCGAGATCCGCGTGGAACCGCGCAACTGACCTCCGATCAACGCATCGCCAAACACGGCAAGGCAAAAACCCCTCCACGCGGAGGGGTTTTTTTATTGGCGCAGGATTGCGCCGTCACCAATCCGCGAACGGTCGAGAGCAAGCCCCACTAAGGCGCACGCTCCATGCACTCGGCGGAAATCTTGGCCCCGCCTACTCCCGCGGGAATCCCCATCTGCCTGTCGCGATTGTATTCGTCGAATTCCTGCTTGCACTGATCCTGGCTGATGGGCGGTTTGTCGTAGTCGTAAGTCGCGCAACCCGCCAACGACAAGAGCAACGCAACGATGAGAGCGGTTTTTTTCATGGCGATATGAATCCGCTGTGGAATTTTCACCTTACCACGCTAACCAGCCAAAAACCGGCCATTTTTCGCGAATCACGCCTCAAGCCGAGAGGCTGACGAAAGCTTCGCGCAAGGTCTGCACGCTGCCGCAATACGATGGATCGTAACCAGGCAACATGCCGAGTTCGTGGCGGAAGATCGGATCGCGCAGCAGCGCGAGCAATTCGGTCAGGCGCGCGGATTGCAACGCTTGCTCGCGGCAGAGGAAGAAATAATGCTCGGTGAGGATCGGCACATAATCCAGGCCGTAACGACGCGCCGGCGGCTCCAGGCCAAGGCCGGCATCGGCGAGCCCGCTGGCCACATAGGCCGCCACGGCGGCGTGGGTAAATTCCTCGACGTCGCAGCCATGGATGGCGGACAGTTCCAATCCCTGCCGCGCCAGCATGCATTCCAGCAGCAACCGCGTGCCGGAACCGGGTTGGCGATGGATGAAACGCACATCGTCGCGCAACAGATCACTGAGCACGCGCAGATGCTTGGGATTGCCGGGCGCGACGACCAATCCCTGCCGGCGCATCGCCAGATGCACGACACGATCGTTTTCGAGATCGAGGCGATCCAGATAGTGCTGCAACAACTCGCCTTCCAGTTCGCCGATCGGCAGATGCAGGCCGGCAAGATCGCAGCTGCCCGCGCGCAACGCGCTCAGCGCGTCGTCCGGGCTGCGGTACTTGAGATCGAGTGGCAGACCGGCGGCGGCCATGGCCCTGCGCAGCGTCTCCACGCCAAAACCATGCGAGGCATGCAGGCGCAGTGGCGCGGCATCCGCCGTCATGCTGCGTTCGAGCTCTGCTTCCAGCTCGGTCGCGAGGCTGTCGAGCGTGGGCGACAGGCGCGCGGCGATGCGGTTGTCCGCCCAGATCAGGCGCTCGCCCAGCGCCGTCAGGCGCGCCCCGCGGCCGCGCGTGGAACGCAGCAGCGGCAGGCCGAACAGCTGGCGTGCCTCGCGCAGCAGGCCCCATGCGTAGCGATAGGACACCCCGGCTTCGCGACTGGCCGCTGCCAGCGAACCGGTGGCGTGCACGGCCAGCAGCAGCTCGATCAGCCGCGGCGGCATCTCCCGGCCGTCGGCGGTGCGCAGCTCCCATTGCGGGCGGATGGTGACCTTGTACATGCGTTCGCACCCTTCCGGTCGGCGCTGGTGCTGCGCGGCAACACTGGCGATGCGCCTATTTAATAGGCTATTGGAATCCTATTATTAGACCATCGCACTCAAGCAAATTCCTGTCAAATGGGGATAATTCCTCCCGATCCTCGAACCTATTGTGTTTTTAAAAGCATATTTATCGACTGACAGTCTCCGCCAGCCGCCACACCTCGGGAGGGTTCATGGCCAGCACAGACGTAGTGGAGTCGCCAACTCGGGAATTCCCCGGGGAGGGACACGGCTTCCAACAGCACGGCTTCCTGTCGCGCGAACGGATCGTCGCCAAACCCGGCTTCAATCGCTGGCTGGTACCGCCGGCGGCGCTCGCCATCCACTTGTGCATCGGCATGGCCTACGGCTTCAGCGTGTTCTGGCTGCCGCTGTCGAAGGCGATCGGCATCACCCAGCCGGTCGCCTGCCCCGCCGACATGGGCACGCTGGCGCAGCTGTTCACCACCACCTGCGACTGGCAGGTAAAGATGCTGGGTTGGATGTACACGCTGTTCTTCGTGCTGCTGGGCTGCTCCGCGGCGTTGTGGGGCGGCTGGCTGGAGCGCGTGGGCCCGCGCAAGGCCGGCGTGGTCGCCGCGGTGTGCTGGGGTGGTGGTCTGCTGATTTCCGCGCTCGGCGTGTACCTGCACCAGTTGTGGCTGATGTGGCTCGGCTCGGGCGTGATCGGTGGCATCGGGTTGGGCCTGGGCTACATCTCGCCGGTGTCGACGCTGATCAAGTGGTTCCCCGATCGTCGCGGCATGGCCACCGGCATGGCGATCATGGGCTTCGGCGGCGGCGCCATGATCGGCTCGCCGCTGGCCGACATCCTGATGCGGCACTTCGCCACCGGCAGTTCGGTCGGCGTGTGGCAATCGTTCGTGGTGATGGGCCTGCTCTACTTCACCTCGATGATGTGCGGCGCACTCGGCTATCGCGTGCCGCCGCCCGGCTGGAAACCCGCGCACTGGACGCCGCCCGTGACCAACGGCAACGCCATGATCACCAGCGCGCAGGTGCATCTCGACCAGGCCTGGCGCACACCGCAGTTCTGGCTGATCTGGGCAGTGCTGTGTCTGAACGTCACCGCCGGCATCGGCGTGATCGGCATGGCTTCGCCAATGTTGCAGGAAGTGTTCGGCGGCCGGCTGATCGGCGTCGACGCCGGCTTCAAATCGCTGGACGAAGCGCAACTGAAGGAACTGGCGACGATCGCCGCCGCCTTCACCGGCCTGCTCAGCCTGTTCAACATCGCCGGCCGCTTCTTCTGGGCCTCGCTGTCGGACAAGATCGGGCGCAAGGCCACCTACGCCGTGTTCTTCCTGTTTGGCATGGTGCTTTACGCCTCGGCACCGCATCTGGGCGCCACCGGCAGCGTCGCGCTGTTCGTGCTCGGCTTCGGCATCATCCTGTCGATGTACGGCGGCGGCTTCGCCACGGTGCCGGCGTATCTGGCCGACATGTTCGGCACGCGCATGGTCGGCGCGATCCACGGGCGCCTGCTCACGGCCTGGGCCGCGGCCGGCATCTTCGGTCCGCTGATCGTCAACTACCTGCGCGACTGGCAGCTCGGGCGCGGCCTGCCGCCCGCGCGCGTGTACGACCAGACGATGTACATCCTCGCCGGATTGCTCTTGCTCGGCCTGATCTGCAATCTGCTGATCAAGCCGGTGGATCCGAAATATCACATGAGCGAACAGCAACTGCGCGAGACCGAGCCACCCAAGCCGATCGCCGCCTCCCCCGATGCGCCCGTCCATGCGCCGTCTGTCGGCGGCCCGGGCGCTCTGGTGGCGATCTGCTGGCTCGCGGTCGGCATCCCGCTGGCGTGGGGTGTATGGATCACACTGCAGAAAGCATTCGTGTTGTTCAATTAAGCTCCAGGATGGAAAACACCGATGGGCAAACGCTCTAGGCAAATCGAATCGGTTACGCAGGTCGTTCCGCAGCTTGCCGCTTCGCAGCAGCAGGCGGTGTCTGTGGCGATCGAGCGGCATCGCGACCGGCCCGGCGCACTGCTGCCGATCCTGCACGACGTGCAGGACGCGCTCGGCTTCGTGCCGGAAGGCGCCGTCGCGCCGATTGCTTCCGCCCTCAACCTCAGCCGCGCCGATGTACATGGCGTGATCAGCTTCTATCACGAGTTCCGCACCGTGCCGGCGGGCCGGCACGTGGTGAAGCTGTGTCGCGCCGAGGCCTGCCAGTCGATGGGGGCGCGCGCGCTGGAAGCACACGCACGACGCAGGCTCGGATTGAAAACAGGCGAGCACGACACGCCTGATCGCGTCTTCACGCTGGAGCCGATTTATTGCCTCGGCAACTGCGCGCTGTCGCCTGCGATGCTGCTCGACGGCGAATTGCACGGCCGCGTGACGCCCGAGCGCTTCGATGCGCTGATCGAAGCCAGCCTGACGGAAGAGCACGCTTGAACGCCGTCACCGTCTACGTGCCTGATGATGCCGCCGCCGTTTCGGTCGGCGCGAACAAGGTCGCCGATGCGATCGCGTACGAAGCGACTGCACGCGGCGTGGAAGTGCGCATCGTCCGCAACGGTTCCCGCGGGTTGCTGTGGATCGAACCGCTGGTGGAGATCGCGACACAGGCCGGCCGAATCGCCTACGCACCGGTCGCGCCGGAAGATGTCCCGTCCCTCTTCGACGCAGGCTGGTTGCAGGGTGGCGAACACCGTCTCCGCCTGGGCAATGTCGAAACGCATCCGTATTTCGCCAAGCAGGAACGCCTGACCTTCGCCCGCGTCGGCCTGATCGATCCGCTCGATCCCGACGACTACGCCGCGCATGGCGGCTGGAAAGGACTGCAGCGCGCCCTGGAAATGCCGCAAGCCGACATCGTGCAAGCCGTCACCGACTCCGGCCTGCGCGGACGCGGCGGCGCGGCATTCCCGGCGGGCATCAAATGGCGCACCGTGCTGGACACGCCCGCCGCGCAGAAATACATCGTCTGCAATGCCGACGAAGGCGACTCCGGCACCTTCTCCGATCGCATGCTGATGGAAGGCGATCCGTTCTGCCTGATCGAAGGCATGATCATCGCCGGCATCGCCACCGGTGCCACGCAGGGCTACATCTACCTGCGCAGTGAATACCCGCATGCGTGGCGCAAGCTCAATGCCGCCATCGCTCGCGCTTACCAGGCCGGCTGGCTCGGTGAGAAGGTCGGTGGATCGCAACATCGTTTCAACCTGGAAGCGCGCCTCGGCGCCGGTGCCTACATCTGCGGCGAGGAAACCTCGCTGCTGGAAAGCCTGGAAGGCAAGCGCGGCATGGTGCGCTTCAAGCCGCCGCTGCCGGCGATCGCTGGCCTGTTCGGCAAACCCACCGTGATCAACAACGTGATCACGCTGGCATCCGTGCCCTTCGTATTGAGCGAAGGCGCGGCGACCTATCGCGATTACGGCATGGGCCGTTCGCGCGGCACCTTGCCTCTGCAACTCGCCGGCAACATCAAGCATGGCGGCCTGGTCGAGAAGGCTTTCGGCCTGACCTTGCGCGAACTGTTGTACGACTATGGCGGCGGCAGTGCCAGCGGACGACCGATCCGCGCGGTACAGGTCGGCGGACCGCTCGGCGCCTATCTGCCCGAATCCCAGTTCGACACGCCGCTCGATTACGAAGCCTTCGTCGCCATCGGCGCGATGCTTGGTCACGGCGGCATCGTCGCGTTCGACGACAGCATCGACATGCGCGAACAGGCGCGCTACGCCATGGAATTCTGTGCCATCGAATCCTGCGGCAAGTGCACGTCGTGCCGCATCGGCTCGACGCGCGGTGTCGAGGTGATCGATCGCATCAAGACCACAAGCGGGGACGGCGTGCAGGCAGCCCTGCTGCGCGATCTGTGCGAAACGATGCTGCACGGCTCACTGTGCGCGCTCGGCGGCATGACGCCCTACCCCGTGCTCAGCGCGCTGAATCATTTTCCGGAAGATTTCGGCAACCGGCCCCACGAAGCCGCTGTTGCATCCTAGTCAGAAGCTGGAGGCCCCATGCGATCCATCGCCGAACGAGATCTTGGCACCCCCGCCCCGCAATTCGTGGAGCTGGAGCCTTTGCAGACGGTCTGGCTGGAGATCGACGGAGAACGCGTCGAAGTACCGGCGGGCACCTCGATCATGCGTGCCGCTGCCATCGCCGGCACCCAGATCCCGAAACTCTGCGCCACCGATTCGCTGGAGGCTTTCGGATCCTGCCGGCTGTGCCTGGTCGAGATCGAGGGCCGCAAGGGCTACCCGGCTTCCTGCACCACGCCGGTCGCCGAAGGCATGATCGTGCGCACGCAGTCGCCGAAGCTCGCACAGCTGCGACGCGGCGTGATGGAACTGTACATCTCCGACCATCCGCTCGACTGCCTCACCTGCCCCGCCAATGGTCACTGCGAACTGCAGGACATGGCCGGCGTGGTCGGCCTGCGCGAAGTGCGCTATGGCTACGACGGCGAAAATCACGTCAAACCGCAGCGTGCCGATGGCAGCAGCAATCCCTTGTTCATCGGCAAGGACGAATCCAATCCTTATTTCGCCTTCGATCCGTCGAAGTGCATCGTGTGCTCGCGCTGCGTGCGCGCCTGCGACGAAGTGCAAGGCACGTTCGCATTGACGATCCAGGGCCGCGGTTTCGAATCCAAGGTGTCGGCGAGCCAGGACCAATCCTTCCTCGAATCCGAATGCGTGAGCTGCGGCGCCTGCGTGCAGGCCTGCCCCACTGCCACGCTGTCGGAGAAATCTCTGATCACGATGGGCCAGGCCGAGCACAGCGTGGTTACCACCTGTGCCTACTGCGGCGTCGGCTGCTCCTTCCGCGCCGAGATGCAGGGCGAGGAACTCGTGCGCATGGTGCCCAACGCGGACGGTCACGCCAATCACGGCCACTCCTGCGTGAAGGGTCGTTTCGCGCTCGGCTACGCCACGCATCCGGACCGCATCACCACACCGATGATCCGCGCCAGGATCACCGATCCCTGGCGCGTGGTGAGCTGGGAAGAGGCGATCGCCCATGCCGCCAGCGAATTCAAGCGCATCCAGGCCGAGCACGGCCGCTTCGCCATCGGCGGCATCACGTCCTCGCGCTGCACCAACGAGGAAACCTATCTGGTACAGAAATTGGTGCGCGCCGGCTTCGGCAACAACAACGTCGATACCTGCGCGCGCGTCTGCCACTCGCCGACCGGTTACGGCCTGAAGCAGACGCTCGGCGAATCCGCCGGCACGCAGGATTTCGATTCCGTTCGCGATTCCGACGTCATCCTGGTGATCGGCGCCAATCCCACCGACGGCCATCCGGTGTTCGCTTCGCAGATGAAGCAACGCCTGCGCCGCGACCATGCTTCTCAAGAGCCCGGAAAGAACAACGCCAAACTGATCGTCATCGATCCGCGCCGCATCGATCTGGTCGAAACGCCGCACATCAAGGCCGACTACCACCTCAAACTGCGCCCCGGCACCAACGTGGCGATCCTCAATGCCCTCGCCCACGTGATCGTCACCGAGGGCCTGGTGAACGAGGAATTCGTCGCCGCGCGCTGCGAACCGGATGCGTTCGCCAAATGGCGCGCCTACGTCGCGGACCCGTCGCGTTCGCCCGAAGCGATGGAGGCCGAACTCGGCGTCCCGGCCACGCTCGTGCGCGGCGCCGCGCGGCTCTATGCCACCGGCGGCAATGGCGCGATCTACTACGGCCTCGGCGTCACCGAACATTCCCAGGGTTCCACCGCAGTGATGGGCATCGCCAACCTCGCCATGGCCACCGGCAACATCGGGCGGCGCGGCGTCGGCGTGAATCCGCTGCGCGGGCAGAACAACGTGCAGGGTTCCTGCGACATGGGATCGTTCCCGCATGAACTTCCGGGCTACCGGCACGTCTCCGACGGCACGGTGCGCAGCCTGTTCGAGCAGGAATGGAACGTCACGCTGCACGACGAACCCGGCCTGCGCATTCCCAACATGTTCGAAGCCGCGCTCGACGGCACCTTCCGCGGCCTGTACATCCAGGGCGAGGACATCGGCCAATCCGACCCCAACACCCAGCACGTCACCGCCGCGCTGTCGGCGATGGAGTGCGTGGTGGTGCAGGACCTGTTCCTCAACGAAACCGCCAAGTTCGCGCACGTGTTCCTGCCCGGCAGCTCCTTCATGGAGAAGGACGGCACCTTCACCAATGCCGAGCGCCGCATCTCGCGGGTACGCAGGATCATGGCGCCGAAGGCTGTCTACGCCGATTGGGAGGTCACCCAGCTGCTGTCGAACGCGATGGGCTACCCGATGCATTACGCGCATCCGTCCGAGATCATGGACGAGATCGCCCGGCTCACGCCAACCTTCACCGGCGTCAGCTTCGAGAAACTCGATCGCCTGGGCAGCATTCAGTGGCCCTGCAACGCCGAGCATCCGCAAGGCACGCCGACCATGCACATCGGCGAGTTCGTGCGCGGCAAGGGCAAGTTCATGCTCACGCCATATGTCGCGACCAGCGAGAAGGTCACGATGCGCTATCCGCTGCTGCTCACCACCGGCCGCATCCTCAGCCAGTACAACGTTGGCGCACAGACGCGGCGCACCGCCAACACGGTCTGGCACGACGAGGACCGGCTGGAACTGCATCCGCACGATGCCGAGGAGCGTGGCGTCAACGATGGCGACTGGGTCGGCGTGGAAAGCCGCGCCGGCGAGACCGTGCTGCGCGCTCGCATCACCGATCGCGTGCAGCCGGGCGTGGTCTACACCACCTTCCACTTTCCAGGTTCGGGCGCGAACGTGATCACCACCGACAATTCGGACTGGGCCACGAACTGTCCCGAGTACAAGGTCACCGCCGTGCAGGTGACCCGCGTCACGCAGCCGTCGGAATGGCAGCGGCGACACAAGGTCTTCGACGAATTCCAGTCGTCGCTGCTGCCGGAAACCAGGTTGTCAGAAACAGGGCTGCCGGAAGTGGCGGCGCCCTGAGCCGTGAGCACAGACACCATGACCGCCGAACCGTCCGCACAATCGCCGCAAGGCAGCGTGCTGCGCCCTGTCGAGCGCCATCGCGCCGATGCGGAGCGTCGTTTCGACGATCACATCGCCGAGGAAGTGCCGGTCGCTTTCGTCTACAACGATCAACCGTTCGCGGTGATGATGGCCACACCGGCCGACCTTGAAGATTTCGCGCTCGGATTCGCCATGAGCGAGGGCATCGTCGGCGATGCGGCGGAAATCGGAATCGAGAGCATCGACCATCTGCTGGAAGGCGTCGAAATCCGAATCCGCATCCCGGAAAACCGGCAGGACGCGCTGGAGCGCCGCCGGCGCTCCCTAAGCGGGCGCAGCGGCTGCGGTATCTGCGGAAGCGAACTCCTCGAAGCGGCGCTGCGAAGGCCGGAGCCGGTCGGCGAAGGCATCCGCACGACCCCGGAAGCCCTGCACCGCGCCTTGCGCGAGTTGCGCGACCGTCAACGCCTCAATGCGCACACCGGCGCCACTCATGCCGCCGGCTTCGCCGATGCTCAAGGTGAGGTGCTGCTGGTACGCGAGGACGTCGGCCGCCACAATGCGCTCGACAAGCTGATCGGCGCCATGCATCGCGCCAACTTAGATCCGCAATCCGGCTTCGCCGTCGTCACCAGCCGCGCCAGCTACGAGATGGCGATGAAGGCCGCGAGCGCCAATCTGCCCATGCTCGCGGCTGTCTCGGCGCCGACGGCGCTGGCGATCTCGCTCGCCGAACACAGCAACCTCACCCTGATCGGCTTCGCGCGCGAGGATGGTTACGCGCTCTACACGCATCCGCGACGCCTGCAGCACGACGCCACGCCATGACGACCCCATGAATGTGACCCGCCTGGCCGAAATGGCCAACGACATCGCCCATTATTTCGACGCGGAACCCGACCGCGTCGCCGCCATCGACAGCATGGTGTCGCACCTGCAACGTTTCTGGGAGCCGCGCATGCGCCAGCAGATCATGCTGTATCTGCAGGAAGAGGACGGCGCGGGGCTCTCCTCCTTCGCTCGCGAATCCATCGCCGAACTGGCGCGGCGGTCGCACACGCCGCCGCGCTGACGATATCCATCGGGCCGGAGCTTCAGCTTCGGTCGTGCAGCTTCACCCAGTCGGCGTACTTGTCCACCCAGCCTTGCAGAAACTTGCGGGTGTCGTCATTGCCGATGTTGCCATCCGCGTCGATCAACCCGTCCTTGTATTGCAGGAACACCTCCACCTGCCCCATCGTCGGCACGTCCAGGTAGGCCAGGACATTGCGCAGATGCTGCTGCGCCAACGCGGTTCCGATCGCGCCCACCGAAATGCCGAGCACGCCCGCCGGCTTGCCCGCGAACGAATTCGTTCCCCATGGGCGTGATCCGATATCGATGGCGTTCTTGAGCACGCCGGGAATGGAGCGGTTGTATTCCGGCGTCACGAACAACAGCGCATCGGCTTCGCTCACCTGCTGTTTCAGGCGCTTGCCGGTCTCGGGATAGTCCCCATCGAAATCCTGCGTGTACAGCGGCAGATCGTCGATGCGGACGTGTGCAAACTCGAAATCGGCCGGGGCCAGCTTCTCGATGGCCCTGGCGAGCTTCTTGTTGTGCGAATCCTTGCGCAGACTGCCAATCAATACGGCGACCTTGGTCTTGCTCATGACGGCTCTCCCAAGAATGGAATCTTCAGACTACCCCTCCGCACGTTTCGAAAAAGTGTCGAAGACGGAAGAAACCGTTCCGCAGGCACCGGCAATCAGGGCTGCGGCTAAACCAGCGTCTCCGCCGCCGCAACGATCTCTTCTTCCGAAGGAATCACCAGGAACGCGGCCCCCGCCAGTGGCGTGAACGTATCCGCGCCGACCACGCGACGGAACGGCCGCGCCCCGAAGCCGCCCTCGACCACCGCCGTGATGATGCCCTCGCCCACGCCGGCACTGCGACGGCCTTCGTCGACGATCAGGATGCGTTTGGCGGTCTTGGCCTGCTCGCGAATGAACGTTTCGTTGAGAGGCACCAGCCAGCGCAGATCGACCACGCGCGTCTTCCAGCCGTATTTCTTCTCCAACGTGCGCGCGGCACGCAGGCTCATCGGTACGCCGTTGCCGAAAGTGAAGACCACCAGGTCATCGCCTTTTCCGTAGACACGTCCCTCGCCAAGCGGCATCGCCTGATCCGGCGATGGGTACTCGGTCATCCACGCGCCGTCGCCGGCCTCGTAGAGATCCTTGGTCATGTAGAGCGCAATGGGTTCGAGGAAGGCGCAGACGCGTCCATCCACTTTCGCCAGCGCCGCCAGCGTGCGCAGCATCGTTGCCGCGTCGTCACCGCGGCTCGGGCAGCCGACGACCAATCCAGGGATGTCGCGCAGCGCGGTGATCGAATTGTCGTTGTGGAAATGCCCGCCGAAACCGCGCTGATACCCCAGCGAGGCGATGCGCATCACCATCGGGTTCTGGTACTGGCCGTTGCTGAAGAACTGCAGGCTCGATGCTTCGCCGCGAATCTGGTCGCAGGCATTGTGGAAATACGCCAGATACTGAATTTCCGGCAGCGGCAACATGCCCATGTTGGCATAGCCCTGGGCCAGGCCGAGGATGATCGTCTCGTCCAGCAGCGTGTTGAACACGCGCTTGTTGCCGAAGGCCTTGTGCAGCCCTTTGGTAACCGTGTACACGCCGCCCTTCTGCGCCACGTCCTCGCCGAACAACAATGCCTCAGGATATTTGCAGAACAGGTCGTGCAGCGCATTGTTGATGTGGATGGCGAGGTGCTTCGGCGCCTGTTTCTCGGGAAGTTTCGCTTCGCCGCCGAAGACCGCCGGACGCTTGTCCGCGAAATCGAAGCGCTCGGCTTCCGCTTTCACTTTCTTCGGCGTGTACGGCGCCAATGGCGCCATGACTTCCTGCAACGTCGACAGACGCGGACGCCGGTCGGCATCCTCGGCTGCGGCGAAACATTTCTTGCGCGTGTCCTCGTACAGGGCGAGGACTTCGTCCTTCGACATCAATCCGGATTCGAGCGCGATCGCGGCGGAGCGCAACAGCGGATCGCTTGCCTCCACTGCGACCAGTTCTTCGATGCTGCGCCATTCGATCTCGAAGTCGGTGCCGGCGTGGCCCATGATCCGCGTCGTGCGCAGATGCAGGAACGTCGGGCGGCGCGTGCGCCGGCAATGCTCGACGGCACGCTGGACATCGCCGTATCCGGCTGCGAGATCGAGGCCATCAGCATAGAAATAGTCGAGATCGGGACGATTGCGGAAATTGCGGGACACCCAGCCGTCCGGCGTCTTCACCGAGATGCCGATGCCGTTGTCCTCGCACACGAACAACACCGGTGCCGGTAGTTTCTGGTACGCGGTCCACGCGGCGGCATTGAACGCGGTCTGCGCCGTGGCGTGATTGCTGGACGCGTCACCGAACGAGCAGATCGCGATGCTGTCATGCGGTATCGGCAGCTTGTGCCCGATGCGCCGCGCCTGCTCGATCGCGACCGCCGTGCCGAAGGCCTTGGGCAGATGCGACGCGATCGTCGAGGTTTGCGGCAACACCCACAACGGCTTGCTGCCCCAGACTTTGTGGCGGCCACCGCTGGCGGGATCTTCCTTGCTGGCGGCGAACGACAGCGCCGAATCCATCACCGGGTCCATGCCCGGCAGCTTGCGGAAGCGCTCGGCCATGAAGCCGCCGCTGCGGTAATGCAGGAACGCCGGATCGGTATGGCGCGTGAGACGCGCCACCATCGCGTTGCCTTCATGACCGGAGCTGCCGATGGTGTAGAAGACCTTGTTCTGCACGCGCAGCACGCGCGCCATCAGATCGAGATGGCGCGAGATCAGCTGCGATTCGAACAGTTCCCGGAATCCGCGCGCGTCGAGCGCACTACCATCGAGGATCGCATCATGCGAATCCCTCGCATCGGTATCGGAACGACCATTCCAGTCGCGCACGAATTCCTGGAAATTGACGTCGCAGATCTCGGCGCGATTGACGCCCTTCATGCGGGCGGGGATGGGATTTTTCGGTGCGTTCATATGTTTCTCTGCCATCTCATGATGCAAGATGGCACGTCGATGGAATTCAGGATGAGGGAGATGCCGCCAGCAATGCGGCGTTTTCCGTGGCGGGTTCGGGCATCGCCACGAAATCCGGCGTCTCGCGCACGCGCGCAAGCCAGGCGCCGATCGCCGGATAGGCGGCCAGATCGAAGCCGCCGTGATGAGCGACCTCGGTGTAAGCGAACAAGGCGATGTCCGCGATGCCGTAGCTGGCGCCGGTGAACCAGTCGTGCTCGCGCAGATGGTCCTCCATCACCGCCAGCGCCTGATGCCCGCGCTCGATGCAACGCGGCAATTCGGCTGCGCGGCGCGGCGAATCAAGTGGCGTCCAGCCGCGAATGAAACGTGCCACGGCGATGTAAGGCTCGTGGCTGTACTGTTCGAAGAACAGCCAGCCCATGGCCTGCGCGCGTTGCCAGGCGTCTTCAGGCAAATATGACGTACCTTCGGCCAGCCAAAACAGGATCGCGTTCGATTCTGCAAGCACCCGTCCATCATCGAGTTCGATGATCGGCACGCGGCCGTTGCGGTTCCTGGCGAGAAATTCCGGCGTGCGCGTTTCGCCTTTGCTGCTGTCGATCTCGACCCAGCGATAGGCGCGGCCGAGCTGCTCCAGCAACAATCGCACCTTGTGGCAGTTTCCCGAGACCGAATAGCCGTATGCGGTGATCATATCGAAGCCTGTTCTGGCGAGTCGTGCTCTGACGAGGCGTGTTTTGACGATGTGTGTTTCGCGGAGCGCCGCGCGAACCATTCTTCGCGCGTCTGGCCCCAGATCTCGACTTCCTTGTCGTCGAATGGCTCAGGCAGGCGTCCATAACGCAACAAACGCGCGCCGACCCCGGCCGCGACCTTCTTCGACGGCACATTGGCAAGATCGATCGTATGGATCACCTCGGTCCAGCCGAGCGCCTCGAATGCCCAGTCCATGGTGGCCTCGGCGCTCTCGACCGCGTATCCCTTGCCGCAGGCATCGGCCACGATGCCCCAGCCGACCTCGGTGCCGGGCCAGCCTTCCGGCCGCCACGGGCCGACACGGCCGATCCAGCGCCCGCTGCCCTTCTCGATCACCGAGAAGAATGCGAATCCATAGGCCGTCCAGCTGCCGATGACCGACATCATGTTGCGCCAGGCGACGGGCCGCGATTGCCGGCCACCGACATAACGGACATGCTCACCGTCGTCCATGAAGGCCGCCCAGGCGTCGAAATCCTCCAGGCGCGGTGGGCGCAGGATCAGGCGCTCGGTCTCGAGGGTGGGTCCGAGATCGATCACGGCCTCACCCTCACGATGCAATCTGCGAGGCGCGACGCTCGCGCCATTCATCGCGCGACTGGCCCCAGATTTCGACCGGATGGTCTTCGTAGGGCGCGGGCAGTTGACCCGGTCCGCGATTGCGGGAACCCAGGCGTTCGGCGAGCTTCTGCGAAGCGATGTTGCCGGGATCGATGGAGTGGATGACTTCCTTCCAGCCGAGCTGTTCGAAAGCGAACCCCATCGCCGCCTCGCCCGCCTCGGTGGCGTAACCCTTGCCCCAGGTAGCGCGACGGAACGACCAGCCGACTTCCGGCCCCGGCCAGCCTTCCGGTCGCCATGGGCCGATCTGACCGAGCCACTCGCCGCTCTTGCGATCGATCACCGAGAACATGCCGAAGCCCTGCACCAGCCAGGCGCCGGGCATCTGCAGGAATTTTCGCCACGCCTCGGCGCGCTTGAGCGGGCCGCCGACGAAACGGGCGGCTTCCTCGTCGCCGAAAAGCTCGGCGAATCCGTCGAAATCCTGCTGCTGCGGTACGCGCAGGATCAAGCGGCGCGTTTTCAGCTGTAGATGCATGATGTCCATGTTGCCTCCCTCCTTCTCCCTTCGGGAGAAGGTGCCCCGAAGGGGCGGATGAGGGCGGGGAAATTACTAGCCTGGGAATTGTCCCGCGGGCCGGAATTCTCCCGCCCTCATCCGGCGCTTCGCGCCACCTTCTCCCGGAGGGAGAAGGAAAAACTAGAACGCGTTGATGCCGGTCAGCTCGCGTCCCACCACCAGCTGATGCACGGTCTCGGTGCCCTCGTAGGTGATCACCGATTCCAGATTCAGGCCGTGGCGGATCGGGCAATGCTCGGTGGTGATGCCGGCGCCGCCGAGCAGGTCGCGCGCCTCGCGCGCGATATCGATCGCCATGCGGCAATTGTTCCACTTTGCCAGCGAGACCTGCGTGGGCTGCATGTTACCGGCGTCCTTCAGGCGGCCGAGCTGCAGCGAGAGCAACTGCGCGGTGGTGATGCGGCGCGCCCAGTCGGCCATCTTGATCTGCGCGCTCTGCGTCGCCGCCACCGGGCGGTTGAACAGCATGCGTTCCTTGGAATAGTTGAGTGCTTCGTCCAGACAGGCGATCGCGGCACCGATCGGACCCCAGGTGATGCCGTAGCGTGCCTGCGTCAGGCAACCGAGCGGTCCCTTGAGGCCCTTCACGTTCGGCAGGCGGTTCGCTTCGGGCACGCGCACGTTGTCGAAGAACAATGCGCTGGTCACCGAGGCGCGCAAGCTCATCTTGTGCTTGACCTCCTGGGCGGCAAAGCCGGGGAAGCCCTTTTCGACGAGGAAGCCCTGGATGCCCTCCTCGGTCTGCGCCCAAACGATGGCGATGTCGGCGAGGTTGCCGTTGGTGATCCACATCTTGGAACCGTTGAGCACCCAGTCGCCGCCGTCCTTGCGGGCGTTGGTCTTCATGTTGCCCGGGTCGGAGCCGCCATGCGGCTCGGTCAGGCCGAAACAACCGATCACCTTGCCGGCGGCCATGTCAGGCAGCCAGCGGCGGCGCTGTTCCTCGCTGCCGTAGGCGTAGATCGGGTACATGCACAGCGAGGACTGCACGCTGGCGAAGCTGCGGATGCCGGAATCGCCGCGCTCCAGTTCCTGACAGATCAGGCCGTAGCTGACGGCATTGAGGCCGGCGCAGCCGTATTCCTCGGGCAGCGACGAGCCAAGCAGGCCGAGCTCGGCCATCTCGGGGATCAGCTCCTTCGGAAAGCGGCCCTGGTCGAAGCAATCGCCGATGATCGGCAGCACGCGCTCGTCGGTGAACCGCGCCACCGTGTCCTGCACCGCGCGCTCCTCTTCGCTGAGCAGGGAGCGGACGTCGTACAGGTCATAGGGATGCAGGGCCATGGGAGCGATCTTGAAGAAGGGAAACGGGGATTTTAACCGGTCCTCGCGAGCGAAGCCCGATTGCCTGTGCGCAAAACGAAACGGGGCCGGATCGCTCCGGCCCCGTTTCGGGGAACATTGCTCAGCAAAACACGTTCGGGAAAAACACGCGTTTGAGAAAACGCTTACCGCATCGATCAGTAGCGGTTGCTGCCGCCGTCCGCCGACGCCGTCTGCGTCACCACCTGCCCGTCGATCACCGGCAGGCGCTGGCCCGGCTCGTTGTCCATGCGGACGGTGCGCTCCTGGCCGTTGTAGCGATAGGTCACGTCGTAGCCGACGGTGCGGTCCTCGTTGCCCAGGGCAATGCGGCTGCCCGGCTTGCTGCCGGTGCGCATGGTGCCGGTGGTGCCGTCCGGGTTGCGGTAGGTCACGTTGTAGGCCACCACGTGCGAGGACTGCGATGTATCGGAGACAGTGTGGCACTGGCGCTCGGTGCGGTTGACGACCTGGCCGCCGACGTGGCGACGGTCGATCTCGCGGCCGGCGAAGCCGCCGCCCACCGCGCCGGCGACGGTCGCCAGCTTGCGGCCGTTGCCGCTGCCCACCTGGTTGCCGATCAGGCCGCCGATGACGGCGCCGGCCACCGTGCCGCCGACGTTGCCGTCGCGCTCGGGCGCACGTTCCTGCACCACGACATCGTTGCAGACTTCGCGCGGGGTCGACTGGGTGGTGGTCTCGCGGACCGGCTCGGTGCCGATCACGGTGGCATAGAGCTTTTCGCTGTTGGTGATCGGCTTGACGTTCACTACGTCGGCGTAGTCGACGCGACCGCTGCCGGGGATGTTGTTGCCCTGGGCGGTGTCGCCCTGGAGAGCCGCATCCTGCTGCTGGGCGGGGTCGCCGGAGAGCTGCCCGGCGGTGGCCGGCGCGTCGGGCTTGCGGGCGCTCTGGAAGGCGGCGACGGAGACGCCCCCGACGAGCAGTGCTGCAATAGCGATGGCAATCGTGTTCTTGTTCATGGTGAGCCTCTCGTTGGGTGGCGGATGATCCGCTCTGATCGTGTCGGGTGAATTGCAGCATTCGCCAGCTGAACGCGTCCCGGTTGCCGACGCGCGAAGCTGACGCGGGGCTAAACTCGATATTAGGACAATTGGCGTTCCGTCGCCGTCAAAGCCCCATCTTTGCCCCCATCATCCGTCCGACGAGGTCACCTTCATGCCCAACCCCCTGCTCGCCCCCGTGCTGCGCTGGTTCGGTCGCCTGAGCTATCCCAAGCTCTTCCTGACGGCGGTGGTGCTGTTCCTCGTCGATGCCGTCGTGCCGGACTTCATTCCTTTCGCCGACGAGCTGCTGCTCGGCCTCGGGACGTTGCTGCTGGCGAACTGGAAGAAGCCCAAGCCAGCCGACGCGGACAAGACCATCGAAGGCGAAGCGACCCGCCGATGATCGCCCCCACCGCATGATGCTGATCGACAGCCACTGTCATCTCGACGCGCCGGAGTTCGATCCCGATCGCGACGCGGTGGTGCGCCGCGCGCGCGACGCCGGCGTGACGCGACAGATCGTGCCCGCGATCCACGCCGCCAGTTGGCCCGCGTTGCGCGATGTCTGCGCGACGGGCGACGGCTTGCATCCGGCTTACGGCCTGCATCCGATGTATCTCTCGGAACATCGTCCGGAACATGTGGATGCGCTGCGTCAATGGATCGAGCGCGAGCGGCCGGTCGCGGTCGGCGAATGCGGCCTGGATTATTTCGCCGAAGGATTGGATCACGACACCCAGCAGCATTATTTCGACGCGCAGCTGCGCCTCGCGCGCGAGTTCGACCTGCCGGTGATCGTGCATGCGCGGCGCGCCGTCGATGCGGTCATCGCCTCGATCCGACGCATCGGCCATCTGCGCGGCGTGGTTCACAGCTACTCCGGCAGTCCGGAGCAGGCGCGACAACTGTGGGATCTCGGTTTCCTGCTCGGTCTCGGCGGACCGGTCACCTACGATCGCGCCAACCGTCTGCGCCGACTCGCCGCCACGATGCCGCTGGAATTTCTGCTGCTGGAAACCGATGCTCCGGATCAGCCCGACGCCGGCATTCGCGGCGAACGCAACGAACCTTCGCGACTGATCGCCGTGCGCGACACCATTGCCGCATTGCGCGGCATCGACGCCGATGAGTTGAATGCTGCGACGACACGCAACGCGGAACGATTGTTCAAGCTTGCGCCCATCGACACGCACTAGCGCGGAATATCGTGCACTCATCGCGCATGCGTTCATCACGCGCCCCATGACCAATGCGCGACATCAAAATCGCACTCACACAAATCATCGCCATGCTGTGAACCATATCTCATCACGGCACATTGACGACGCATTGATTGCAATAAGCTCGTAGGGAAACCCATTCCAATCTGAATGCGACGACTTGATCCTCAAGTCGTAAGGGGAAGTTTTGCGTTCAACCCAACGGTTTCTCTGGCGCGCGCCGCGCCGGAGCGGGCAACCGTGTCCAAAATCTCAGGAGCTCTCTCCATGGCAAAGAAAAAACTCTTAGGTGCATTGGCGCTTGCCGCCATCGGCACCGCGGGAGCGACGGCGACTTATCTGCAGACGCAGGAAGCCACCACGCAAACCGCCGACACCGCCCCGGCCAGCCAGGGCATGCCCGCGCCTCAGCCACTGCCCTTGTCGACGACGACGACGGTGGGCAGTCAGGCGCCCTCACAGGAATCCCAGGAGGCCGCGGCAAGAGCGGTCATCTTCGGCAACACTTCCGACTCGGCGACTTCACTGGTTCCGGGCGAGGACCCCGGAACGACCATCCTCGGCTTCATCATCAGCAATATCGTCTCCGGCCTGCTGAGCATCCCGGTCATTCCCGACGTCATCATCGAGGCGTTCGAGCTGCGCGAAACCGCGATTCCCGAACCGCGCGACATGTCGTCGCTGACGCAGCGCAACACGCCGGTGCCGATCCGCCTGCGCTCGGACACCGTGGGCGGCGACATCATCGCCGATGAAATCGATCCGCTGCTGATCTACGAGATCGCCGAGCAGCCGAAGCACGGCACGCTCAGCGGCACGCCGCCCTACGTGACCTACACGCCGAATCCCGGCTACACCGGCTTCGACCGCTTCAAGTTCTCGGTGCGTTCGGTCATCCAGGCGATTCCGCTCACCGTCCCCGCCCAGGTCGACGTCAAGGTGCAGGGGTCGTACAACGCGTTCGAAAGCGGCCAGGTACGCCCGCTCGCCTTGAATTCCGACAAGACGCGGCTGTACGCGGTCAACACGCCCGACAATCGTCTGGAAATCTTCGACGTCACCCAGGCGGCTCCGCGTCTGCTCAAGAGCGTGCCGGTCGGCATGGAGCCGGTCGCGGTGTCCTTGCGCAACGACGGCGAGGCGTGGGTGGTGAACACGTTGTCCGACAGCGTCAGCGTGGTCGACATCGCGGCGCCCGTGCCATACGTGAAGCGCACCCTGCTGGTTGGCGACGAACCGCAGGACATCGTCTTCGCCGGTCCCGACAAGCGCCGCGCCTTCGTGACCACGGCGCATCGCGGCCAGAACTCGCCGTCCGACATGGCCGCGCTCACGCCCGGCATCGGCCGCGCGGATGTCTGGGTCTACGACGCGCCCAGCGTCGATCAGCAGCAGAACGACGCCGCGCCGCTGAAAATCCTCACGCTGTTCGGCATGCCCGCGCGCGGCCTGGCGGTGAGCCCGGATGGCGGCACGGTGTACGCCGCGATCTACAAGTCCGGCAACCAGAGCACGGTCATCGGCCCCAACACGCTGCTGCTTGGTCCGAACAGCACCAAGTTCGGCAAGCCCGGCCTGAAGACCGACGCCAGCGGCCTGCTCGGCAACCTCGACGGCAAATGGGCACCAAACACCGGCGTGATCGTGCAGTTCAACGGCACCGACTGGGTCGACAGCTACGGCACCAAGTGGAACGACTACGTCAACTTCAAGCTGCCCGACAAGGATGTGTTCGCGATCGACGCGAATGCGGCCGATCCGGTGGTGAAGACTGACTTCGCCCACGTCGGCACCTCGCTGTTCAACATCGCGGTCAACCCGGTCTCGGGCGCGCTGTACGTGTCCAACCTGGAAGCTAAGAATCTCAACCGCTTCGAGGGTGACGACCGCACCGACGGCAAGCTCTCGGTCAACGGCCGCTTCATCCAGAACCGCATCACCGTGATCAAGAACGGACAGGTGCTGCCACGCAATCTCAACAAGCATCTGGTCGATGCCGCCACCTACGGCAATCCCGGCGACAGCGAGCGTAGCCTGGCGATGCCGTTGCAGATGCAGGTCGACAGCCAGGGCCGCACGCTGTACCTGGCCGCGTATGGTTCCTCGAAGATCGGCGTGTTCAACACCGACCAGCTGGAAGCGAATTCCTTCACCCCGTCGGCGCTGTCGCAGATCACGGTCAGTGGCGGCGGCCCCGCCGGCATGGTGCTGGACGAGGCACGCAGCCGCATGTACGTGCTCACGCGCTTCAACAACAGCATCGCGGTGGTGAACACCGCCTTGCGTGCCGAAACCGCGTCGGTGCCGATGTACAACCCGGAACCGGACTTCGTGGTGAAAGGCCGTCCGCTCCTGTACGACGCGCGCTTCAGTTCCGCCAAGGGCGATTCGTCCTGCAGCAGCTGCCACCTGTTCGGCGACAACGATGGCCTGGCCTGGGACCTCGGCAATCCAAAGGACAGGTGGGCGCCGAATCCGCGCAAGTACGTGACCTCGATCGCCTCGACGCTGGCACAGCGCGCCAACCATCCGTTGAAGGGGCCGATGACCACGCAGAGCTTCCGCGGCCTGGAGTTCAACGGACCGCAACACTGGCGCGGCGACCGCACCGGCGCCTCACGCGTGAACGGCGAATCGCGCGAAAGGGCCGCGTTCAAGCAGTTCGCCCCGGCCTTCGTGAGCCTGGTGGGACGTCCCAGCGAACCGACCCAGGAACAGATGGGAACGCTCGCCGACTTCCTCCTGCAACTGCGTTATCCGCCGAACCCGATCCGCAACCTGGACGATACCCTGACCCCGGAAGAGGTCGTGGGCAAGAACGTGTTCTACAACAAGCTGACCACGGGATTCCGCGCGCTGCGTGACGAGTTCGGCATCAGCAACGCCACGATGACCACCTGCAACGAGTGCCACGAACTGCATCCGGAGCAGCAGCGCTTCGGCTCGGCGACGAAGATGAGCTTCGAAGGCCTGCCGCAGGACATGAAGGTCGCGCACTTCCGCAACCTGTACCAGAAGGTCGGCATGTTCGGCATGTCCTCGATGCTCGGCACTTACGGCGACAAGAACGCGCCGCAGGTCTCCGGCTTCGGCTTCATGCACGACGGCGCCATGGACACCACCGAGCACTTCATCGGCGCGGCCCGTACCGGCCAGCAAGGCTTCGTCGTGCCGCCCGAGGAACTGCCCGGCCTGCTGAAGTTCATCATGGCCGAGGACAACGGGCTCGCTCCGGCGGTGGGACAGCAGTTCACGCTCAATCAGCTGAGCGCGGGCGCGGTATCCCGTGTCGACCTGCTGGTGGATCGCGCGCTGGCGCATACCCGTCCGGGTGCGGAGAAGATCAAGCGCTGCGAACTGATCGCCAACGGCCTGATCTACGGCAAGTCGTACAGCTTCCTGCTGCAGGACAACGGCGAATTCGCGACATCGGACAGCGCCATTCCCACGTTCTCGGAAAGCGGCTTGCGCTCGCTGGCGGTCGAACCGGGCAACAGCGTGACCTACACCTGCGTCCCGCCGGGTGCCGGCACGCGCATGGCCCTGGATCGCGACGAGGATGGCATTCCCGATGGCGTCGATGCGGTGACGTCCGGCATCGCCCAGACCAGCATCCAGCCGTCGAACCCCAACGCGCCGGTGGAAACCGACCGCATGGAGACGGCGCTCGAGCACAACTATCTGCTCGAAGCGGTGCAGGCGGTCCTGTTGCAGTGGCCCACCTTCACCACGTTCTAAGCAAGCAGATTCTCAAGCAGCACAATACCGCGCGGCGCCAGGAGGCGCCGTGCGGAGCGGAAAGGGGGAAAGCCGCGACCGTATGCCTACGGTTCGCGGCTTTTTTTCAGCAGCATTTCCAGCGCCTTCCCGGCGGCGGCGAATGCGAACGAGCCGGTGATGTGCGTGGCCGCGCCCAGCCCTGCCCCGCAATCCAGCTTGAGTGCGGCATCGGCGCCCAGTTGCGGACGCAAGCCGCAGACACTGCCGTCAGCCTGCGGATAGCGCACGTTCTCCAGCGAATAGATCGCCGGTACGCCGAAGTAGCGTTTCGGCCCCTTCGGGAAATTGAACTCCCCGCGCAGCTTCTTGCGCACCAGCGCCAGCATCGCGTCGTGCTCGGTGCGGGAAAGGTCGCGCACGCGCACCAGGGTCGGATCGATCCTGCCACCCGCCGAGCCCACGGTGATGATCGGCTGCTTGCGGCGCCGGCACCAGGCGATCATCTCGACCTTGCTGCGGAAGCTGTCGCAGGCGTCGACCGCCAGATCGAAACCCGCGCCGAGCAACGATTCCATGTTCGTCGGCGTCAGGAAGCTGGCGACCGGCCGCACATCGATCGCCGGATTGATGGCGCGGCAACGCTCGGCCATCGCCTCGGCCTTGCCACGGCCGTACTGGCCTTCCAGCGCCGGCAACTGGCGATTGGTGTTGGACACGCACAGGTCGTCGGCATCGATCAGCGTCAGCGCGCCGATGCCGCTGCGCGCCAGCGACTCCACCAGCCACGAACCGACCCCGCCCAGACCGACCACCACGACATGGCAGGCGGCGAATCGTTTCAGCGCACCGCGTCCGTACAACCGGTCGATGCCGGCGAAGCGTTCCTGCCAGAGCGAATCGCCCCGTGGCGACGGCGTCTTGTCGGCATCGTCGAAGGACGCGAAGCCCCGATCGGGAGCGATCGAATCCGTCGAATCCGCCGAATCCGCTGATCCATGATCGGACCGCGCTCCGTTGGAGCGTGCCTCACTGGAAACGGCGATGGCGGCCCGATGGCGTGTCGTCTGCATTTGCATAGTCTACTGCCACGCATGCTATGTTCGGCCGGAGCCAGCCAGGAGCCCGCCATGTCGACAACGCCCAGTCCCGCCCCGAAATCGTCGGCCTTCGGCCGCTACTTTTTCCTGTTCCTGCTCGGCCTGGTGGTGGGCGCGGTGGCGACGGTCATGGCGATGCGCGCGATCGATGCCCGCCGCGACCATTACCCCGACGCGGTGATGACCGTGATGCAGGCGCACGCCAGCCAGCTGAAAACCAGCCTGGACGCGAACCGTTGCGGCGCGACCGATATTCTTCCGCACCTGCAGAGCCTGCGCACGATGGCCAACGACATCGAGCCGGCCTTCGGCGACCTGCGCGAGGACGAACGCTTCGCCAAGCACGCCAGCCAGCTGCGCGCCACGCTCGACGGCGCCCTCACCTCGCCTCCGCTCAACTGCGCCGGTGTCGGCGCGACGGCGGGCAAGATCGGCGAAGCCTGCAAGGCCTGCCATCAGGATTTCCGCAACTGACCCGTGCTTCTCCGCACACGCGAATGAATCGCCGCTGAGGCCGGTTTCCGGACGATCGCGCGATTGGTGACCGGTTCACCGTCAGGCTCCTAAGGTCAGTGCAACCGCGGCCCCCTTTCCGCGAATGATGACTGAGGAGATTGGCATGAAGATTCGTCTGCTCGGCGCCGGCGCCCTGATCACCGTACTCGCGGCCGCGGGTTGTGCCACCACTTCGCCCGGGTACGGCGGCGGTGGCTATGGCAACAATTACGGCGGCGGTTCCTACGGCAGCCGTTGCGACGCCTGCGGCACGGTGACGCGCATCGAAACCGTCGCCCGAGGCCAGAATGTGCCGAACGCCACCGGCGCGGTACTCGGCGGCATCGTCGGCGCCGCTGCGGCGCGCGAGATCGCCGACCACAACACCGACAGCAAGGGACGCAAGAACACCGCGACGGTCGCCGGTGCGGTCGGCGGTGCCCTGGCGGGCAACGCGATCCAGAATCGCGTGCAGGAATCGAGCACCTATCGCCTGTACGTCCGCTTCGACGACGGCCGCACGACCACGTTCACGCAAAGCGACCTCGGCGGTATCCGCGAAGGCTCCTACGTCGAAGTGCGCGGTGGGCACGCCTATGTGCGCTGATCCCGTCTGAAGGATCGCCCCCCGTTGCCGCGACCGGATTCGTCGCGCCGGACACGGCAATGGCAACAAACAGAATGGCCCCGTGAACCGGGGCCATTCTTTATTTCAAGAATCTTCTATTTCAAGAACCGCATCTGCAGCCCCGGAATCCTTTCGCTCAGTCCGGTCGGCGGTTTCACGCCCTTTTCGGCCGCGCAGTAGGTTCCAAACACCAGATCCCAAATGGGGAAATGGGCGGCGAAATTCTTGTTGTGATGCTTGGCGTCCAGCGCGTGATGGATCCGGTGCTGCTGCGGCGTCGTCAGGATGCGGGACCAGAATCCGGTACCGATCTTCACGTCGGCGTGGACGAAGAAATTCCACACGGTGAAGAACAGCACGGCGATCACCGGCGGTGTCGTGTCTCCGAACAGGAAGAGCACCGGCAGGCTCACGACGAAGGCCTGGATCACGATCTCGCTCCAATGCTGACGCACATAGGTGGTCGCATTGAAATTCGTGTCGCTGTGATGCACGCCATGCCAGAGCCAGAGCGGCCGGAAACGATGCTGCGCCCTGTGCCACCAGTAGTAGAAGAAGTCGACGATCACGTAGTAGGCGGCCACCTGCAGGATCACGACCAGCGAATTGTGCGAGGGAAAATCAAAAGGCAGGATGCCGCTTTGACCCGGCGGAATGATGCGTTCACGCGCCATGTGAACCAGCGGAACCAGGAGTGCATAGATGGCGCACACCAGCATGCCGTTCGCCATGTTCCGCAGCTTCGCCCCGATCTGTTCGCCGAACCGGCGATTGATGATGAGGTCGAAGAACGTACCGGCGATGAGAATCGCCGCCCAGAGGATGGCGGGTGTCTGGAACAGATAGAGTTTGAAGTAATCGCCGAGCATGTTCAGGCGACCGCCTCACCGGTCGCGGCTTCGAGCCGCTGCTTGATTTCGCCAACTTCCATTTGGACACCCCGCGCCGCACCTTGAACGGTGCCGCATCCTTCTCTCGTCATCGTGCACCTGATTCCCTATTCATCACTATAGGGCTCCGACAGAACTCAGGCAACGAGCCGACCGTGCCCCCGCGACTCCCGCATGCCGCCGCCGGAATCCGGACACTGGCTGAAACGCAGTCGCGGCCAGGCTCCCTGAACAGGATTTCTCATCTCATGCACATGCTGCGTGCGCAACATGCTTCGCCGCCGCCGCAAGGCTAACTTGTGGGGACAGGGGCCATCCACATCCACCGCACATCCACTTTCACAACTCCCGAGGAGAAGACTCGATGAGAAGCACCATCCTTAGCGTGGCGATGGGAACCGTATTGCTCGGCGCCGGCATCGCCAGCGACGCCGCCCAGCCTTTCGCGAAATCCAATCCGCTGCGCGTCGAGATGGCGGCGGCCAACGCGAAAGCGGGTTCGTTCCTCGGCGTCGTGGATATCGTCGTCACCAACGTCAGCAACCACACCGTCCGCGTTCCGAAGCAGAAGCTGCCCTCGGACGATCTCGAAGCCAGTCTGTTCCAGGTCAGCCGCGACGGCAAGCCGGTTCGCTATGAAGGCAAGCTGGTCAAGCGCGGCCTGCCGCAGGCCGAGGATTTCGTCATCCTCAAGGCTGGCGAGCAGTATCGCGTCCAGGTCGATCTGTCGGCCGCCTACGATCTGGCCCAGAGCGGCTACTACTCGGTCACGTTGAGATCGCCCCTGCAATACGCTTCGAGCAGCGATGGCAGCATGCTGAAATCGCCCAACGGCCTGCCGATGCTGCTGCAGAGCCAGTCGGTGCGACTGTGGGTGGACGGCAGCGACCAGCTCGGCGCGATGAAAACCGCATCGAAGGGCAAGCCCGGTGGCGGCGGTACCCTTGTCAACGGCATCACCTACAAGGGATGCACGACCACGCGCATGAACGACATCGACCAGGCGATCTCCGCCGCGCGCAACTACACCGAGAACAGCAAGGGCTATCTCAACGCCGGCAATACCGGCCCGCGCTACACCACCTGGTTCGGCACCTACACCTCTTCCCGCTACAGCACGGCCAAGTCGCACTTCACCTCCATCGACAGCGCGATGGACCAGAGCGGCGGCCAGATCACCGTGAACTGCGGCTGCAACCAGAACTACTACGCCTACGTGTATCCGAACCAGCCGTATGAGATCTATGTCTGCAAGGCCTTCTGGACCGCACCGCTCACCGGCACCGACTCCAAGGCCGGCACCCTGATCCACGAGATGAGCCATTTCAACGTCGTGGCGGGAACGGACGACGTGGTGTACGGCCAGAGCGGCGCCAAGAGCCTCGCCATCAGCGATCCCGACAGCGCGCTCAACAATGCCGACAGCCACGAGTACTTCGCAGAAAACACCCCGTCCCAGAACTGACGGTCACTTCGTTGCAAACAAAAACCCCCGGCATCGCTGCCGGGGGTTTTTTTCGGATCGAAGCCAGTCGATCGAAGCCAGTCGATTACAGAGGCTGCACCGCATCCGCCTGCAGGCCCTTCTGGCCCTGCACGACGGTGAAGCTGACCTTCTGGCCTTCCTTGAGGCTCTTGAAGCCCTGGGTCTGGATCGCACGAAAATGCACGAACACATCCTCGCCGTTCTCGCGGCTGATGAAGCCGAAGCCCTTGGCGTCGTTGAACCACTTCACGGTTCCGTTTTCGCGAGCACCTTCTGACATCTGTATCACTCCCCGTAGCAGTCTCGTATGGAACACCGCCATCTTGCGGGATGGGTCGGCGGCTGGTCGCAAGCAGGAAGCGAAATGGAACGGTGTCGCGGATCGATGGAGCCGGCAGCACGGATCGAACGCATCCAGGCCACGGTACGATGTGGCCTTGACAAACACAGCGCCAGCAAATTAACCCGGCATTTGTGAAAATGCAATCAGCCTCCGGGAGCACTTGAAAGGCCGGATTTCGGGGGCTTTTGGCCCCTTTCTCCTTATAAGATCGATATTATTCATAACGCACGTCACATATCCGGCCCCGCCCTCGTGATGACGTGCCCTCTCTCATCCACAGGAACAGGATCAAGATGGACCCGCATGCCGCCTGGTACGTGATCGCCGCCGCAATGGTGTTGTTGGGTCTGATCGGCATCGTGCTGCCGGCTCTGCCCGGCGTTCCCCTGATCTTCGCCGGCATGTTGCTGGCCGCCGCCGCGGATGGATTCGAGCGCGTGCAGTGGTGGTGGATCGCGATTCTCGGCGTATTGACGCTGCTCTCGGTCGGCATCGATTTCTGGGCCACGGCGATCGGCGCGAAACGCGTCGGCGCCAGTCGCAAGGCATTGCTGGGCGCCGTGCTGGGCACGTTCGCGGGCTTGTTCTTCGGACCGATCGGTCTGTTCGTCGGACCATTCGCCGGCGCGGCATTGGGCGAACTCTGGCATGGGCGCAGCATCGATTCCCAGCGCGTCGGACAGGCGGCGAAGGTCGGCTTCGGCACGTGGCTGGGCATCGCGCTCGGCATCGCGCTGAAAATCGCGCTGGCCTGCACGATGCTGGGGCTGTTCGCATGGGCCTGGTTTCTCTGAAGCACACGTTACGCCCGCATAGGCGCGCGCAAGCGCGTCGCTGCGGCATCGGTACATGTCGGACGGGTAGACTGGCGCCTCCTTTTGCTCCGTCCCATCCGCATCACCCGATGAGCTTGCTCCGCAAACATCTGCTCCCCGCCCTGCTGGTCTCCCTCATGTCGCTGGCGGCAGCATTGCCCGCCATGGCCGCCAATCCCGCGACCGTCAACCCCGCTGTCGCCACCGATACGAAGATCGGCAAGAGCGTGAAAGCCAAGCTGGCCTCGGTGGAAGGCCTGAAAAATGTCACCGCGAGCGTGGAAGGCGGCGTGGTGCAACTCGGCGGCACCGTGCTCGAATTCGAGCAGCGGAAACAGGCCGCCGACATCGCCACCGCGGTGCCCGGCGTGACGTCGGTCAACAACGCGATCGCGCTCGACAGCAATCTCCGCAACCGCTTCAACATCGCCTACGAGCAGGTGACGGGCAAGCTGTTCAAGCTGCTTGCGCTGCTCCCGCTGCTGTTCTTCGCCGTGCTGATCGTCCTGTTGGCGGTCTGGCTGGGCGGCTTCCTTGCGCGTCACCTGCACTGGTTGCGGCTGCGCAGCAAGAATCCCTACATGGACAACTTGGTGCGCCGCACTGTGCAGACGCTGATCGTGCTGATCGGCGTGCTGCTCGCGCTCGATCTGCTGGGCGCGACCTCGCTCGTCGGCGCGGTGCTGGGATCGGCGGGCGTCGTCGGCCTGGCGCTTGGTTTCGCCTTCAAGGACATCGCCGAGAACTACATCGCCGGCGTGCTGCTGAGCGTGCGGCGGCCGTTCTCGCCGGGCGAGCACGTCAAGATCGACAACTACGAAGGCAAGGTCGTGGCGCTGACCTCGCGCACGACGCTGCTGATGACGCTGGATGGCAACGAACTGCGCCTGCCGAACGCGCTGGTGTTCAAATCGGTGCTGCTGAACTACTCCCAGAATCCCAACCGCCGCTTCGAGTTCGTGATCACCATCGATGGCGCCCAATCGATCCGCGACGCGCAGGTGCTGGGCATCGAAGCGCTGGCGAAGGTCGAGGGCGTGCTCACCGATCCCGCGCCGTCCTGGGTGGTGGTCGACTACACGCCCGGCGGCATCGGCCTGCGCTATTACGGCTGGGTCGATCAGCGTGCGAGCGATCTCGGCAAGGTGCGCAGTGAAGCGATCCGCGCGGTGAAGGCGGCCTACGCGCATGCCGGCATCGAATCTCCGCGCACGGTCTATCACGTCGTCACCTCGCGTGATCGCGGACAGGAAGATCAGGCCCCCACGCCCCTGGAACCGATGCACGACAAGAACATCGACACCTCGGTCAACACCGATATCGACAGCCAGCTGGCCGCCGCGCAACGCGCCGACCAGGGCCGCAACATGCTCGAAACCGGAGATCCCCCCGCATGAACCGCGCCAGGATGACCACCCCTCTCCTTCTGACCAGTCTGTCCCTGTCCGGCACCTGCGCGTTCGCGCAGACGGCACCGGCCGCCGGTGACGTGAACGCATGCACGGCGATCGAGAACGACGCCACACGCCTGGCCTGCTACGACGCCGCGACCGGACGCAAGACACTGAGCCCGGCCCAGGCCGATGCCGCCGCCGAAGCCGCGAAGCAGCAACGCGAAGCGGCCAGTGATGCGGAGCGCACCGCCTTGTCGAAAGGCGAACGCGCCAAGCGTGCCTTCAGCGACCTGTACACCTCGGAGCCGCAAGAGAATGCCTCCGAAGAGCAGGCCCTCGCCAACGCGGGCAAGGGCTCGCTGCTCGACAGCCGCTGGGAACTGGCGAAGGACTCGAAGCTCGGCACCTTCAACTTCCGCGCCTACAAGCCGGTGTATCTGTTCCCTGTGTTCTGGAGCAGCAACCAGAACGAGAGGCCGCATTCGCCCAATCCGCTGAACACCGTCACCACGACGCAGAACCTCGACGCCTACGAGACGAAATTCCAGCTCAGCTTCAAGACCAAGGCGCTGGAGAATCTGTTCGGCGACAACGGCGATCTGTGGATGGGCTATACACAGAGCTCGCGCTGGCAGGTCTACAACGCCGAGGAATCGCGCCCGTTCCGCGAGACCAACTACGAGCCGGAAGTGCTGCTGGTGTTCCGCAACAACTACAGCATCGGCGGCTGGAAGGGGCGCATGAGCGCGATCGGCCTGAACCATCAGTCCAACGGCCGCGCCGATCCGCTTTCGCGCAGCTGGAACCGGATCATGTTCAACTTCGGCTTCGATCGCGAGAACTGGGCGATCATGGCGCGGCCCTGGATCCGTGTTTCGGAGGAGCGCAAGGACGACGACAACCCGGACATCTCCGATTACATGGGCCGCGGCGACATCACCATCGTCCACACCATCGGACAGCACCAGCTGTCGCTGATGGGGCGGCACTCGTTCCGTGGCGGCGACCGCTCGCATGGCGCGCTGCAGTTCGACTGGGGATTCCCGATCCACAACCAGCTGCGCGGCCATCTGCAGATCTTCGACGGCTACGGCGAGAGCCTGATCGACTACAACCACCGGGCCACCTACATCGGCCTGGGCGTGTCGCTGATGGAGTGGTACTGACGGCGGGCAGGCTCTCGACGGCCTGGCTCTCCACGGGCTCGCTCTCCACGGAACAATGCCGCGTGAAACGCCGCCGTTCGGCTATGCTGTCGCCGCCGCCGTTCCGGCGGTCCGACACCCGCAGACAATGACGTCAGCCACGCCTCGCAAGCACCGCTCCTTCTTCGCCTACGCCTCCGCCCTGCTCGGCCTGTTGAGCCTGTTGGCGGTGCTGTGTTTCCACTTCCCCGAACTACTGACGAGCAAGGAATTCCGCGCCGTCTACAACGAGACCTTCGCGCGCCATCTGCTGCTGGTGGGTCTGGTCGCGGCTTTCATCCTCGGCACATTGGCGATCCTGCGTGACCGCAACAAGCGCATCGCCCTGATCGGCGTCGGCGGCGCGACGCTGGCCGTATTGCTGGGCGGCACGAACGTGCAGTTCGACGCCATCGGCGAGACGCCCTATTCGCTCGGGCTGGACTGGTTCGTGATCTCGCTGTTCTTCTCGGCGCTGGTGTTCGTGCCGCTGGAACGTTTTTTGGGCCAGCGCGCGATCTCGCCGCTGCGGCCGGGCTGGCGTACCGACGTGGCCTACTTCTTCATGAGCCATGTGCTGGTGCAGTTCATCCTCATCCTGGTGACCGCGTCCACTTCCACCATCGCCGGACTGGCCGCTTTCCCCGGCCTGAAAGCGGCGATCCAGTCACTGCCGGTCTGGGCACAATTCCTGATCGCCGTCTTCGTCGCCGACATGGCGCAGGCGCTGCTGCACCGCGCCTACCACAACATTCCCTGGCTCTGGCGCTTCCATGCCGTACATCATTCCAGCCGGGAAATGGACTGGCTGGCCGGCTCGCGCATCCACTTCGTCGAGATCGTGCTCACGCGCAGCGCCGTGCTGTTGCCGTTGCTGATCCTCGGCTTCTCGGCCTCTGCGGTGAACGCCTACGTGATCCTGGTCGGACTGCAGGCGGTGCTCGCGCATGCCAATCTCGGCATCCGCTTTGGCTGGCTGGAATATCTGATCGTGCTGCCGCGCTATCACCACTGGCACCACGCGCGGCAGTACGAATACATCGACGTGAACTACGCCATCCATCTGCCGCTGGTGGACATGCTGATGGGCACGTTCAAGCTGCCACGCGACCAGAGCGCCTGGCCGCAGGAATACGGCGTGATGAAGCTGGAAACCGTGCCTCATGGCATCGTGAAGCAGCATCTGATGCCATTCCTGAAGCGGAAGACCTACGACGACTACGTGGCCTGACGGCACGCAGAGCCCCTCAACCGCCGTCCAATCCCCGGCGGATGCCCCACTCGCGCAACGCCTCGATCGCCGGACGCAGTTCCTCGCCGTCCGGCGTGAGCCTGTATTCCACGCGTGGCGGCACTTCGGCGTAGACCGTGCGGGTGATCAAACCTTCCTCTTCCAGTTCGCGCAGTTGCTTGGTCAGCATCCGCTGCGTCACGCCGGGCAGGCGTCGCTTGAGTCCGTTGAAGCGCTGCATCCCGGTGAGCATGAGGTGGTAGAGGATCATCACCTTCCATTTGCCGTTGATGATGTCCATCGCCGCTTCGACGGCGCAGTGCTTTCTTCCATCAGGAGCGCTGGGTGGGAGCATGAGGCGGAATCCGGGCAGGTATACTTTTTGATACTACATACAAAAAAAGTGCGTACTTGCGCACATCGGGGGCAAGCCTAACATCCCCCCCTCGACGAATACCGTCGTTATTCGGGATTTCCATGCTCCGCTCTTCCGCTTCCCCCTGGCGCCGCCTTGCGGCGTCCCTGCTGTTCCTTGCCGGCTCGGTGGCGACAACCGCCTTCGGTGCCGAATCAGGATCGCCGCCCGTCCCTTCCGTGCGCCTCTACGCGATCGACTGCGGCCATCTGTCCTTCCGGGACATGGCAATGTTCTCCGACACCGGCGAGTTCGACGGCCAGCCCGGCGAGATGGCCGTTCCCTGCTTCCTGATCCGGCATCCGAAAGGCGATCTGATCTGGGACACCGGCCTTGGCGATGATCTGGCCGGCCCAAAACTCGATGCCCTCTATGCCCCGCTCGGCATCAAGGCCACGGTCAAGACCACGCTGACCTCCCAGCTGAGCGAACTGAAGCTGACGCCGGACGACATCGAGTTCCTCGGCATCTCACACCTGCATCTCGACCACGTCGGCAACTCGCACCTGTTCAAGCATTCGACCTGGCTCTTGAATCGCGCGGAAGTGGCCTGGGCCACCGCCGATCCCACGCCAGGTGGCGTCGTTCCCGCAGCGTTCTCCGGCTACCGCGACGCCAAGGTGGAGTGGCTGAATGACAGCGACCACGACGTCTTCGGCGATGGCAGCGTGCGCATCCTGCGCGCTCCGGGGCACACGGCCGGCCATGCCGCGCTGATGCTGCAACTGGCGAACGCGGGCACCGTGATCCTGTCCGGCGACCTGTACCACACCCATCTCAATCATGCGAAGCATCTGGTGCCGCCGTACAACTACAGCCGCGCCGAGACGCTGGCGTCGTTCGATCGCATCGAGAAGCTGCTGACCGATCGTCATGCACGACTAGTCATCCAGCACTCGCCGGAAGATTTCGCGGCGTTGCCGAAATTCCCTGCTTATCTCGACTGAGATGTGTCATCCGTCATTCCCGCGGACGCGGGAATGACGACATCAGCGCGAACTGCGCCAGCGCCGATCCTCGACCATGAGGCACTGATCCTGCACCACGTCGATCCCGGCGGCGATCAGCTTCTCGGCGAAGGCATCATTGCGGATGCCGGTCTGCATCCACACGACGCGCGGCCGTGCCTTGACCAGATCATCCAGGTGCGCCGACAGATCCTCTGGCTTGCGGAACACGTTCACCAGATCGACGCGGCCGGGAATGGCCGCCACGCTGCGGTACACCGGCCTGTCGAAGATGCGCTCGACGTCCGGGTAGTACACCGGCACCGGCAGGATCTCGTAGCCGACGCGGCGCAGATAAGAAGGCACGATATGCGCGGGCCGGTCGGCACGCTCCTCGGGCTTGATGCCCAGCACCGCAATGCGGCGCAGCGCACCGATGACGCGATCGAAATCGCGATGATCGGTCAACAACTTGCCGCACTTGAAGATCACGCCGCCTCCATCAAGCAATTTTCACCAGGCCGCTTTCATCGATCAGGCTTTCATCAAACCGGCTTTCATCAGGCAATCTCCACCACGGGAATCTTGCCGATCCGTGCCTGCCACTCGCGCGGACCGGTGCGATGCACCGATTCGCCGCTCGAATCCACGGCGACGGTCACCGGCATGTCCTGCACGGTGAATTCGTAGATCGCCTCCATGCCGAGATCCTCGAAAGCGAGCACGCGCGCGGCCTTGATCGCCTTCGACACCAGATAGGCGGCGCCGCCCACGGCCATCAGGTACACCGATTGGTGTTTGCGGATCGCCTCGATCGCCGTCGGCCCGCGTTCGGCCTTGCCGACCATGCCGAGCAGGCCGGTCTGGCTGAGCACCTGCTCGGTGAACTTGTCCATGCGCGTGGCCGTGGTCGGGCCGGCCGGACCGACCGCCTCGTCACGCACCGGATCAACCGGGCCGACGTAGTAGATGAAGCGGCCTTTGAAATCGACCGGCAGCGCCTCGCCCTTGTTGAGCATGTCGACCATGCGCTTGTGCGCGGCGTCGCGACCGGTGAGCAGCTTGCCGTTGAGCAGCAGCACCTCGCCCGGCTTCCACGAGGCGACTTCCTCACGCGTCACCGTGTCCAGATTCACACGGCGGCCCTTCGAGGCGTCGTAGGTCAGCTTCGGCCAGTCCTCGAGCGAAGGCGGATCGAGCATCACCGGTCCGCTGCCGTCGAGCACGAAGTGCGCGTGGCGTGTGGCGGCGCAGTTGGGAATCATCGCCACCGGCAGATTGGCGGCGTGGGTCGGATAATCCTTGATCTTGATGTCGAGCACGGTGGTCAGGCCGCCCAGGCCCTGCGCGCCGATACCGAGCGCATTGACCTTCTCGTACAACTCCAGGCGCAGTTCCTCCAGCCGGTTCGACGGCCCGCGCGACTGCAGGTCGACGATGTCGATCGGCTCCATCAGCGCTTCCTTCGCCAGCAGCATCGCCTTTTCGGCGGTACCGCCGATGCCGATGCCGAGCATGCCGGGCGGACACCAGCCAGCGCCCATGGTCGGCACGGTTTTCAGCACCCAATCGACGACGGAGTCCGACGGATTGAGCATCGCGAACTTCGACTTCGCCTCGGAACCGCCGCCCTTGGCCGCGACGATCACATCGACCGTGTTGCCGGGCACCACTGAAATATTGACCACCGCCGGCGTATTGTCGCCAGTGTTCTTGCGGCCGCCGACCGGATCGCGCAGCACGCTGGCGCGCAGCTTGTTGTCCGGATGCAGATAGGCGCGGCGCACGCCCTCGTTGACCATCTCTTCAACGCCCATCGTCGCGCCGTCCCAGCGCACGTCCATGCCGATCTTCAGGAACACGGTGACGATGCCGGTGTCCTGGCAGATCGGGCGATGGCCTTCGGCGCACATGCGCGAATTGATCAGGATCTGCGCCATCGCGTCCTTGGCCGCGGGTGACTGCTCGCGCTCGTAGGCGGCGGCGAGGTTCTTGATGTAGTCGACCGGGTGGTAGTAGCTGATGTACTGCAGGGCGTCGGCGACGCTCTGGATCAGATCGTCTTGTTTGATGACGGCTGGCTTGAAGACGGCTGGGCGGATCGTGGTCAAGGCTGGCTCGGAAGCTTGCGGGGGGACCCACATTTTACCGCGCGAAGCGCCGGCGCAGCGGCACGGAACGCCACCTCCCGCCGCTGCGTGGCATGCTTCCGGCCCCGCCTGCCCGAAAGTCGCGAATGTCGAGCCCCTACTGGCGCATGCGCAGCCATGAGCCGCCGAAGTTGAATCTCCGCCAGCGCTTCAAGGCCTTGCGCAACCTGCCGCCGTTCCTGCGCAGCATCTGGGAGACCAGCCGCACGCTCACGCTCTCCAGCATCAGCCTGCGCCTGGTGCGCGCCCTGCTCCCGGTGGCGACGCTGTACGTCGGCAAGCTGATCGTGGACGAGGCCGTGCGCCTGGTGGCGCTGGGCCCGGCCAAGGCATCGCTGGCGGAGATGTGGCACGCCGGCACGCTCGACCACCTGCTCGGGCTGCTGGCGCTGGAATTCGCCCTGGCGATCGGCTCCGACCTGCTCGGCCGCGTGGTCGGCCTGGTCGATTCGCTGCTGTCGGAGCTGTACTCCAACAGCACCAGCGTGCGGCTGATGGAACATGCGGCCTCGCTCGACCTGGAGGATTTCGAGGACGCCGACCTGCAGGACAAGCTCGACCGCGCGCGCCGCCAGATCGCCGGGCGCAGCCCGCTGCTGTCGCAATTACTGGGCCAGGCGCAGGACATCGTCACCATCCTGAGTTTCGTCGTCGGCCTGTTGGTGTACGCGCCCTGGCTGATCGTGCTGCTGCTGATCGCGCTGCTGCCGGCCTTCATCGGCGAGATGCACTTCAACGCGCAGAGCTACGCGGTGAACTTCCATTCCACACCGGAACGCCGCGAGCTGGATTACGTGCGCATGCTCGGCGCCAGCGCCACCTCCGCCAAGGAGGTGAAGAGTTTCGGGTTGAACCGCTTCCTGATCGAGCGCTTCCACACGCTGTCATGGTTGATCTATCGCGCGAATCGCAGCGTCGCGCTGCGCCGTGCCGGCTGGGGCGGCCTGTTCACCACCATCGGCACGCTCGGTTACTACGCCGCCTACGGCTTCATCGCCTGGCGCACGGTGCGCGGGGAATTCAGCATCGGCGACCTGACCTTCCTGTCGGCCTCGTTCCGCCGCCTGCGCGGCCTACTGGAAAACCTGCTGACCGGATTCTCGCAAGTGGCCGGGCAAGCGTTGTATCTCGACGACCTGTTCTCGTTCTTCCGCATCCGGCCGGAAATTTTCTCGCCGGCACAGCCGCGGCCATTCCCGAAACCGATCCGGGAAGGTCTCCGTTTCGAGAACGTGGGTTTCCGCTACCCCGGCGCGCAGCGCTGGGCGGTGCGCCATCTCGATTTCACCCTGCACGCCGGCGAGGTGCTGGCCCTGGTCGGCGAGAACGGCGCCGGCAAGACCACGCTGGTGAAACTGCTGGCACGCCTGTACGACCCGGACGAAGGCCGCATCCTGCTCGACGGCCATCCGCTCGACGAATACGACCTGGACGAACTGCGCGCCAACATCGGCGTGATCTTCCAGGATTTCGTGCGCTACTTCCTCACCGCCTCCGACAACATCGCCGTCGGCAGTATCGACGCGCGCGAGGACGAGCCGCGCATTCGCGAGGCGGCACGGCGCAGCGTCGCCGACGAGGTGATCGAACGCCTGCCCGGCGGCTACGACCAGATGCTCGGCAAGCTGTTCAAGGACGGTGTGGACCTGTCCGGCGGCGAATGGCAGAAGATCGCCATCGCCCGCGCCTACATGCGCGATGCGCAACTGCTGATCCTCGACGAACCCACCGCCGCGCTCGACGCGCGCAGCGAATTCGAAGTGTTCCAGCGCTTCAAGGAACTCTCGGACGACAAGACCGCCGTGCTGATCTCGCACCGGTTTTCCAGTGTGCGCATGGCCGATCGCATCCTGGTGCTGGAACAGGGGCGCATCGAGGCCAGCGGCACGCATGCCGAGCTGATCGCCCAGGGCGGGCGCTATGCCGAGTTGTTCGAGTTGCAGGCCGCGGGTTATCGCTGATCGATTTTTCTGTCTGCATGGCTGGAGCAGAGCAGCTTCGATTCAAATGCTTACAACGCTCGTCATCCCGGCGAAAGCCGGGATCCAGCTTTATCCCGCAAAAGACTGCGCGCGGATCGAAAGGCTGGATCCCGGCTTTCGCCGGGATGACGAGCATGTGGTCGTGTGGACTTGAATCAAAAATGCCCTAGTCGAACAATCCTTTCTGCGCCGCCGCTGCGCCCGGATAACGCAGCACGCCGTCGATCAGGCGCGCATTTTCATGCAAGGCATGTGGTTGAGTGTCCCCAGGCGCCAGCAGGTGCACGACTTCCCAGCCGCGCACGGTGAAATCATCCGCGATCAGCCGTCGATGACAGCGCCACCACAACGCTTCGGCGCACATCACCGCGCAGCGGGAACGCGTGGCAATCTTCATCAAGCGTTCGCGCGCGCTGGCAAACTCGGGCGTCGCCATGTAGTCGGCGTAACCGCGAAAAGCGGCGACACGCCAGGCGTCATTGGCGGAATCCGCCGCCGGCTCGCGCCGTCCGCCCAGTTCCGGCATCGCCACGTACTCGATCCCGGCCTCGCGCAGGGCCTGCGCCATGGCCGCCCCCGCGTATTGCGGATTGCGGCGCGAGCCCGCGAAACGGCGCACGTCGGCCAGCGTCGCGATGCCGGCATCCCGCAGCATGTCGACGAAAACGGGCCAGTCGCGGGTGGAGTGGCCGATGGTCCAGAGCGTTCCCGTGGGCATGGCCATAGCCTAATCCCGGAGGCTCTCGCGGGATGAGAACGTGATTTTCGGCCGTCACGATACGTGTCGCCTGCGCGCGGTCTTCGGCCCGTTCGGCACTGTTTTAAACCTTTCCCCGCCCCGTAGCATCCGATTGATCATGTTGATGGCCGCGATGACCGAACCCATGCCCGCGATTTCGCTGGACGCGCCTGCCGAGGATGCCGACGCCGCCCTGGTCCGCGTGGCGCGCGGCGGGGACATGGGGGCCTTCGAAGCCCTGTACCGGCGGCATGCCAGCCGGGTGCACGGCGTGATCCTGCGGCTGGTCGGCGGCCAGCACGGCCGCGCCGAGGACCTGACCCAGGATGCCTTCGTGCGGGCCTGGCAAGCGCTGCCGTCATACCGTTTCGAAAGCGCCTTCGGCACCTGGCTGTACCGGCTGGCCGTGAACACGGCGCTGATGGAACTGCGCTCACGGCGCGGCCAGCCGCTGATGGATGCGGATGACGACTACGACAGCGTCGGCAGCATCGATTCGGCCGGCCACACCACGGCGCTGTCGACCGACCTGGAGCGCGTGGTCGCCACGCTGCCGCCACGAGCACGCGCCGTGCTGGTGCTGCACGATGTGGAAGGATGGAAGCACGAGGAAATCGCCGTCGAACTGAGCATGGCCGTCGGCAGTTCGAAGGCACAGTTGCACCGCGCGCGCTCATTGCTGCGTGCGCGGCTTGGAGGTGAAGCATGACCCCGAACGATGTGATTCCCAATGATCAAGAGCGCTCGAACGACAACGTCGACGAGATGCCCGATGCCCTGCGCTGGCAATTGCGCGGCCTGCGCGAAGACGTCACGCCGCAGCGCGACCTGTGGGCCGGCATCGCCGAGCGCATCGCCACCGGGCCGGAGATCGCGCAGCCCGCGCCGACGCACGCCCTGCCCCGGCCTTCGCGCCGCCTGCGCTGGATGGCGATGGCCGCTTCGATCGGGCTCGCCTTCGCGCTGGCCTGGCAGTTGCGCCCGACTCCGGTCACCGCACCGGTACCTGCCGGTTCCAACGATGTCGCCGCGAACACGATTTCCCGCGAAGCCGCCGCGATGACCCGGCAATACCAGACAGCGCTGCGCGAGATCGACGCCCACGGGCGTCCCGTCACCGCGCACGCCGACGCCTTGCGCGTACTGGACATGGGCGTCGAGCAAGTGCGCGACGCGCTGACGCGCGATCCCGATTCCCGCTTCCTTCTCAGGCAACTGCAGAAGCTTTACACGCAACGGCTCGCGCTCACCCAGCGCTTCGCCATGAGCTGAACGCATTGGCTGCCCCCATTGGCTGATCAGGACCCTCCGGAGTACTTCATGAAACTGCAAATCCTCGCGCTGTCCCTGCTGATCGGCCTCGCATTTCCCGCCTCGGCCGCGAAACCCATCGACGAAACCCGCCCGCTCGATGCGCGCGGCACGGTCAACGTCAAGAACATCAGTGGCCGCATCGAAGTGCGTGTGTGGGACAAGCCGCAGGTCCACATCGGCGGCAGCCTCGGCAACGGCGTGGAACGGTTCGAGATCGAAGGCGACAGCCGCCAGCTAGACGTCAGGGTCAAATATCCGCGCAACAGCAGCAATACCGAATCCACGACCCTGATCCTGCAGGTGCCGACCCTGGCCAGCCTGTCCATCGAGGGCGTCTCGGCCGACATCGACGTCACCGGCACCGCCGGCGCGAAGCTCGATATCGACAGCGTGAGCGGCGATATCGCCGTCGTCGGGGCACCGGGCCGCGCCGACATCCAGAGCGTCAGCGGCGATGTGGTGGCGACGCTCAACAGCACCGATGTCTGCGTGCAGTCGGTGAGCGGAGACCTCTCGTTGCGCGGCCGTCTCGATGGCTCCATCAAGGGGGAAGTCGTCTCTGGCGAACTCAGCATCGACACGCGCGACAAACGCGTGCGCGAGCTGACCGCCAACAGCATCTCCGGCAACATCATGGTCCGTGGCAATCTGGCCGAAGGCGGCAGGATCAATGCCGAGACGACCAGCGGCGACATCAAGATCGTGATGCCAAAATCGTTGTCGGCCCGCGTCAACGGCAAGAGTTTCAGCGGCGACCTCAGCGCGCCGGGCGCGCGCATCAGCCGCCCGCAATACGGCCCGGGTTCGGATTTCGATCAGCGCTACGGCGACGGCGGTGGCGAGATCCGCATCCAGACCTTCTCCGGCAACGGCAAGCTGGAGCTGTACTGACGGCACGCTTGATCAAACGGCAGACCGTTTGATCCCCGCGAGCGGCGGACGCCGCTCGCTCCCCGCAACACTTCCATCCGCGCGGCGCAGGCCGCCGCGTCGGGCCCGCTCGTCCGCACATCCTGGAGGATGTCATGCGTTCGATCCTGATCTGCCTGCTGCTCGTCGGCTCCACCGCCGCCCCGGCGACGACGCGCTACCTCACCCTGGTCAACGACGGTCGCGACCGCATCCGCGCCGTTCACAGCGCCACGCCCGGCAGCGACGCCTGGCGGGCGGCGCCGCTCGCGGTAGGCGGGCTGCCAGGTGGCGGCAACGCCGAAACGCTGCGGGTGGACTCCGGCGCCGGCTGCCTGTCCGATCTGCGCATCGATTTCGCCGGCGGCCGCCAGCTGGTGGTCCGCGATTTCAACGCCTGCCGCTACCGCAGCCTGCGTGCCGGAATGGCCTGGCGGCTCGGCCAGGCCCGCCAGCGGACGCACGGAGCCATTGTCGCCGGGAAAGATGAGAGCGGTTCTCATCCCTAAGGTACAATAGGGGCAGTTTCTTCGTTACAGCTCCCCACATGTCCTCTGCGTTTGGCACCGAGACGGTGCTGGACGTCCGTCACTGGACGGACGACTACTTCAGCTTCACCACCACCCGCGATGACGGTTTCCGTTTCGAGAACGGCCAGTTCGTGATGATCGGCCTCGAAATCCCGCAACCGGACGGCACGCGCCGCCCGCTGCTGCGCGCGTACTCGATCGCCAGCGCCAACTGGGAAGAGCAGCTGGAGTTCTTCAGCATCAAGGTGCCGAACGGACCACTGACCTCGCGCCTGCGCGACATCCGCCCCGGCGACGGCGTGCTGATCGGACGCAAGCCGACCGGCACCCTGCTCATCCACGACCTGCATCCCGGCCGCAACCTGTACCTGCTCGGCACGGGCACCGGCCTCGCGCCGTGGCTGTCGGTGATCAAGGACCCGGAGACCTACGAACGCTTCGAGCGCATCGTGCTCTGCCATGGCGTGCGCAGCGCCGCCGACCTCGCCTACCGCGACTACATCGTCAACGAACTGCCGCGGCACGAACTGCTCGGCGAGCAGATCGCGCAGAAACTGCTCTACTACCCGGCGGTGACGCGCGAGGATTTCATCTTCGCGGGCCGCGACCATCGCGGCCGCCTCACCGATCTCATGGACAGCGGCCGCATGATGGAAGACCTCGGCCTGCAGCCGCTCGACGCCGCACACGACCGCGCCATGATCTGCGGCGGCCCGCAGATGCTGGCCGATTTCCGCGCCCTGCTCGACGCCCGTGGCTTCACCGCCGCGCCGCGCATCGGGACGCCGGGGCAGTACGTGTTCGAGCGGGCGTTCGTCGAGAAATAACTCGTCTTTTGGGGCTCCGGCGTCATCCCATCGTAAGCTGGGACCCATTTAGTGTTGCTTCTACTCGTCATTCCCGCGAAGGCCGGGTTTTCAACAGCCGGATGGCTGGTCATCCAGTGTCTTTGCTCTTGGCTGCGGCTGTCGAAAAGCAAAAGCGTTTCGCCCCTGAAGGGGCGAGTTCATTTCTTTTGGTAAGCGCCAAAAGAAACGAACCAAAGAAAAACGCTTTTCTCGACAAAGCAATCCCATGACGGGAAGCGCCCCAGGATTTTCCGACTCGCCATCCATGGCTCGGTCGGAAAACGGCGGGCGTCCTGCCCGCCGCCCTTCGGGTCT